>NZ_CP027561.1:603444-905167 GCF_012974785.1 Pseudomonas fluorescens | reverse complement strand
CTTGCTCATAAGTGCTCCATCATTCTTATTCGGCTGATTCCACGGCCGCGATCATGCGCACGACATCCACCGTTTCTGCCACATCATGGACGCGCAATATACGTGCACCTTTGACTGATGCCAGTGCGGCCAGTGCCAGACCACCATACAGACGCTCACCCACGGGGCGATTCAGGGCCTGTCCGATCATGCTTTTTCGCGAAACACCCACCAGCAGAGGTCGACCCAATGCATGGAGGGCTTCCATGTGCCTGAACAAGCTTAGATTGTGCTGAAGGGTTTTTGCGAAACCGAAGCCAGGATCAAGGATGATCCGTTCGGCGGGTATGCCGACCGAAGCGCATCGCTCCATACGCTCGGCGAGAAACTCACCCACTTCACGAGTGACATCCTGATAGTGCGGATTGTCCTGCATGTTGCCGGGCTCTCCCAGCATATGCATCAGGCAGACCGGCAACCCGGTGGCCGCCGCTGCATCCAGCGCACCATCACGCTGCAACGATCGCACATCATTGATCAGGCCGGCCCCCAGACGCGCGGTTTCCCGCATGACAGCCGGAGTGGATGTATCGACCGAAATGATCACATCGAGTTCGCGATTGATCAGCTCGACGATCGGCGCCACTCGCTCAAGCTCCTCGAGAGGAGAAACCGCACGAGCACCCGGACGGGTTGACTCACCGCCAACGTCAATCAGCGTTGCACCGGCAGACACCATTGCCTCGGCATGACGCAAGGCTGCATCAAGCTGACTGTATCGACCGCCATCGGAAAAGGAATCGGGAGTGACATTGAGAATGCCCATGACATGCGTCCGGGCCAAATCAAGAACCCGGTTGCCGCAAGGCAACCGGGTCAGGGACTGTACAGAAGTCATTTCAAACCTTAAACGTCAGCAGCCGGACCGCCAATCGGTGTTTCCGGACGCTCATCCTGAACGACCGGAGGAGGCGTACCAGTACCACCCGACCAGTCGCGCGGCTCGCGCGGCGTACGACCCGCCATGATGTCGTCGATCTGTTCGGCATCGATGGTCTCGTACTTCATCAAGGCATCAGCCATGGCGTCGAGCTTGTCACGGTTGTCCGTGAGGATCTGCTTGGCGGTGCCGTAGCACTGATCGATGATGCTGCGCACTTCCGAGTCGATCAGTTTGGCCGTTTCGCCCGAGAAGCTGGCGTTCTGACCGCCACCGCCACGACCGAGGAACACCTCGCCTTCTTCTTCCGCATACATCAACGGACCGAGTTTTTCAGACAGACCCCACTTGGTCACCATGTTCCGCGCAATCTGACTGGCACGCATGATGTCGTTGGAGGCGCCTGTAGTCACCCCGTCGAAGCCCAATGTCATTTCTTCGGCGATACGGCCGCCGTACAGCGAGCAGATCTGACTGATCAACGCACGCTTGGACAGGCTGTAGCGATCCTCTTCCGGCAGGAACATGGTCACACCCAGCGCACGTCCGCGAGGAATGATCGACACTTTGTAGACCGGATCATGCTCGGGCACGACGCGACCGACGATAGCGTGGCCGGCTTCGTGATAAGCGGTGTTCTGCTTTTCTTTCTCGGACATGACCATGGATTTGCGCTCGGCACCCATCATGATCTTGTCTTTCGCCAGTTCGAACTCTTTCATCTCGACGATGCGCTTGCCGGCACGAGCAGCGAACAGTGAAGCCTCGTTGACCAGGTTAGCCAGGTCAGCACCGGAGAAGCCCGGAGTACCACGTGCGATAACGGCCGGAGCTACGTCATCACCCATTGGCACTTTACGCATGTGGACCTTGAGGATCTGTTCGCGACCACGGATGTCCGGCAGACCGACCACCACCTGGCGGTCGAAACGACCAGGACGCAGCAGAGCCGGGTCCAGCACATCAGGACGGTTGGTTGCGGCGATGACGATGATGCCGTCATTCATTTCGAAGCCGTCCATCTCGACCAGCAACTGGTTGAGGGTCTGCTCGCGCTCGTCGTGACCGCCACCCATGCCAGCGCCACGATGGCGACCAACGGCGTCGATCTCGTCGATGAAAATAATGCAGGGTGCGTGTTTCTTGGCCTGTTCGAACATGTCACGAACGCGGCTGGCACCGACGCCGACGAACATTTCAACGAAGTCGGAACCGGAAATGGTGAAGAACGGCACTTTGGCTTCGCCGGCAATCGCCTTGGCCAGCAAGGTTTTACCAGTACCCGGGGGACCAACCATCAGTACACCGCGCGGGATGCGGCCACCGAGACGCTGGAACTTGCCCGGATCACGAAGGAACTCGACCAGCTCGCCAACCTCTTCCTTGGCTTCGTCGCAACCGGCAACGTCAGCCAGCGTGGTTTTTACCTGATCTTCGGACAGCAGGCGCGCCTTGCTCTTGCCAAAGCTCATCGGCCCACCCTTGCCGCCCGCACCGCCTTGCATCTGGCGCATGAAGAACATGAACACCGCGATGATGACCAGGATCGGGAAGCTGGCCACCAGAAGCTGGGTCCAGATGCTTTGCTGTTCAGGCTGCTTGCCTTCGACCACGACGTGGTTGTCGACCAGGTCGCCGATCAGGCCATTGTCCTGAATTGCCGGACGAATGGTCTTGAAGCTGTCGCCATCGTTGCGCTTGCCGGTAATCACGTAGCCATCGACGGCCACGCGCTCGACCTTGCCATCCTTGACCTGCTGGATGAAGTCGGAATAGTTGAGGGTCTGCGGCTCGTTAGGGCTGGAGAAGTTGTTCATCACCGTCACCAGGACTGCCGCGATGATCAACCACAGGATCAGATTCTTTGCCATATCGTTCAATTAACTACCCTCTGAAGCAAGCTCCGCTACTGGCGCGCGCTTCGCATGATATTCACCGGCCTAACTTACTACATTACCTACAGCTCTGGCAGGCGCCGTCTGTAACCCTTTGTGAAACACTTTCTACACAATATTCGCTAATGCACGCGGGGCGAAATACGAAAAACCTATCACCCCGCCAAAAAACCTCGTTTTACTCGCCACCGCCGCGGTAGCCCCAAGCCAGCATGTATTGCTCGCGGGAGCTGTCGCGGGAAGAGTCCGGCTTGATCATCTGGATCTTGTCGAACTTCTTGCGAGCGTCCTTCAGGTAAGTATCGAACCCTTCTCCCTGAAAAATCTTGATCAGAAAATTGCCGCCCGGCTTTAGTATCCGCTCTGCCAGATCAAGAGCCAGCTCGCAAAGAAACATGGCTTTGGGCATATCTACGGCAGGCGTACCACTCATATTGGGGGCCATATCGGAAATCACAAGGTCCACCTGCGAATTACCCACAGCCTCAAGGATTCGAGCGAGTACTTCGTCCTGAGTGAAATCCCCCTGAATGAAGGTCACGTCCGGAATGCTGTCCATTTCCAGGATGTCCGAGGCGATCAGGCGCCCCTGGCCACCGATCAGCCGACTGGTGACCTGCGACCAGCCACCGGGCGCCGCGCCCAGGTCGACCACGCTCATGCCTGGGCGGATCAATTTGTATTTTTCCTGGACTTCCAGAAGCTTGTAACTCGCACGCGAGCGGTAGCCATCCTTCTGCGCCTGCTTCACATAAGGATCGTTGACATGTCGTTTCAGCCAACCAAGGCTTGTCTTGGAACGCGCCATTGGGCACCTCGTTGATTAGGGTCGTGATTAATTGGGCGGATCCACGAGCCCTCGGGTAAAATGGCCGCCATTTTACAGAATCCAGACGAAAGGGTCAGATTATGCCGCTCACTCCAGAGCAGAAGAAACAGTACAAATCCATTGGCCACCACCTCAAACCAGTTTTGACTGTGGCTGACAACGGTTTGACTGAGGGTGTTTTAGCCGAACTCGAACGCGCGCTGGCGGACCACGAGCTGATCAAGATCAAGCTCAACATCCTCGATCGTGAGGCGCGCCTGGCGTCCATTGCGGAGCTGTGCAAGGTCGGCAAGGCCGATCTGGTTCAGGTCATCGGCAAAATGGCCCTGATCTACCGCAAGAACTTCAGCGTCAACAAGCAGCTGTCGAACGTTCATCGCTTCAAGTGATGAAAAGGGTCAAGGGTGTGCTTCGCGCACCCTGCCACTCCACCCCGGCACCGGCTGCATCACCAGAACCAGCCCGGAAAAGCCCAGAACAAGATAGCTGAACACTTGCCAGCGCTGCGCATCCGGCCAGCCGACACGCACTGCGACATACATCGCACTCGCATACAACGCCATCAGCAGCACCTGTCCGCGAAAATCCCGCCATAGACTGCCCAGGCCTTCGGTCCGTACCAGCACCAAAGCCTGAAAAATCACGCACGCGGCAGCAAAACCCACCACCGGCACTTCAAATGCACTGGCGACCTCGTCGATCAGCAGCGGTGCGAGACCTATCTGGCCCAACACCGGCCGCAGACCGAGGTGCACCAGCCATAAACCGCCGACCCACAACATCTGGGTCAGCTGCCAGAGCATGGCGCCCGCATGCAGCGGGCGCCCTGTTTCAGATGTGACGGACTTCGACAATCTCATACTCGATATCGCCGCCGGGCGTTTTCACGACGACCGTGTCGCCCTCTTCCTTGGCAATCAAGGCGCGGGCGATCGGCGAGCCGACCGAAATCTTGCCGAGCTTGATGTCCGCCTCGTCTTCACCAACGATCTGGTAAGTCACGCTTTCATCAGTCTCGACGTTGGCGATCTCGACGGTAGTGCCGAAAATCACTTTGCCGGTGTGCGCAATGGTCGTCACGTCGATGATCACCGCGTTCTGCATGCGACCTTCGATGTCACGGATCCGCGCCTCGACCATGCCCTGCTGTTCGCGGGCGGCATGGTATTCGGCGTTTTCCTTCAAGTCACCCAACTCGCGGGCCGTACCGATGTCCTGGCTGAGCTTCGGACGAACGACCTTGGTCAGATGAGCGTGTTCTTCTTCCAGGGCTTTCGCGCCCTGGACGGTCATTGGGTATTTATTCATGCCTTCAATCCTGCGTGTAGATCCTGCAAGCGGCGCACGGTCTTCTCGGGACCGAACTTCAGCGCTTCGCAGATGGCTTCGCCAGCAGCAATGGTGGTGGTGCAGTAGATCTTGTGCTGCAAGGCGTTACGACGAATGGAGTAAGAGTCGGCGATCGACTGACGACCTTCAGTGGTGTTGATGATCAGCGTGACTTCGTCATTCTTGATCATGTCGACCACGTGCGGACGCCCCTCGGTCACCTTGTTCACACGACGCACTTTCAGGCCAGCCGCTTCGATGAGCTTGGCAGTCCCGGCAGTGGCGACCACTTCGAAGCCCAAGTTGATCAGATCGCGGGCCACACCTGCAACCAGTGGCTTGTCGTCGTCACGCACGCTGATGAATGCGGTACCGCCGGTCGGCAGCACTTCGCTGGCGCCCATCTGGGCTTTGGCAAAGGCTTCGCCGAAGGTGTCGCCGACGCCCATCACTTCACCGGTGGACTTCATCTCTGGGCCGAGGATCGGGTCAACACCAGGGAATTTGGCGAACGGGAACACCGCCTCTTTCACGCTGTAGAAGTTCGGAATGATTTCCTTGGTGAAGCCGATTTCCTTCAGAGTCTTGCCAGCCATCACGCGGGCAGCAATCATCGCCAGGGAAACACCGATGCACTTCGACACGAACGGTACGGTACGGGAAGCACGCGGGTTGACTTCGATGACGTAGATGTCTTCGCCTTGCAGCGCCAGCTGAACGTTCATCAAACCGACCACGCCCAGTTCCAGGGCCATTTTCTTGACCTGCTCGCGCATCTCGTCCTGGATGTGCGCCGGCAGCGAGTACGGCGGCAACGAGCACGCGGAGTCACCGGAGTGAACGCCCGCTTGCTCGATGTGCTGCATGATCGCGCCGATCACTACGTCTTTGCCGTCGCAGACCGCATCCACGTCCATCTCGATGGCGCAGTTGAGGAAGTGGTCGAGCAGCACCGGGCTGTCGTTCGACACTTGCACCGCGTCACGCAGGTAGCGCTTGAGCTCTTCTTCCTTGTAGACGATTTCCATCGCCCGGCCGCCCAGTACGTAGGACGGACGCACCACCAGCGGGTAACCGATCTTCGCGGCAGCGCGAACAGCTTCGTCTTCGCTGCGCACGGTAGCGTTTGGCGGCTGACGCAGGTTCAGGCGCTCAACCATCTGCTGGAAGCGCTCACGATCTTCGGCACGGTCGATGGCGTCAGGGCTGGTGCCGATGATCGGCACGCCGGCTGCTTCCAGGGCGCGAGCCAGCTTCAGAGGCGTCTGGCCGCCGTACTGGACGATCACGCCTTTCGGCTTCTCGACGCGGCAGATCTCCAGCACGTCTTCCAGAGTCACCGGCTCGAAGTACAGACGGTCGGAAGTGTCGTAGTCAGTGGAAACGGTTTCCGGGTTGCAGTTGACCATGATGGTTTCGTAGCCGTCTTCGCGCAGGGCAAGAGCGGCGTGTACGCAGCAGTAGTCGAACTCGATGCCCTGACCGATACGGTTTGGACCACCACCCAGAATCATGATCTTGTCGCGACCGGACGGCGCCGCTTCGCACTCTTCCTCGTAAGTCGAGTACAGGTAAGCGGTGTCGGTGGCGAACTCGGCGGCGCAGGTATCGACGCGCTTGTAGACCGGGAACACTTCCAGTTTTTGACGATGAGTGCGCAGGTTCTTCTCGGTGACGCCCAGCAGCTTGGCCAGACGCTGATCGGAGAAACCTTTACGCTTGAGCTTGAACATCAGGTCGCGGTCGATAGCGGACAGACCGAGGGTCTTGACCTTTTCTTCATCCTTGATGAGATCTTCGATCTGCACCAGGAACCACGGGTCGATCATGTTCATGCCGAAGATTTCTTCGACGGTCATGCCGGCGCGGAAAGCGTCCGCCACGTACCAGATACGCTCGGCACCCGGCACGGTCAGCTCGCGCTTGAGCACGCTCATGCTTTCCGGATTGCTCAGGTCGACTTTCTCGTCCAGACCGCAAACGCCCACTTCCAGACCGCGCAGGGCTTTCTGCAGAGATTCCTGGAAGGTACGGCCGATGGCCATGACTTCACCGACCGACTTCATCTGAGTGGTCAGGCGCGCGTCAGCGTTGGCGAACTTCTCGAAAGCGAAGCGCGGCAGCTTGGTCACAACGTAGTCGATGGAAGGTTCGAAGGACGCCGGGGTCTTGCCGCCGGTGATGTCGTTCGACAGCTCGTCAAGGGTGTAGCCGACCGCCAGTTTGGCCGCGACCTTGGCAATCGGGAAACCGGTGGCTTTCGAAGCCAGGGCCGACGAACGCGATACACGCGGGTTCATTTCGATCACAACCATGCGGCCGGTGTCCGGGCAGATACCGAACTGGACGTTGGAACCGCCAGTCTCGACGCCGATCTCGCGCAGTACCGCCAGCGAGGCGTTACGCAGGATCTGATATTCCTTGTCGGTCAGGGTCTGGGCCGGAGCGACAGTGATCGAGTCGCCGGTGTGCACGCCCATCGGGTCGAAGTTTTCGATCGAGCAGACGATGATGCAGTTGTCCTTTTTGTCGCGGACAACTTCCATTTCATATTCTTTCCAGCCGATCAGGGATTCGTCGATCAGCAGTTCCTTGGTTGGCGACAGGTCCAGACCACGGGCGCAGATTTCTTCGAATTCTTCACGGTTGTAAGCGATACCGCCACCGGTGCCGCCCATGGTGAAGGACGGACGGATGATGCACGGGAAGCCCAGGCGCTCGAGCACCGCGTTGGCTTCTTCCATGCTGTGGGCGATACCGGAACGCGGGCATTCCAGGCCGATGGCTTTCATCGCCTTGTCGAAACGCGAACGGTCTTCAGCCTTGTCGATGGTGTCGGCGTTGGCGCCGATCATCTCTACGCCGAATTTCTCCAGAACGCCTTCGCGCTCCAGGTCCAGGGCGCAGTTCAGAGCGGTCTGGCCGCCCATGGTTGGCAGCACCGCATCCGGACGCTCTTTTTCGATGATCTTGGCAACGGTCTGCCACTTGATCGGCTCGATGTAGGTGGCGTCGGCCATGTCCGGGTCGGTCATGATGGTGGCCGGGTTGGAGTTCACCAGGATGACGCGGTAACCCTCTTCGCGCAGGGCTTTACAGGCCTGGGCGCCGGAGTAGTCGAATTCGCAGGCCTGGCCGATAACGATCGGGCCAGCGCCGAGAATCAGGATGCTTTTAATGTCTGTACGTTTTGGCATGGGTTTGTCACTCAAATCCGCAGGTCAGTCGGCAAGCCGTCTTGATCGATTTCTGAAGTCCCGAGGGGGCCGCCGGTTCCGGGGCCGCCCTCGAGGGGCTTCTCGCTACAGTCTCAAGGCGAGCGCTTAGCGTCGCTTGGCCATCTCGTTGATGAAGCGGTCAAACAGAGGGGCCACATCGTTCGGGCCCGGGCTCGCTTCAGGGTGACCCTGGAAGCTGAACGCGCTCTTGTCGGTGCGCTCGATACCTTGCAGGGTGCCGTCGAACAGCGATTTGTGAATCGCGCGGACGTTGGCTGGCAGGGTCGCTTCGTCAACCGCAAAACCGTGGTTCTGGCTGGTGATCATCACAACACCCGTGTCCAGATCCTGAACCGGGTGGTTGGCACCGTGGTGGCCGTGGCCCATTTTCAGGGTCTTGGCGCCGGAGGCCAGAGCCAACAGCTGGTGACCGAGGCAGATGCCGAAGACCGGAATTTCGGTTTCCAGCACTTCCTTGATGGCCTTGATTGCGTAGTCGCAAGGCTCCGGATCACCAGGGCCGTTGGACAGGAACACGCCGTCCGGCTTCAGGGCCAGTACGTCGGCAGCCGGAGTTTGTGCAGGAACGACAGTAACGCGGCAGCCGCGCTCGACCAGCATGCGCAGGATGTTGACCTTGACGCCGTAATCGTAGGCAACCACGTGGTATGGCAGCTCGGAGGCTTCGATGGTCGCGTGGCTGTCGGTTTTCAGATCCCAGACAGTGGAGCGCCATTCGTATTGGGTCTTGGTGCTGACGACTTTCGCCAGGTCCATGCCCTTCAGGCCCGGGAAGCCTTGCGCCGCGGCGATGGCCGCTTCTTCGGTAATGTTGTCGCCGGCCATGATGCAGCCGTTCTGCGCGCCTTTTTCACGCAGGATGCGGGTCAGGCGGCGGGTGTCGATACCGGCAATTGCCACGACGTTGTTGGCTTTCAGGTAATCAGACAGGGACATCGTGTTACGCCAGTTGCTCGCTACCAGCGGCAGGTCACGGATAACCAGGCCAGCGGACCAGACGCGGTCAGACTCGGCGTCTTCCGGCGTGGTGCCAGTGTTGCCGATGTGCGGGTAAGTCAGGGTAACGATCTGTTGGGCGTAGGAAGGATCGGTAAGGATTTCCTGATAGCCGGTCATTGCGGTGTTGAACACCACCTCACCAACGGTCTGACCGTCGGCTCCAATGGCTTCGCCGCGAAAAATGCTGCCATCAGCAAGGGCGAGTATGGCTGGCTTAGTCAAGAAGACCTCCCGTAAATAACGCATGAAAGGGCAATCGCAGGTTGTAAAAAAGCGGAGTGACGTATGGACACGTCACCCCGCTTCTTCACTGAATTATTCTGCGCGCTTTTAGTGGACACACTAAAGCTGTAGCTTACAGAAAAAGGGATTTTTGGTCTACCGCCAATGAGGCCGAAAGGCCGGAGAATGCGACAGGGCGTCGCTCGGCGGAGTAAAACCGGCACAAACAGGGCGTTTGCGCCGGCTTCGGAACCTCTCAATGCAGGTCGAGCACGTCCTGCATGTCGTACAAACCAGGCTCGCGACCGTCCAGCCACAACGCCGCACGCACCGCACCTTTGGCGAACGTCATGCGACTCGAAGCCTTGTGCGTGATCTCCAGTCGCTCGCCTTCGCAGGCAAACAGCACCGTGTGATCGCCCACCACATCACCACCGCGAACAGTGGCGAAACCGATGGTTTCACGCTCACGCACACCGGTGTGGCCTTCACGACCATAGACCGCGACTTTCTGCAGATCACGATCCAGTGCATTGGCAATCACTTCACCCATGCGCAGGGCCGTACCCGACGGTGCATCGATCTTGTGCCGGTGATGGGCTTCGATGATTTCGATGTCCGCATCTTCCGCCAACACCCGCGCCGCCATGTCGAGCAGCTTCAGCGACAGGTTGACGCCGACACTGAAATTGGCGGCGAACACGATCGGAATATCCTTGCCCGCCTCGGCCAGCAACTGCTTCTGCGCAGCGTCCAGCCCGGTCGTGCCGATCACCATCGCCTTGCCGGCCTTGCGACAGAAAGCCAGGTTTTTCAGCATGACTTCCGGCAGGGTGAAGTCGATCAATACATCGAACTCTTGCGCCACAGACTCCAGATTCCCGGACAGCGGCACGCCGATTCGACCCAGCGAAGCCAGCTCACCGGCATCCACCCCGATCAGCGTACTGCCAGGGCGAACGATGGCAGCCGTCAAACCGGTCAGCGGCGCGCGCTGCTGCACCGCCTCGACCAGAATCTTGCCCATGCGCCCGGCAGCGCCCATCACAGCTATACGTCGCATGCCGACTCCTTACAGATCGCCGAAGAAGCGTTTTACACCGTCAAACCAACCGGTGGTTTTCGGCGAGTGACTGTTGTCGTCGGCCAGGGAGCTGCGGAACTCTTCGAGCAACTCACGTTGACGACGGTTCAGATTGACCGGCGTTTCGACGGCCACACGGCACATCAGATCGCCCGCACCACCGCCACGCACTGGCGCCACGCCCTTGCCGCGTACGCGGAACTGCTTGCCGGTCTGAGTCCCTTCCGGAATCTTCAGTTTGACGCGACCGTCAAGGGTCGGAATTTCCAGCTCGCCACCCAGGGCTGCGTCGACGAAGCTGATCGGCACTTCGCAGAACAGGTGCTTGCCGTCACGCTGGAAGATGTCGTGCTCGCGAACGTTGATCACCACGTACAGGTCGCCGGTCGGACCACCCTGAGTGCCCGCCTCGCCTTCGCCGGACAGGCGAATGCGGTCACCGGTATCGACACCGGCCGGCACTTTGACGGAAAGGGTTTTGTACTCTTCGACGCGACCGTCGCCGTGGCAGGAGTCGCACGGATCGGAAATGATCTTGCCCTGGCCATGGCAGCGCGGGCAGGTTTGCTGTACAGAGAAGAAGCCCTGCTGCATGCGCACCTGGCCGATGCCGCCGCAAGTCGGGCACGTCGACGGGGACGAACCTTTCTTGGCACCCGAACCGTCGCATGGTTTGCAATTGACCAGTGTCGGAACGCGGATATTCACGGTCGTACCGCGTACCGCTTCCTCCAGGTTCAGCTCCAGGGTGTAGCGCAGATCGCTACCGCGCTGAGCGCCGCCACGGGAACCACCGCGACCGCCACCAAAGAAGTCACTGAAGACATCACCGAAAATATCGGAGAAGTTCTGACCGCCGAAACCGGCACCGCCGCCACCCATACTTGGGTCCACGCCGGCATGGCCGTACTGATCGTAGGCCGCGCGCTTGCTGGAATCGGACAATACTTCGTAGGCCTCGTTGGCCTCTTTGAACATTTCTTCCGATGCTTTGTCATCGGGATTACGGTCCGGGTGATGCTTCATCGCCAGACGGCGATAGGCCTTCTTCAGGTCTGCGTCGCTTGCGCCACGCTCAACACCCAACACTTCGTAATAGTCACGCTTTGCCATAAGTCTTTGCACTCTTAAGGACGTTCGGCAAACCCCTCCTGAGCTTCGCCAAACTCGTTGAGCCCCAATGCAGGCCCGGACCCAACTCACGTCAATTCAACGATCCTGGTCTTTGGTTCATGCGGTATTTGCGGCGCGAAAAGCAGGAGCATTCCCGGCCATACCGCTAACACACGAAGCTTGTCGCATGCTGTAAAAATTCGCGTATTCCAGATACGCCAACGCGGGAGCAAGCTCCCGCGCGGCGACATCCTACCAGTCACCGCCGCAAGGCAGTCAACCGGGCGACCAACAACTTACTTGTGGTCTTTGACTTCTTCGAACTCGGCATCGACAACATCGTCAGCCTTTTCAGCTTTCTCGTCGTGCGGTGCCGCGCCTTCAGCAGGCTGAGCCTGTTCGGCGTACATCTTCTGGGCAACCGGCGCAGAGACTTTCGACAGTTCTTCAACCTTGGCGTCGATGGCAGCCTTGTCGTCGCCTTTGACGGCGGCTTCCAGGGCAACCACGGCCGCTTCGATTGCAGTCTTCTCTTCTGCAGTCACTTTGTCGCCAGCGTCAGCGATCATCTTGCGAGTCGAGTGAACCAGTGCATCACCCTGGTTACGGGCAGCGGCCAGCTCTTCGAACTTGCGGTCTTCCTCGGCGTTCAGCTCGGCGTCGCGCACCATCTTCTGGATTTCTTCATCCGACAGACCAGAGTTGGCCTTGATGGTGATCTTCTGCTCTTTGCCAGTAGCCTTGTCCTTCGCACCTACGTGCAGGATGCCGTTGGCGTCGATGTCGAAGGTCACTTCGATCTGCGGCACACCACGTGGAGCAGGTGGAATGTCGGCCAGGTCGAACTTGCCCAGGGACTTGTTCTGTGCGGCTTGCTTGCGCTCGCCTTGCAGGACGTGAATGGTCACGGCGCCCTGGTTGTCGTCGGCCGTCGAGAACACTTGCGATTTCTTGGTAGGAATCGTGGTGTTTTTCTCGATCAGCGCGGTCATCACGCCACCCATGGTTTCGATACCCAGGGTCAGCGGGCTGACGTCGAGCAGCAGAACGTCTTTCACGTCACCGGCCAGAACGGCGCCCTGGATCGCAGCACCCATGGCAACAGCTTCGTCCGGGTTCACGTCTTTACGGGCTTCTTTACCGAAGAAGTCGGAAACAGCCTTCTGCACCATTGGCATGCGGGTCTGACCGCCGACCAGGATCACGTCGTCAATCTTGCTGGCGTCGATGCCGGCGTCTTTCAGAGCAATGCGGCATGGCTCGATGGTACGAGTCACCAGATCTTCGACCAGCGATTCGAGCTTGGCACGGGAGATCTTCACATTCAGATGCTTCGGACCGGTCGCGTCTGCAGTAATGTACGGCAGGTTGACGTCGGTCGACTGAGAGGAAGACAGCTCGATCTTGGCTTTCTCAGCGGCTTCTTTCAGACGCTGCAGGGCCAGTGGATCGTTCTTCAGGTCCATGCCGGACTCTTTCTTGAACTCGTCGACGAGGTAGTCGATCAGGCGCATGTCGAAGTCTTCGCCACCCAGGAAGGTGTCACCGTTGGTGGCCAGTACTTCGAACTGGTGCTCGCCGTCGACTTCAGCGATTTCGATCACGGAAACGTCGAAGGTACCACCACCCAGGTCGTAAACGATCACGGTGTGATCGCCCTTGGCCTTGTCCATACCGTAAGCCAGAGCGGCCGCGGTTGGTTCGTTGATGATACGTTTTACGTCCAGACCGGCGATGCGGCCAGCATCTTTAGTTGCCTGACGCTGACTGTCGTTGAAGTAGGCCGGAACGGTGATCACCGCTTCGGTCACAGCTTCACCGAGGTAGTCTTCGGCGGTCTTCTTCATCTTTTTCAGAACTTCGGCGCTGATTTGCGGCGGAGCCATCTGCTTGCCGGAGGCCTCGACCCAGGCGTCACCATTGTTGGCCTTGACGATCTTGTAAGGCACCAGCTTGATGTCTTTCTGTACAACGTCTTCTTCGAAGCGGCGACCGATCAGACGCTTCACTGCGAAAAGGGTGTTGTGCGGGTTGGTCACAGCCTGACGCTTGGCCGACTGACCGACCAGGATTTCGCCATCGTTGGCGTAAGCGATGATCGACGGCGTGGTGCGCGCGCCTTCAGCGTTTTCAATAACCTTGGCTTTACCGTTTTCCAGCACGGAGACGCAGGAGTTGGTAGTCCCCAGGTCGATACCGATAATTTTGCCCATGTTCACTCTCCCGAAACTTTGGATTTTTTTGCCGCAGCAGTGGTGGCTGACTGCGGTAATTCTTAAACGCTTGACTTGTAAATGGGGGCCTTGCGGCTAATTTCAAGCCTTCTCGTCAATCGAAGGCGAAACGGGCGCCGGTGCCTTGCTGACCACGACCATCGCCGGACGCAACAGGCGGCCATTGAGCTGGTAGCCCTTCTGGAACACCTTCAGAACGCTGTTCGGCTCCAGGTCAGCACTTTCCTGCATGGCCATTGCCTGATGTTCCACGGCGTTGAACGGTTCACCTTCCTGCGGGCTGACAGCTACAAGCTGATAGCGCGTGAGGGTGTCGTGAAACATTTTCAGGGTCAGCTCGATGCCTTCGCGCATCGGACGGATGCTTTCGTCATCAGGGCTCGACAGCTCGAGACCGCGCTCCAGGCTGTCGACGATCGGCAACAGGTCGCCGGCGAATTTTTCCAGTGCAAACTTGTGAGCCTTTTCGACGTCCTGCTCGGCACGGCGGCGGACGTTCTGCAGATCGGCAGCTACGCGCAGCGATTGATCCTGCGCGGCGGCCAATTGCTCTTCGAGCACTTGTACACGGGTCGCCAGGTCATCACCCGAATTCTCGGGCGCCTGATTGGCTTCTGGATTTTGCGTATCTACTGTCTGTTCGTCAGCCATAGAATTCTCCTTTCAATATCGTCCGCGAGTTCGATTCGCGCTTCTGCCCCGGTATATGGGGCCGCAAAATCAGGCTTCAAGGGCTGCCGATGATTAACCCTACAAAAAAGTGCTGCATTGTCATTCCCGGGTGCGATAAGCATTTGATCGGATCAAGCCAATCGAGCTAAGCGAGGGCATTGTCAGGCCGAAACAAAACACTGTATAAATAACCAGACCTAAAGCCTGGGAGCGGCCTTTATGCTGGTGCACCTGTCCGTACACAACTACGCCATCGTTGAACATCTCGATCTCGAACTCGATCGCGGGATGAGCGTGATTACCGGGGAAACCGGTGCCGGCAAGTCGATCATGCTCGACGCGCTGGGCCTGACCCTTGGCGACCGCGCCGACAGCGGCGTGGTTCGCCCGGGTGCCGACAAGGCCGATATCCTGGCGACCTTCGACCTGGCCGACATTCCCGAAGCCAGCGCCTGGCTGGCCGAGCGCGACCTGGAAATCGACGGCCCGTGCATCCTGCGTCGGGTCATCACTTCCGAAGGTCGTTCACGCGGCTATATAAATGGCACACCCTGCCCGCTCGGCGACCTCAAGGCCCTCGGCGAGCTGCTGATCGATATCCACAGCCAGCACGAACACCAATCCCTGCTCAAGACCGACACCCACCGGCGTCTGCTCGACGAATACGCCGGGGCTACCGATCTGGCGCGGCAGGTTCATCTGGCCGCCCAGCGCTGGCGTCAGACCCGTCAGGAGCTGGAACGCCTTTCCAACTCCGGCGACGAACAGCGCGCGCGGCATCAACTGCTCAGCTACCAGCTCGAAGAACTGGAAAACCTCGGCCTCGGGGAAAACGAGCTGGAAGAACTGGAGCAGGAACACAAAAACCTGACCAACGCCGAAACCCTGCTCGGCATTTGCCGACAAGTGGTCGAACAATGCAGCGAAAGTGATTCCGGCAACGTGCTGAATGCCCTGACGGCCAGCCTCAATCGACTGTCGAGCGTGAACAACTCGGTCGGCGCGCTGGGTGAGGCGAGCAGCCTGCTGACCAGTGCGCAGATCCAGGTCGAAGAGGCCGTCGGCGAGCTCAATCGCTTTCTCGACAACTTCGACGCCGATCCGGCGCGCCTGCAGTATCTGGAAGAACGTCTGGATTCCATTTACACGCTGGCACGCAAACACCGCATTCAGCCGACGGAAGTTGCGGAGATGCAGCAGAAGCTGCTCGACGAAATCGAAGCCCTGGACGCCAATGATGAATCCATCGAGCGCCTCGCCGAAGAACTCGCATCCTATGCCCGCCACTATCAGGAAAAGGCCCGGGAACTGAGCGAGCTGCGTCATCAGGCGGCCGGCAACCTGGCCAGCGCGGTGGAGCAGGAGATCCAGCGCCTGGGTATGCCCGGCGGTCGCTTCACCATCGAATTGCGCGACAACAACAGCAGCGAACTGCAGCCCAATGGCCTGGAACAAGTCGAGCTGCTGGTCAGCGCCAACCCGGGCCAGCCTTTGAAGGCCCTGGCCAAAGTGGCGTCCGGCGGTGAGCTGTCACGGATCAGCCTGGCAATCCAGGTGATTACCGCCCAGACCTCTCGCGTACCGACGCTGGTGTTCGATGAAGTGGACGTGGGGATTGGCGGTCCGACGGCCGAAATCGTCGGCCAGTTGTTGCGCCGTCTCGGGGATCGCGGACAGGTACTGACAGTCACGCACCTGCCGCAAGTCGCGGCTCAGGGGCATCAGCATCTGTTCGTGCACAAGGTGCGAGGCGAGCAGGCGACTCACACCGCCGTTTCGAAACTGAGCAAGAATGACCGAATAGAAGAAGTCGCGCGGATGCTTGGCGGCATCGATCTGACCAAAGAGTCTTTGGCGCACGCGAAAAAGATGGTCGTTACCGCAAAGGCTTAAGTACACCAGAAAGCACGAAGGCGACCCTTGGGTCGCCTTCGTTCGTTTCGCGAATCAGAAATTCGCGCGACATGCTTATTTTTTGTTGCGTACGTACAGCACCAGATTGTGATCCACCATCTCGTAACCGTGCTTCTCGACGATCGCCTTCTGAAGCTTTTCGATTTCTTCGTCGAAGAATTCGATGACTTCGCCCGACTCCACGTTAACCATATGGTCGTGGTGGCCACCGTCGGCCAATTCGAATACCGCGTGGCCGCCGTCGAAGTTGTGACGGACCACGAGGCCAGCCGCTTCGAACTGGGTCAGAACACGGTAAACCGTGGCCAGACCGACGTCCTCGCCAGCTTCCATCAACGCCTTGTAGACGTCCTCGGCACTCATGTGACGCTGCTCTGTAGAGTCGAGCATTTGCAGGATCTTGACCCGTGGCAGGGTCACTTTGAGGCCGGCTTTGCGTAGTTCGCTATTTTCAACCATGGTCAGCTTTCTCGCGATGCTGCTTCGCAGCTTCTCTTAATGCGGGTATGATCGGCGTTTACGTTGTCCCAGCCAAGATAGTGGAAGTCGCCCACCGATGCAAAACACCAAGCTCTTGCTAACCAGTTTCACCTTTGTGGGACTGCTCGCACTCGCCGGTTGTTCATTCCCCGGGGTTTACAAAATCGACATCCAGCAGGGCAATGTCGTCACGCAGGACATGATAGACCAGTTACGCCCGGGAATGACCCGGCCGCAAGTACGGTTTATCATGGGCAACCCTCTGCTCGTCGACACGTTCCATGCCAATCGCTGGGATTATCTGTACAGCCTGCAACCTGGTGGCGGTGAACGTCAGCAGGAACGCATGAGTGTCATTTTCGACTCTAACGACCGCCTTGTCAGCCTGTCCGGTGACTTCATGCCGGGCGTGAGCCGTGACGAAGCCATTCTCGGCAAGGACAGTGACACCAGCGTGACCGCTCCTGCCGAAAACGCCGAGAAGCCAAAACCGGAAAAACCCGTCAAGCCAGGCTCCTTGCTGGATCAGATCCAGAAGGACGTCGATGGTGTGCAAACCGTTCCGGTTCCTACACCAGAACCGCTGGACACCTCGCCGCAATAATTTGCGACGCAATAAAAAACCCGGAAATTCCGGGTTTTTTATTGCCTGCATATCGGCGCAATCATTGATTTCTGGCTTTAGCCTCGGCGGCTTTGGCAGCCCGCAATCGACGCACCTCTTTCGGATCGGCCAGTAGAGGGCGGTAGATTTCGAGGCGATCCCCCGCCTGGACAACCCGCACATCCGGATCGGCAATCACCTTACCGAAAATCCCGATTGGACAACCCGCCAAATCCAGCTCGGGAAAATCGGCATCGATGCCGCTGGCCAACAGCGCAGCACGGACCGTCGAACCGTCTACCACACTGATCGTACGCAACACCTGACGATCAACCGCCGCGTACACCACTTCTATTTCGATCACCGGCTCAACCATGCATCTGCTTGGCGCGCTGGCAGAATGCATCCACCAGTGTGTTGGCCGCCTGATTGAACAGCGGCCCGAGCGTGGCGCGCACCAGCGGGCCGGCATAATCGAAGGACAGATCGAGGCTGATCTTGCAGGCCTTCTCGTTCAGCGCCTTGAACACCCAGACCCCATGCAACTGATTGAACGGACCTTCCTCAAGGTTCATCTCGATCGACTGCCCCGGCACCAGCGTATTGCGCGTCACGAAGTGCTGGCTGAGGCCGCCCTTGGCCACGCCGACACTGGCGCGCATATGTTCAGGCGAGCTTTCCAGAACCTCAGCAGACGAGCACCACGGCAAAAACTCCGGGTAACGCGCCACGTCATTGACCAGGTCGTAGAGAAATTGCGCCGGGTAAGGCAGCAGCGCCGATCGTTGAATATGTGTCGTCATGTAAGCGTCACTTCCAGAGCTGGGCGGCAAACACTACAAGAATGCCGATGGGCGCCACATAGCGCATCAAGAACAGAGACAGGGCGAACAGCGCCGGGCTGCGAATAGACAATTCGTCACGCACCGCTTCACGCCCCATCACCCAACCGGCAAACAGCACGAAGCACAGCCCGCCGAGCGGCAACATGATCCGCGAGGTGAAGAAGTCGATCACCCCAAAGAAGTCCAGGCCACCGGCTGCACCCCATTGGTAGAGATGGAACACTCCGCCATCGTTCACGAAAAATTTGGCTTCCTTCCAGATATTGAAAGAAAACACGGTACCCAGACCGACGAACCAGCAGGTGAACGCCAGCCAGAACGTCACCCAGGCACGACTGATTTTAGTCCGCTCGACCAGATAGGCGACCATCGGCTCCAGCAGGGAAATCGCCGAGCTCCAGGCAGCAATGGCCACCAGAACGAAGAACACCACGCCCATCAACTGGCCGAAAAGCACGTTACCGAAAGCAAATGGCAGGCTGACGAACATCAGCCCCGGGCCTTCGCTCGGGTTCAAACCACCGGCGAACACAATCGGAAACAATGCCAGCCCGGCCACCAGCGAAACAAAGGTATCGAGCAGCGCCACACCCACGACGGTGCCGGACAGCGAGGCTTCCTTCGTCATGTAAGCGCCGTAGATCATGATCGAGCCCACGCCCACGCTCAGCGAGAAGAACGCGTGCCCCATGGCCGGCAGCAAGCCGTCGAGGACTTTTTCCGGGTGGAAGTCGAACATGAAATGCACGCCTTCCATGAAGTGCCCGGTGGTCATGCTGTAACCCAGCAGGACGAGGACCATCACGAACAGCAGCGGCATCATGATCCGCAGGCTGCGTTCAAGCCCGGCAACCACGCCTTTGGCGATCACCACCGCCGACAACAACATGAAAACCGTATGCCACAGCGTGATGCGCCATGGGTCGGCGATGACATTACCGAAGTACGCCCCGACCTGATCGGCCGTCGCGCCCTGGAAATCCCCGCGCCCCATATCAATGATGTAATCCAGCGACCAGCCGCCGACCACGCTGTAGAAAGACAGGATCAGCAACGCCGTGATCATCCCGGCGAACGCGCCCCACGACCATTTGCCCGAGTGCCCGGCTTCCCGCGCCAGCACCTTCAGGGCATTCGCCGGACTCTGACGGGCACGCCGGCCGATCAGGGTTTCAGCGAGCATTACCGGGATGCCGATCAGCGCGATACACGCCAGAAACATCAGCACGAAGGCGCCGCCACCGTAGACCCCGACCATGTAGGGGAATTTCCAGATGCTGCCCAATCCCACGGCCGAACCGGTCGCGGCGAATATGAAAACCCAGCGGCTAGCCCAACTGCCGTGGACAGAAACCTTGTCTGTCGACATCGTTTATCACGCCCAAGCGTTAGAAAAAGAGGCCGCATTGTCCGGGATTCACTCAACCTGCTCAAGCACGCAGCATCACCGTAGCCGACAGCCGTTTATCTCCATATAATGCCGCCCCTATGGCTAAACAGAAGAAACACCCAACAGGGACCATCGCGCAAAACAAAAAGGCGCGACACGATTACTTCATCGAGCACAAGTTCGAGGCTGGTCTGGTCCTGGCCGGCTGGGAAGTAAAAAGTCTGCGGGCAAGCAAGCTGCAACTGGTCGACAGTTACGTCCTGCTCAAGGATGGCGAAGCCTGGCTGCTCGGCAGTCACATCACGCCGTTGATGACTGCCAGCACCCACGTCATCGCCGACCCGGTCCGCACCCGCAAACTGCTGCTCAACCGCCGCGAGCTGGACAAGCTGGCCGCCGCCGTGCAGCAGAAGGGTTATGCCTGCGTGTGCCTGTCCTGGTACTGGAGCAAGCACATGGTCAAGTGCGAAATCGCTCTGGGCAAAGGCAAGAAGGAATACGACAAGCGTGATACCGAACGCGAACGCGACGCCGGTCGCGAGTTGCAGCGTGCGGTGCGCAACAAGGGCAAGGAAGACTGATTCCTCTGCCTGAATGACCGTTCCCGCGCCCGGCGCGGGAATGGTCATGCTTACATCCCTTTGCGCCGCTCGGCCCGAGCCACGCGCTGTACTTCCTGTCGCACTTCTTCCAGCACTTCCTGTACATACAGAATGTGTCGACTGGAAACCTCTCGCGCCTGCTCCGCACGCCCCTCGATAATCGCCAGATACAATTCCCGATGCTGCGTGATCAGCATGTCGCGGGTTTCCGTGCGCTGCTTGTACATGCCACCGATGTTGGTCACCACGTTGCGCTTGAGCAGATCGAACAGCCCGCGAATGGTGTGCAGCAGCACGGCGTTGTGACTGGCCTCGGCGATAGCCAGGTGAAATTTCGCGTCCGCCGCGCCCTCCTCGGCCCGACTCACTTCGTCATGGCGCGAGTAGCAATCCTGTAGTTCTTCGAACGCTGCGGTCAGCCGCTCGCGATCCACATCAGTGGCGCGCAATGCCGCGTAATAGGCGCACGATGCCTCCAGCGTGTGGCGAAACTCCAGCAGATCGCGCTGAGCCTCGGGATTACTTTCCAGCAGTTGCAACAAGGGATCGCTGAAGGTCGAGCCCAGGCTTTCCACCACGTAATTGCCGCCGCCCTGCTTGCTGACCAACAACCCCTTGGCCGCCAGTTTCTGGATTGCCTCGCGCAACGAAGGCCGGGACACGCCGAACTGCTCCGCCAATGTGCGCTCGGCCGGCAGGCGCTCGCCAGACTTCAGCGTGCCCTCGAGGATCATCCCCTCGAGCCGCTCGACAATATCGTCAGACAAACGGCGCTGACGTATCTGATCAAACCCCATCACTCAATTCTCCACGATCCCGACCACTCGCCGGGCTCTCTATTCTGGCCTATCGGCGCCTTGCCGACACCTGCCAGATAAAACGCCCCGGACCGGATCAGATCGGTTCTGCACCGGTCATTCGACAAAAGTTTCAGGGCGACAAATTGACACACCGACATCAAGGCTTTTACCCTAGCCAACAGCGATTGTAAATTGGTATTACCAATTAACCAAGAACGCTGACAGTGCCTGACCAACAACAATTAGGGGCCACCCCATATGCAAACCTGGCAACAGCTCTACAGCCCGCTCGGCAGTCTCGGCGTGTCCGCACTCGCGGCCGTCATCCCCATCGTTTTTTTCTTTCTCGCCTTGGCGGTGTTCCGCCTCAAAGGTCATGTCGCCGGCAGCATCACGCTGGCCCTGGCGATCCTTGTGGCAATCTTTGCGTTCCAGATGCCGGTCGACATGGCGTTCGCCGCCGCTGGCTATGGTTTCGCCTATGGTCTGTGGCCGATTGCCTGGATCATTGTCGCGGCGGTGTTCCTGTACAAACTGACGGTCAAGAGCGGTCAGTTCGAAGTCATCCGCAGTTCGGTGCTGTCGATCACCGATGACCAGCGTTTGCAGGTGCTGCTGATCGGCTTCTGCTTCGGTGCCTTCCTCGAAGGTGCAGCCGGTTTCGGCGCGCCAGTGGCGATTACCGCCGCGCTGCTCGTAGGACTGGGCTTCAATCCGCTGTATGCCGCAGGCTTGTGCCTGATTGCCAATACCGCGCCGGTCGCGTTCGGTGCCTTGGGGATTCCGATCATCGTCGCCGGGCAGGTCACCGGTATCGACGCGTTCAAGATCGGCGCCATGACCGGCCGCCAACTGCCGCTGCTGTCGCTGTTCGTGCCGTTCTGGCTGGTATTCATGATGGACGGCCTGCGCGGGGTGCGTGAAACCTGGCCAGCCGCGCTGGTTGCCGGCCTGAGCTTCGCCGTGACCCAATACTTCACGTCGAACTTCATCGGACCGGAATTGCCGGACATCACCTCGGCCCTGGCCAGCCTGATCGCGCTGACCCTGTTCCTGAAAGTCTGGCAACCAAGACGCACCGCAGGTGCACAGATCGCTGGTGCGACCTCGAACGTGGCGATCACCGCCAGCGCCGGCGGTTTCGGCCAGAAACGCACCACCATCGAATCCCCCTACAGCCTTGGGGAAATCTTCAAGGCCTGGTCGCCGTTCCTGATCCTCACCGTGCTGGTGACGATATGGACCCTCAAACCGTTCAAGGCGATGTTCGCCGCTGGCGGTTCGATGTACGCCTGGGTGTTCAACTTCGCGATCCCGCACCTGGATCAGTTGGTGATCAAGACTGCACCGATCGTCGCGACGCCGACCGCCATTCCGGCCGTGTTCAAACTCGACCCGATCTCCGCCACCGGCACGGCGATTTTCTTCTCCGCGCTGATCTCGATGATCATCCTGAAGATCAATTTCAAAATTGGTCTGACCACTCTCAAAGAGACCTTCTACGAACTGCGCTGGCCCATTCTGTCGATCGGCATGGTGCTGGCGTTCGCCTTCGTGACCAACTATTCCGGCATGTCTTCGACCATGGCTTTGGTGCTGGCCGCGACCGGCGCGGCGTTCCCGTTCTTCTCGCCGTTCCTTGGCTGGCTGGGCGTGTTCCTCACCGGTTCCGATACCTCGTCCAACGCGCTGTTCAGTTCGCTGCAAGCGACCACCGCGCACCAGATCGGGGTCAACGACACCCTGCTGGTGGCGGCCAATACCAGCGGCGGCGTAACCGGCAAGATGATTTCGCCGCAGTCGATCGCCGTGGCCTGCGCAGCAACCGGGCTGGTGGGCAAGGAATCGGATCTGTTCCGCTTCACCCTCAAGCACAGCCTATTCTTTGCCACGATTGTCGGCCTGATCACCCTGGCCCAGGCCTACTGGTTCACCGGCATGCTGGTTCACTGATACCTGCAAGAAGCATGGAAATAACCGACGCCGGTTCGTGATTCCGGCGTCAGCAATTCACGACCCGGTCTGTAAGGCTGCTGAAAGCAAGGCGCTCTATATTCGGCAGCCTCGACAGACGGATAACCGGGCCCACCCGGAGACACGCCTGATGAGCGAGCTTTTTTACAACGCTGTGCCCAACGCCACTCGCGTTGCACCGCCCCTGCCCGAACCCCGGCAATACCCGAGCGAGAAACCGTCGCGGGTCTACCTGTTCGGTACCTGCGTGGTTGACCTGTTTTATCCGGAAGCCGGGATGGACGCGATCCACTTGCTGGAACGCGAAGGCATCCGGGTCGATTACCCGCAAGGGCAGAGCTGCTGCGGACAACCGGCCTACACCTCGGGTTACACCGAGCAGGCGCGGACAGTGGCGCGCTCGCAACTGGCGCTGTTTGCCGGGGATTATCCGGTGGTGGTGCCGTCGGGCTCCTGCGCAGGAATGATCCGTGAACATTACGCCGACTTGTTCAAGGACGAGCCGCAAACGTTGAAACAGGTTCAGGCCCTCGCAGCCCGCACCTATGAACTGGCCGAGTTCCTGCTGTTCGTCTGCAAGGTGCAGCTCAAGGACAGCGGCGAGCCGGTCAAAGTGGCGCTGCACACTTCGTGTTCGGCGCGACGGGAAATGAACACCCACCTGCACGGCCGCGAGTTGTTGGCGCAGTTGAGCAACGTGGAACGAGTCAATCACGATCACGAAAGCGAATGCTGTGGCTTCGGTGGGACATTCAGCGTCCGTATGCCAGACATTTCCGGCGCGATGGTGGCTGACAAGACCCGGGCGTTGAAGGAATCCGGCGCGCATCAGGTACTCAGTGCCGACTGCGGCTGCCTGATGAACATCAACGGCTCGCTGGAAAAACAGAAGGAAGCGCTGCGCGGGCAACACCTGGCGAGTTTCCTCTGGCAACGAACCGGAGGTGCCCGATGAGCACTTCCACGATTATTCCTACGGTTGCCGTAGAAGAAGATTTCCGCACCCGGGCACACAACGCCCTGGGCGATTCGCAGTTGCGGAACAACTTCCGCACTGCGATGGATTCACTGATGACCAAGCGGGCAGCGGCTTTCAGCGATGCCCACGAAAGAGAACACCTGCGCGAGCTGGGCAATGCAATCCGTGCCCGCGCGCTCTCCAAGTTGCCCGACCTGCTCGAGCAACTGGAACAGAACCTGACCCGCAACGGTGTGACAGTGCACTGGGCGGAAACGGTGGACGAGGCCAATGGCATCGTCCTTTCGATCATCCGCGCTCACGAGGCGCGGCAAGTGATCAAGGGCAAATCGATGGTCAGCGAAGAGATGGAGATGAACCATTTCCTCGAGGCTCGGGACATTGAATGTCTTGAGTCCGACATGGGGGAGTACATCGTCCAGCTCGACCACGAGAAGCCTTCACACATAATCATGCCGGCAATCCACAAGAATGCCGGTCAGGTCGCGTCCTTGTTCCACGACAAACTCGGCGTGGAATACACCAAGGACGTTGACCAACTCATTCAGATCGGTCGCAGGGTCCTGCGGCAGAAATTCTTCGAAGCGGACATCGGCGTTTCCGGTGTCAACTTCGCCGTGGCCGAAACCGGCACCCTGCTGCTGGTGGAAAACGAAGGCAACGGCCGCATGACCACCACCGTGCCGCCGGTGCACATCGCCGTCACCGGCATCGAAAAAGTCGTGGAAAACCTGCGTGACGTAGTGCCACTGCTGTCGCTGCTGACCCGCTCGGCGCTGGGCATTCCGATCACCACTTACGTCAACATGATCTCCGGCCCGCGCAAGGAGCATGAACTCGACGGCCCGCAGGAAGTGCATCTGGTGCTGCTCGACAACGGTCGCAGCCAGGCTTTCGCCGACAGCGAACTGCGCCAGACCTTGAACTGCATCCGCTGCGGCGCCTGCATGAACCATTGCCCGGTCTACACCCGCGTCGGCGGCCACACCTACGGCGAGGTTTACCCTGGCCCGATCGGCAAAATCATCACCCCGCACATGGTCGGCCTGGCGAAAGTCCCGGATCACCCGAGCGCCTCGTCGCTGTGCGGCGCCTGTGGTGAAGTGTGCCCGGTGAAGATTCCGATCCCGGCGCTGCTGCGCCGTCTGCGCGAAGAGAACGTCAAGGCTCCGGACTCACCGCACCAAGTGATGCGCGGCCAGGGCAGCAAGTATTCGCGCAAGGAACGCTTTATCTGGAATGCCTGGGCGAAGCTCAACAGCTCGCCGACTTTGTATCGATTGTTTGCGTTTTTCGCCACGCGCCTGCGCGCCCTGACGCCAGACAACGTCGGCCCGTGGACGCAGAACCACAGCGCGCCGAAACCTGCCGCCCGCTCACTGCATGACATGGCTCGCGAACATCTGGCCAAACAAGGAGACCGTTGATGAGCGCCAAGCAAAACATCCTCGGCAAGTTGCGCAAAAGTCTGACCGGCACCACACCGATTGCCGACAACTTCGATGTCGATCTGGTGACCCAGCCTTACACCTACAGCGCCGAACAGCGCATCCCGCAACTGCGCAAACTGATGGAAGCGGTGCATACCGAAATCCATCTGACGTCCGCTGATGCGTGGCCCGCGCTGCTGGCGCAATTGCTGCGCGACCGCCAGCTCCCGAGCCTGTTGATAGCACCGACGACGCCCCACGGGCAGCGCATCACACAGCACTGGGCGAACAATCCTGATCTACCGGCGCTGAAATCCTACGACCGACCGATGGAAGAGTGGAAAGCCGAGCTGTTCAACGACACTCCGGCCAGCCTCACCGGCACCCTCGGCGCCATCGCCGCCACCGGCAGCCTGATTCTCTGGCCGACCCGCGAAGAACCACGGCTGATGAGCCTGGTTCCGCCGGTGCATTTCGCCCTGCTCAAGGCCAGCCAGATCCGCGACAACTTCTATCAGGTACAGCAGGAGTTCGAATGGGCGCAAGGCATGCCGACCAATGCATTGCTGGTGTCCGGTCCGTCGAAAACCGCCGACATCGAACAAGTGCTGGCCTACGGCGCCCATGGCCCGAAAGACCTGGTGGTATTGATTCTGGAGGACCAATGACCTTACCGGCGACTTTCCTGCGCGATGCGCAGCAACTGATTCCGGCCGAGCGCCGCTTCGACGATCCGCTGTCGACTTTGGCCTTCGGCACCGACGCCAGTTTCTACCGGTTGATTCCGCAACTGGTGATCCGCGTCGAATCCGAAGATGAAGTGGTGGCGCTGCTGAAACTGGCTCAGCGCGATCAGGTCCCGGTGACCTTTCGTGCCGCCGGCACCAGCCTGTCGGGCCAGGCGATCAGCGACTCGGTGCTGATCGTGCTTGGGGATAACTGGAACGCCCGGGAGATCCGCGGCCAGGGTGCGCAGATCCGTCTGCAACCGGGCGTGATCGGCGCCCAGGCCAACGCGTGGCTCGCGCCATTCGGGCGCAAGATCGGTCCGGATCCGGCCTCGATCAACGCCTGCAAGATTGGTGGCATCGTCGCCAACAACGCCAGCGGCATGTGTTGCGGCACCGCGCAAAACACCTATCACACGCTGGCCGGGATTCGTCTCGTGCTGGCCGACGGCACGCGCCTGGATACCGAAGACGCTGCCAGCGTCGCGGCGTTTCGCGCAAGCCACGGTGAGTTGTTGGAGCGCCTGGCAACATTGGGCCGCGAGACCCGCGCCAATGCCGAACTGGCCGCACGAATCCGCCACAAATACCGTCTGAAAAATACCACCGGCCTGTCGCTCAACGCCCTGGTGGATTTCGATGAGCCTGTGGATATCTTGAGTCACCTGTTGGTAGGCTCCGAAGGCACGCTAGGTTTCATCAGTGCGGTGACCTACGACACGGTGATCGACCACCCGAACAAGGCGTCGGCGCTGATCGTTTTCCCCGACGTGGAAACCTGCTGCAACGCCGTCACTGTGCTGAAAAGTCAGCCCGTTTCCGCCGTGGAACTGCTCGACCGCCGCAGTCTGCGCTCGGTGCAGGACAAACCCGGCATGCCGGGTTTCGTACAGCACCTGTCGAACAATGCCTGCGCACTGCTGATCGAATCCCGCGCCGCCTCTTCCACGTTGCTGCAGGAACAACTGGCGCAGATCATGGCGTCGCTCAACGGTTTCCCGGTGGAAAAACAGGTCGACTTCACCGAAGACCCGGTCGAAAACGCCCGCCTCTGGGCGATTCGCAAGGACACCTTCCCCGCCGTCGGCGCCGTGCGCAAGACCGGCACCACGGTGATCATCGAAGACGTCACGTTCCCAGTGGAACAACTGGCGATCGGTGTGAACCGTCTGATCGAGCTGTTCGACAAACATTACTACGACGAAGCGATCCTTTTCGGACACGCGCTGGAAGGCAATCTGCACTTCGTCTTCACACAAGGCTTCAACAGCCCGGAAGAAGTCGCACGCTATCAGGCGTTCATGGACGACGTGGCGCAACTGGTGGCCGTGGAGTTCGGCGGTTCGCTTAAGGCCGAACACGGCACCGGGCGCAACATGGCGCCGTTTGTCGAACTGGAATGGGGCAGCGACGCTTATCAATTGATGTGGCAGCTCAAGCGCTTGCTCGATCCTCAAGGCATTCTCAATCCGGACGTGGTGCTCAGCGAAGATCCGCAGATCCACCTCAAGCACCTGAAGCCGCTGCCGGCGGCCGACGAGATTGTGGATAAGTGCATCGAATGCGGTTTCTGTGAGCCGGTTTGCCCATCGAAAGGCCTGACCCTGAGCCCACGCCAGCGCATCGTGATCTGGCGCGATATTCAGGCGCGAAAACGCGCCGGGATCGACACCACCGAACTGGAAAAAGCCTACGAGTACCAAGGCATCGACACCTGCGCCGCGACCGGTTTGTGTGCGCAACGTTGCCCTGTAGGCATCAATACCGGCGAGCTGGTGAAAAAACTTCGCAGCCGTCACGCCACGCATACGAAAGCTGCCAACTGGATCGAAGGAAATTTCGCCACCACCCTGCAAGGCGCACGATTCACCCTGCACGTGGCCAACGGTGCGCGAATGCTGCTGGGAGCGCCGCGTCTGGCGAAGCTTTCGGCGACGCTGACGCGCCTGTCCAAGGGTCAGGTGCCGCAGTGGACCAACGCAATGCCGCAGCCGGAAAAGGCCATTCGTCTCAGTCCGACAGTCTCGGACGAACGCCCGCGTGTGGTGTATCTGGCGGCTTGCGTGTCGCGGGTAATGGGACCGGCGGCGGGCGACAAGGAGCAAATGTCGCTGTACGACAAAACCCGGGGTCTGCTGGAAAAGGCCGGTTATCAGGTGGTCTTCCCGGACAATCTGGACAACCTCTGCTGCGGCCAGCCGTTCGCGTCCAAAGGCTATGCAGAACAGGCCGAGCACAAGCGTCAGGAGCTGATCGGTGCCTTGCTGCACGCCAGCCGTGGCGGGCTCGATCCGATCTATTGCGACACCAGTCCCTGCACCTTGCGACTGGTGCAGGATGTGGGAAATGTTCGCCTGGATCTGTATGACCCTGTGCGATTCATTCGTACGCATCTGATGGATCGTCTCGAATTCACCCCGCAGGAAGCACCGATTGCCGTTCACGTGACCTGCAGCACTCAGCATCTGGGGGAAAGCCAGGCGCTGATCGACCTCGCACGCATGTGCAGCAATAACGTGGTGATCCCGGAAGGCATTCATTGCTGTGGGTTTGCCGGGGACAAGGGATTCACTACACCGGAACTCAACGGCCATTCGCTGCGAACCCTCAAGGATGCGGTGCAGCATTGCAGCGAAGGGATCTCCACCAGCCGGACCTGTGAGATCGGTCTGACACAACATGGCGGCATCGACTACCACGGCTTGGTCTATCTGGTGGATCGAGTGACCCGGGCCAAACCCCGTGAAACCGCCAGCTGAAGAAAAATAGAACCCCTGCGAACGACCGCAGTCCACAGAACAGGCCCCGAACAATCGGGGCTTTTCCTCCATTCGGTTGCCCGTCCTGACGGCCAGCGAAGTCGGGATCCCTCAGTTCAAGGAGACTCATATGAAACGTTCTGTACTGTTAGGTCTGTTCGTTACTGCCTCGATGATGGCTTCCACGTCCTTTGCTGCAGACAAGCCTGCCGACCTGTGCGACGCCAATATCCAGACCATCAACAATGCCAAGGGGCAGCTGTCATCTTCGCCGGAGCTGAGTCAGCGTGCTGAAACCAGCGTGCAAAAGGCTCAGGCGCTCAAGGCCCAGGGCAAGATCGATGACTGTGTTGCGGAAACCTCGCAAACCATTCTGGAACTGCGTAAATCCACCGGCACCAACAATTGATCCAGGCCCGGCCAACCTTCGGGTTGGCCTTGCGGGCCGTTTGGCGTACACTGCACATGCTTGTTGCTCGAACAGATGTACCGGGCAATGAGTTCGGGGCCGTTTAGGATTCGACGCCGGTTGCGAAACTCTAGGTGCATGCCGACTTGGTAACAGAAGTCGTAAATCCACTGTTGCAACTACTTATAGTTGCCAATGACGACCAATACGGTGCTGCTCTCGCTGCTTAATTGCAGCTGACATGCACTCCTGGTACCTTCGGGTCCAGCAATCATCAGGGGATGTCTGTAAACCCGAAATGATTGTCATATAGAACAGAATCGCCGTGCAGTACGTTGTGGACGAAGCGGCTAAAACTTACACAACTCGCCCAAAGCACCCTGCCCGTCGGGTCGCTGAGGGTTAACTTAATAGACACGGCTACGCATGTAGTACCGACAGCGGAGTACTGGCGGACGGGGGTTCAAATCCCCCCGGCTCCACCAACTCTCAACGACAAGGCCCGCCCAGTGCGGGCCTTGTCGCATCTGGGGATTCATGTCCGGAGAGCCCATGCGCCAAGCCCCGCTGATCATCGACGTACAACCCTGCTTTTTCCCGCCGCCATGGCTGCTCGAAGACATCCGGTCGCTCATCGGCACGCTGCCCAGCGTCGCCACGATCGAACGTCACGACGAAAGCCGCACGCCTTTCCAGCGACAACTCGGCTGGCACCCCACGCCGGACGATGACAGCCTGATCGCCGCAGACCGCATCTTCATCAAATACGGCTACGCGCCCTCCCCGGACACAATCGAATACCTGAAAAGCCTGAATCTGGATCGCGTTCTGGTCTGCGGCCTGCAAACCGAAACCTGCTGCCTTGATGCCGGGTTTGCGCTGTTGGATGCTGGCTTGCAGCCGACGTTGCTCACGGATCTGACGGTGGGTTCGTCGCTGGATCGCTCGGGCGGGCTGGGGGTGCGGTTGTGGGAACATCACTTTAAGCACACGCTGATGTCGGACGAACGTCTCTCATGCCTGCAAGTGTCCTAGAAAATTTCCCGCAGCACGCGTCGACTTACATGAATTGGTTCAAGATGCTTCCGAGCGCTGGTCTTCGCGCTCCGCTGCAACCCGGCAGATGGTTTACCAAAGGAATTCGCCGAGAGCCTGAAATCATGGAGCCTCGTCATGAGAAAGACACTCGAAGACAAATGAAAAAGGGGACAGGTTGATTTCCTTCAAAATAAATCTGTCCCCTTTTTCCTTTGTCCCCTTTTTCCTTATAAGCCTCCTACTTCGGAGGTTTTTATTGGACCTGTCCCGTGACAACGGACGCCAAGAAGCGATACTTAAATCGCTATCTTGGAGGTTGCCATGTACCCAAGCACTCGCCGTAACTACACCGATGAGTTCAAGGCTCAAGCTATCGCACTCGCGGAAAGCGTTGGTAGAACCGAAGCCGCACGTCAGCTCGAGATGTCCGTGAAAACGCTCGATAACTGGGTTGATGCTGCGCGCAAGGGATTACCGTTGAGTTCTCCAGAACGCAAAGCCATCACCAAAGAAGACAGCGAGCTTGCGCGTTTGCGAGCGGAGGTGGCCGAACTCAAGATGGAGCGCGAAATCCTAAAAAAGGCGGCGGTATTCTTTGCCAGAGAGTCCAGGTGAGATACGCCTTCGTCGCTGCTGAACGGGCTCACTTCCTGGTGCGCATGCTGTGTCGGGTGATGGATGTTTCGATTTCAGGTTTTTACGACTACCAGCATCGCGAGGAGCGTCCAGATCGGGATGCGCAGATTCGCGTTGATTTGCGTAAGGTTTATATGGCCAGCCGAAATACATATGGCCGACCACGGCTGGTCGAGGCCTTACGGCGAAAAGCGCATACAGTGGGCCACAAGCGAGTGAGCCGGCTGATGCACGAAGAACGCATACGCGGTAGATCCAAAGGCGGTTTCAAGCCCCGTACCACCGACAGTCACCACTACTTGCCTGTTGCGAGAAATTTGCTCGCTCGTCAGTTTTCCATCGATAACCCCACACCGACTTGGGTCAGTGATATCACCTATATCTCAACCAAAGAAGGTTGGTTGTATCTCGCAGTGGTTTTGAGCATCCAGACGCGCCAAATATTGGGCTATAGCCTGTCGGATCGGATGCCCGACGATTTGGTCGAGAATGCCTTCCTGAATGCCTGGAGCGCCTGTTCCGGCTCTAGTGGTGTGGTTTTTCATTCCGACCAAGGGCGTCAGTATGCGAGTAGCAAATTCCGACTGGCCTTGGCCAAGAAAGACTTCACGCAAAGCATGAGTCGAAAGGGAAATTGTTGGGATAACGCAGTGGCTGAGAGCTTTTTCGCTACTCTGAAAAGGGAGGAGGCGTATGGCGTCTATCCCAGCAAGAGGCTGGCTCAACTATCAATCGCTAACTACATCCATGGGTTTTATAACAGCAGCCGACTGCACTCTGCCTTGGGGTACCGTTCTCCGAACAAATACGCCAGGGTCTTAAGGCAGGCGGCTAAATAGCCAGCTTCTTGGCGTCCGTTGTGATGGGGCAGGTCCATTATAAATTGGTGGACGAATTCTTGGGATCATCTGCTGTAAAGAAAGATCGCCGCCAGTAAAAGATGAGCTCTCGATTGACTGATCCGTTTTCGCCACCCAAAAACAGCAGGAGTTTGGGCTGGAACACTGCGTAGGCCACGTGCTGCGTGGCTTTCGGTGTTTTCTATCTAAAATTCTTCGGTCATTTGAGTGGATATACCCCTAGTAAAGCCGGGATGGAGTGAGCTAGTTTTAGACAGGTTTACGTCACAGAAAGGATTCCAAAAAATGCAGATCGATCCCGAGCTGTACAAGCAGATAAAAGACACCATTGATAATTTCCCTCCGTACCCGGATCTTGATGCTTTGATCGCAAATGGCGACATCAAAAAGGTGCGCGCGGGCTACAACGTACTCTCTGAGGCTGGAATGGAGGCAATAAAAAAATACCTGATTTCTGTCACTGCCCCCCATAACGGAAAGCCCGCAATCTTCCAGATCTCCCGTAAGAGAAAGCGATAAGGCAGGACTCACCAACCACAGTGCTATCAATCAACCATTGGTTCGGAACGCTTTGATTGAGGAATAAAAATGTCAATTGACCGTTACAGTATTGACTACGTCCTAACTGACAAAGGCTGGGTGGAGTTAGTTAACTTCAAAGGAGACCCTGACGACGTCATTGAAGAGTGGTCTGCCAACTGTCGGCAGGCTTCTGCGTTTTCAGAGGTTGAAGTGAGTTGGCAACTGACGCGCCGAGCAGCACCGGACAAAGAAGATCTCGCGAAATCACTGCACGCCAAGCACAAAAAACCAGCTGATTTTTTTTGAGGCTATCCTTGGCAAAAGCAGGATGTCTGGCTACTGGGCAAAAATACGGAGATGTGACGAATGCTTACTGACGAGCAGATTAACGCAGCTAAGAAAACCACTCGCTATTCTACGACTGAGAAGCCGCTCCACGAGCACAACGACTGTATTCGTTTTGCTTTTGAATGGCTGGACGCCCAGGTAAAGACGAAGGGTTGCACAAAAAAACCGCACCAACTTAAGCATCTCATCGAGCGATGGGCCGGGCGCTATGTCTCAACCCACGATGTTGACGTTGCCGCCCAAATGCACCCGGATATTCATGGTGATTATCCCTACTTCAACATCAGCTCAAAGCTTACCAACCCATCATTCACAAGGATATCTGGTCTCGGCGAGACCTACAGCCACAACCACGGCGACCGGCACGATTTGGGGAAATACTCCAAGTCTGAGTAATTCAGCAAAAAGACGCAAAAAGGGAACTGATTTATTTCCTTCATAATAAACCAGTCCCCTTTTCCAATTCACAACATTGGGCGGATAGCGCGAGCATTGGCCGTAGCACCAGAAGTATTGCTTTGACGAAACTTTGATTGATGGATGGCGTAGCGGGTGAAATGCCCCCTGTACGCAGGCGCCTGTGATGGCTATGTTTTCCTAGAGCGGGCGTACCATGATTACGCCGCTACAATTAGACGGCGAAATAAATAATAGGGAGGCAGTTTCTTGGCTAGGATCGTAATGCCACAAAACCTATCGCTCACCGAGGCGATCAATTTCTGTAACCGGCTTTGGGAAACGCCCCCAGACACGAGGTACGAATTCGATTTCTACAGAATGGGAATGGTGGAGCCTTTCACAATGGCCTATGTGGCGAATGAGCTGAAGCGCTTTCGCCAGAGCAAAGAAGCAGCCCATTTTACTGCGCTCAACTACAGAAACCACACATACCCATCCCATATGGGCTTTTTCCAAGCCTTTGGCCTCAACCACGGAAATGCACCTGGGCAAGCTAGCGGAAGTAGCACGTACATTCCCCTAACGCTGCTCAACGTTGCTGATATTGAGCAAGAAGCTATCGAGCGAGCGCTGAATCCTGGGGATGTACTTGAGGAAAAAGCTTCGCAGATAGCTCAGCTGCTGATCAGGCAGTCCGAGGGTAACTTGGTGGATACCCTTACGTTTTCCATCCGAGAAATTATGCGCAATGTAGTCGAGCACTCCGGATCGGAGTTCATCGAGTACTGTGGTCAGTACTGGCCAAGCCGGAGCATGGTTGAGGTGGCAATTCTCGATGTAGGGCACGGTGTCCGTTACGGCTTGAGAAACAATCCAGACCTAAACATCGCTTGCGACCGCGACGCCCTACATTTGGCATTGTTACCAGGAATTTCTGGGAAAATGTATCGGGGAGTGCGGAGACGCTCCAATGATGCGTGGCAGAACTCCGGCTTCGGTCTGTACATGACGAGTCGTATTTGCCGCGCAGGAGGGAGCTTTTTTATCGCGAGTAATGGTGCAGGCATACTACTTGACGCCGAAGGCAAACATGACCGTACGACCTCCTATCAAGGAACTGCCTTAAGGCTGAGATTCGATACCCAGACGCTTACCAACTATGACGAAATGCTAGCGCGGTTTCGCAGGGAAGGTTATGCGGCGGCTCGCCAATTTTCGGGCGATCAGGCAATTGAGCCATCTATGGCGTCAACGATGCTTGCTCGTGATTTTCAAGATCCCTGATCAAGAGGCCTCTTAGGAGCAGGTTCAAATCCTTACACTCTCCTCCTCCTGCTACTGAAAGGATCGCTGTGTAAGGTTTGGTGAATCATCAACTAACCCCATCAGGGTGTGACACCTAAGTGCTGGTGCTGGACATCAAGCGTACGTATTTAGAGGCTTGTGCAGGGGTATATGATGTGATTGACCATCCCCCCCGGCTCCACCAAATAGACAAAAAAGACGTCCTTGGACGTCTTTTTTTGTGCCTGCGATTTGGTGCTGATTTTGGGATTCTCAAATCAGCACCTGTTTTTTTCGGCCGAAGAGGCTTTTTACACAGGCACATAAAAATACTCAACGGCTCTCCGAATCGGTAGCCGGGTAATGCGCAATCAATGTGCGAACCAGTTCATCTAGCGTCCACATAGTCAGATGGACATGGGCCTCTCTCCCTCGTAAAGCGCCTCTGTAAGGAGTGCGCCGGTGCTGACTTACCGCCCGCGATCACCTTTGTGCTTGCTGAAATGGTCACCAACTTCCGGCGACTGCTCTCCTCATACGGCCAGCAAACTGGCGGCAAATAGACAGCGGCAACTGCCACTGAAAAGCGCTGTTCTTCGATGTGAAAACAACCGAGCAGGGTTAGGACAAGTAAAGGACGTGAAGGTCGCCTCGAAAAAAGAGCTACGTCCTCCTACTCCCAGCACCCCTCAAAAGATATAGCGAACGCTGGCAAGCAATTCTGTCTGAAGACAGGTGTGAGAGAAAAACAAAAGATCTGCGCAGACAGAGAAAACCCTTACAATCCCAGGCCAGACTTCCTACACGCTTTTACCCCCTACCGATCCCCAAGAGATAGCCCCGTGAGTGACTCAGACAGCTCATCCGCGCCACTGGTTGACGTAGTGAAGCTTGCCGCCTCCCTTCAGCAATTCGCAGATGATCGCGACTGGCAGCAGTTCCACTCCCCGAAAAATCTCATCTTGGCACTCACTGGCGAGGTAGGAGAGCTGTGCGAGATTTTCCAATGGATGAGCGATGCCGATTCGCTCTCCGTAGCTAAAGATCCCGAAATCGGCCTAGCAGTAAAAGACGAATTGGCGGACGTACTGATGTACCTAGTTCGTCTGAGCAGCGTGCTCGGCATCGACCTTAACGACGCGGTGACACGGAAACTCGCCTTGAACGGCCAGAAGTACCCCGTGGATAAAGCCAAAAGTAACAGTAAAAAGTACGACCGACTCTGAACAACTCGAATCTAAGGACAGCCCGTGATCGTTTACGCTGCGACCAAACAGCAATTTCTAAAAGACAACGATAACGATGACATCGAGGAGGTGATCCTCAGGCACTACAAGGAAGCTACCGGCAAGAACGTTGGCAGTTCGGAAATCAGGTCGTGGCAAGGATCCCTCACGTACATGGCCAAGGTCCTAAGAGATGAAGGCTTGCCGAACGACGCAGGTTTGGCCATCGAGTTGCACATTCCACAGTCGTCGAAACGGATCGACTTTCTGCTCACTGGTCGCGACGAAAACCAGGCAAAAAAAGCCATACTGATCGAGTTGAAGCAATGGAGTAAGGCCAACGCCACAACCAAGGATGCCATCGTCAAAACGGCCTTGGGTGGGGGCCTCATTGAGACCATTCACCCGTCCTATCAAGTATGGTCATATGCAGCGCTGCTGGAAGGCTTCAACGAGGCGGTGTATGACAAAAGCATCGAAATCCGCCCGTGTGCCTACCTCCATAACTACGTCAGCGACGGCATCATAGATTCAGCTCACTATGAGCCCCACATCAGCAAAGCTCCGCTATTTCTGAAAGGCCCGGAAGAACTCAGCAAACTCAGAAGCTTTCTGAAAAAGCATATAAGTCATGGCGACAACAAAGAGATTCTTTACGAGCTGTCCGATGGAAAAATTCGCCCGTCCAAGGCGCTAGCCGAAGCCCTCGGTGGGTTGATGAAAGGCAAACCAGAATTCGTATTGATTGACGATCAGAAAGCAATTTTTGAGTCGGCGCTGGCGGCGGCAATCGAGGCGGCGGACCAAGCCCCCAAGGTGATAATAATTGAAGGTGGACCGGGAACCGGGAAAACCGTCCTGGCTATCAATCTGCTCGTGAAGCTCACCGAATTGAAGTTGATGAGCAAATACGTCTCCAAAAACGCAGCCCCGCGCAAGGTCTACGAGAGCAAACTGGTTGGCACCATCAAACGCAGCCACTTCTCGAACTTCTTTTCAGGCTCTGGGGCGTTCATCGACACTGAGCCCAACACATTCGATGCGCTTATCGTGGACGAAGCTCACCGGCTGAATGAGAAAAGCGGGCTTTACGGAAACCTTGGGGAGAACCAGATCAAAGAGCTGATTGACTCAGCGAAATGCTCAATTTTCTTCATTGATGAAGACCAGCGTGTAACTTTGAGCGATATCGGCAGCAAGCAGGCGATACGCGCCTTTGCAAAAGCAAAGGGTGCCGTGGTTGAAGAACACGTCCTGTCTTCGCAGTTTCGCTGCAGTGGCTCTGACGGTTACCTGGCATGGCTGGATGACACCCTAGGCATCCGCTCGACGGCAAATCCGACGCTTGAGACTCAAGAGTACGAATTTAAGGTGTTCGACTCACCTCAGGCGATGCATGAAGCAATCAACGAAAAAAACCACGGAAATAAAGCTCGGGTGGTCGCGGGCTATTGTTGGCCTTGGTTGAGCAAGAAAGACCCTACCGCTGCTGATATCGTCATTGGTGACTACAAACGCCAATGGAACCTGGATCAGGATGGCAGCCTATGGATCATCGCTGAGAACTCCATCGAGCAGGTTGGCTGCATTCATACCTGCCAAGGTTTGGAAGTCGACTACATCGGGGTGATCATCGGGCCGGACCTAGTCATACGTGACGGTAAGGTAGTGACATCCCCGAATGAGCGCGACAAGCACGATAAATCGATTCGCGGCTGGAAAAAAATGATGAAAGAGCAACCTACCCTCGCGAAAAATGAAACAGACCTGATCATCAAGAATACATACCGAACCCTGATGACACGCGGGATGAAGGGTTGCTATCTGTACTGCACCGACAAAGAGACTGCGCAATACTTCGAGAGTCGGCTTAGCCAACACTGCAATCATTGACGGTATCGTTTGCTAGGAGCCCCTGTACCGGCAAGCGCAGGGGCAACGATCAACGGTGCGACCATTTGCTTGAAAGATTAAGCCCCGATTCATTTTTGGGGGCGGTTCTCAAAAAGCACCGTCCATCGGAATCCAGACCAAGCAGCGCTCCAACTGGTATTCCAAGCAGGTTGACCAAACATTTGTTTACCAGCCAAAACGAATAGATACCGACCTGTTTCAAATTACCCCGGCCCACCAACTCTCAACGACAAGGCCCGCCAAGTGCGGGCCTTGTCGCATCTGGGGATTTTTATCGGGAGAGCGAGCTTCAACTTTCTCCGCCAGCATCCTAGGAAATTTCCCTCAACCCGCGTCGACTTCCATGAACTAGCCCCCCCTTCCCCACCCGGTTACCCTCCACTCCTCGCAACAAACAGGTGAACGGCACTACCCCGCCGAAGCGCAAGGATCACCCCTCACATGGAGTCCGGTCATGAAAAAAGACACCCCCGATCCATCCGAACATTCCCCGGTTACCGAGTCCAGGACGGTCTCGGCTTCCGAACGCCCCATTACCGTAGCCCGCAGGCGCAACTCCCGGCTTCTTCCGGTCGATCAGATCCTCAGCGTGCGTCCCGACGTCGACCTGATCACTCTGTTGACCCACGCCAGCCAGAATCTCGCGGCGCTCAATATGATGGCGCATGATCTCGTCCACCGACCGGACGAGGTGCAACGGGCGCGGATCGTCGCGATGCATCAGTTGGCGGGGTTGGCGGAGATGCTGGTCAGCAGCGCCCTGAGCAAGCTTGACCCACTGCAGCAGACGACCGAGCCGAAGCCGGCTCTCTGCCACTGAGCTTCTTGAAAGAGCCGAAATCAGGGGACCTGGCGTCTTGAGCCAAGGCGCAGGGAGATGAATTTTTCTTCACTGCCCCGCTTCCGCCAAAGCTGTAAAGTCCGCTCGCTCATTCAAGAAACTACGGTTCGCCCGCGCTCCTGCGGGCTTTTTTTTGCCCGGGATTTGGCCACGCGTTTGTATTTTCCCGCCCACCGCGCAATTCTGTTGATCAACCCCGCCCCCCCCGGAGCCCCCGATGCCGCTGTTGACCCTGCCCTGCCAACGCCTGACGCTCGCGGTGCTCGACCCGGACCAAGCGCCTCTGGAAAGCGATTTCTATCAACGCAACCAGCGCCATCTCGCCCCGTGGTCACCGATTCGCACCACCGATTATTTCTCCACCGAACAGATCCGCCGCCGTCTCGAAGTCCAGGCCAGCGCCTTCGAAGCCGGACTGGCCGTGCACCTTGCGCTGCTGACTCCGGACAGCCATCAAATGATCGGCGCGTGCAACTTCAGCGGAATCATTCGCGGCGCGTTCCAGGCCTGTTATCTGGGTTATCACATTGATGCGGCCCATCAGGGTCAGGGCCTGATGCAGGAAGCGCTGGAATCCGCGATCGCCTACATGTTCGAAACCCAGAACCTGCACCGGATCATGGCCAACTACATTCCCGGCAACGAACGCAGTGCACGGTTGCTTGAGCGCCTGGGGTTCGAGAAAGAAGGCTACGCCAAGGCGTACCTGAACATTGCCGGGCGCTGGCAGGATCATGTGCTGACGGCGCTGGTCAATCCGGCATTCGAAGCGCCGGATCAGCGCTGGTCGCGACGACTCGCGTGAGTTTCACAATTTGTTAAGCATTGGCGAAGTATGCTCACGCCTCTCGCCCCTTCCGGTTATCTGAAACCTATGTCGTCGCGTGCCGCCACTTCACTGTTCCTGCTTGCCGCCCTGCTGTTTTTCTTCGCACTGGGCAACCATCAACTGCAAGGCTCTACCGAAGCCCGCGTCGCCGGCATCGCCATGGAGATGCATCTGGACGATGACTGGGTGACGCCCCGATTGTTCGGTGAACCGTTTCTGGAAAAACCGCCGCTGAGTCTGTGGCTGGACGCCGGCGCCATGCGCGTGTTCGGCGTGTCTCCGTGGGCGGTGCGGCTGGCGTCGGCGGTGGCCGGACTGCTCAGCGTGATGATTCTGTACGGCATGCTGCGGCGCTTCGGACGACCGAAAGCGATCGCGTGGACAGCAGGCATTCTGTTGGCAACCATGGCCAGTTACTGGAGCAACGTGCGCGGGGTCGGCGAGGATGCGTTGCTTGCACTCGGCGTGACCACCGCACTGCTGGCGTTCTTCCAGGCGCAGCGGGCCTCGACGCCGGGTAATTCACTGCTGTTTATCGTCGGGATTGCGATCGCCACCCTGAGCAAAGGCGTGCTCGGTCTGGCGATGCCGGGGGTGGTGATTTTCGCTTACCTGCTGGCCGACAACCTGATGGACAAGCGCTTCAAACTGACCGAGTGGTTGCGGCCCGGTCTGTTGACAGCGCTCGGGCTGATTCCGCTGTTGATCTGGCTCGCGGTGCTCTATCAGCACGGCGGCGCCCAGGCCGTCAGAGAGGTCTTGCTGACCAACAGCGTCGGGCGCTTCAGCGGTTCCTTCGTCGAAGCCGGGCACTATGAGCCGTTCTACTACTACATCGCCAAACTGCCCGAAGCGTTCCTGCCCTGGAACATTCTGGTGTATCTGGGGCTGTGGCATTTCCGTAAACAATTGAAGGCCAATCGTTACCTGCTGTTCTTCAGCCTGTGGATCGTTGCGCAGTTCATCATGCTGACCCTGGCCTCGAGCAAGCGCACGGTGTACCTGATGTCGATGACGCCGGCCGCAGCGGTGATTGCGGCGGAGTATGCGGGGGTATTGTTCGAGCGTTTGAGGGGCCGCGAAACCTCCGAACGTCTTGTCGGACGGATCGCCCGTCATCGTCAGGGATTGGCGGCAGGGATCCTGACGGTGGTGATCGCCAGCTACCTCGGTGCCGCGCAATGGGCCCTGCCGAACGCAGACAAGGAACTGTCGTTCCTGCCCCTGACCGAACACATCCAGAGCCTGCAAGCCACCGGCCACCAGGTCGCCCTGTTCCAGGCCAACGAACGGGTCGGCGGCGCCAGCGTGTTCTACACCCAGCGCGTCCTCAAGGGGCTGGACACCGATGCGCAATTGAAGGATTTCCTCAGTGCCTCGCCTTCGAACATCGCGGTAATGTCAGGGGACAGCGAGCCCGCCGCCCCGCTGAAAGTGCTCAAGACCATGATGGTCGGACGCCAGGCGTACTACTTCGTAGGCTATTGATACAGCGATGCACAAATGAAAAACCCGCCGGTGATGGCGGGTTTTTCGTTTCAATCGCGACGCTTCAGAGAGCAGCCTCAGGCTGTGCACTGAACACCTGTCGCTCACGCTTGCTCAACACCGGCAGTTCCAGACGAGCCCGCCCATAAAACGCCAGCGCAGTGAGCAAACACGCCAGCCACACGAAGATACCGGCCCAGAACGTGTGGGACATGTAGTGCCAGCCCTGCAGGACGCGTGTGGTGCCGTAGACGAAACCGAGCAGCAGCGAGCCCCACAACAACGCGCTGGAGAAGCGCCACTGATAACGCCGCGCCACAAAATACAGCGCCAGCATGGTGAATCCGCCGGAGGCGTGTCCGCCCGGCCAGCAACGACCGTCACCGGCTTCATGGAACAGCTGGAAATTGTTGTACCACTCGACGTGAGCCATTTTGCCGCCGTACAGCGTCGTCTCGATCGGGCAGTAAACGCTGGTATGGGCCTTGAGGAAGTGAATCACGCCGGTACACACCGCGAAGGCCACCACCACAAACAGAAAATCCCGACGATGCTCAGCCGCAAAACGCAGGACCGGAGCGACTTTGCTGCGCTCCAGAAACTCGCCGAGGCGCGGGCGCTTCTGCGGAGTGACCAACGGCCAGACCACCGACAGCATCGCGCCGATCAGGGCGATTTCCGCGGTCCAGTTCGGGATGATCCGCGCCCACTTGTGGGTCAGCTTTTCAAAGAAGTGAATCTTGTCGAGGGGGAAGGTATGGGTCAGCGGATCGAACAGCAGATTACTGAAGGCGATGTCGATGTTCGTCATGTCGAACATCAGAAAAACCACAGCAGCACAAAACAGCGGGATGCCAAAGTTGTAAGCGTAAAAACGAGAAGTCATCGGGTGGTCACCGTGCGCCAGTCGGAGGCTTCGATGAAGCCGAGCATTTTGGGAGCCGCCGGGTTGGCAGCCGAAACGAACAGCGAGGATCCGTATCCGAGGGTCGAGGCCGGCATCTTGAGGTCTTTTTCCAGCTGCGCCATGCATTCGCTGTGGGTGACCAGGATCAGGTTACGCCCCGCAACCTTGTGTGCGAGCGCATCCTGCAGCATGCGACCCTTGCAGCTGATCAGCCAGTCTTCGCCGGCCGTCGCCCGGTTGAACATATAACCGGCGGTCTGCACGGTGCGGGTCATCGGGCTGTTGTAGATGTCGGCATGGTGCAGGCCCAGGTGCTCGAATTGTGCGCCGACGGCGACCGCGACACTGCGCGAACGGTCGGTGATGCCGTCATTGCCGCTCAGGCATGGCGCCGGGGAATGATCACAGCGCTCGACATGACGCACCAGCACGATCATGTCGCCCTTGGCCCAACCGGCCGTCAACGCCCGGGCACCGGCCACATTGCCGTGGGCCAGATCAGGCAACGCCGCCGGGGCAAGCAGCCACAGGGTCAATGGCACCACCAGCGCCAACGTCGCCAGAACAACCCCGGCGTTCCGAAAACGGGCCAGGCCCCTCAGGTCGATCGAGCGTTTGACGCCGAACAGACTCAGTCTCAATTCCACAAAAATCCGCCTTGCCAGTTCGCAGCACTGTCATTTGATCCGGCGAAGGTACAGAGGCCCCTGTGGGCAGCCAGTGAAAGTCATGTGAAAAAAGTCTTGGGATCCGTTGTTACAAAATCCGTCGGACAAAATCCTTTCAGCTCTCGGATTTGCGGCCGATACAGTCCTGTTAACACCCTTGCTGGCTCAAAAAAACAACAATCTTCCAGCCTGACCGACGATCAAGATGCACAACGTTTTTCTGGAGGATTTTTGATGAATAGCTGGTTCGGCAACATCAGCGTGAACCTGAAACTGGGGCTCGGATTCGGCCTCGTCCTGGCCCTGACCTGCATCCTGGCGCTCACCGGCTGGACTAGCCTGGGCGGTCTGATTGACCGCAGCAACTGGATGAGCGACATCACTCAGCTCAACGCTGGCCTGACCAAACTGCGCGTGGTGCGCCTGCAATACATGCTGACCAACGGCGACGAAGCCGCCGCGCAGAACGTGCAGACCACCCTCGACGGTTTCGTTGCACAGCAGCAGAACCTGATCAGCACTTTCAAGAGTCCCGAAAACGTCAAACTGCTCAAGCAGCAGGCGGCGACCATCGCCGAGTACCAGACGTCGCTGAACAAAATGCGTAACGCCTACCGCACTGGCAACACCGCGCGCGACTCGATGGCCACCAACGCCGCGACGGCTTACGGCCTGATCGAAGCGCTGAGCAACCGCGTCCAGCAAATGCCGCTGAGCGATGAGCGTTTCGAGCAGTTCCAGGCTGTCACCGCCGCCAAGGAAGCGTTCATCCTGGCGCGCTACGAAGTGCGCGGCTACACCGCCACCGCCAATGCCGACACCGAGCAGAAAGCCGTCGGCCAACTGGATGTGGCCATCGCCAGCCTGAAACAACTGAACGTGCATTTCTCCGGCACCCAGCAGGACGCCATGCGTCAGCTGGAAACCGCCCTGACCAACTACCGCAGCGCCTTGCAGGCGTTCAAGAACGCCAACAGCGAGGCGGTGCAGGCACGCAAGGAAATGACCGACCAGGGCGCGACCATCGTGACCCTGAGCGAGCAGCTGTATCAGATCCAGCTGGACCGTCGTGACATCGAAAGCGCCCAGGCCCGCACCCTGCAACTGATCAGCACCCTGCTGGCCTTGCTGGTGGGAGTCATCGCTGCGTTCATCATCACCCGCCAGATCACCCGTCCGCTGCAGGAAACCATGGCCGTGGTCGACCGCATCGCCAGCGGCGACCTGAGCCACAACGTGATCGTCACCCGCCGCGACGAACTCGGCGTGCTGCAACAAGGCATCGCGCGCATGGGCGTGACCCTGCGCGACCTGATCAGCGGCATCCGCGACGGCGTGACCCAGATCGCCAGCGCCGCCGAAGAACTGTCGGCCGTGACCGAACAGACCAGCGCCGGCGTGAACAGCCAGAAGGTCGAGACCGATCAGGTTGCGACCGCGATGCACGAGATGACCGCCACCGTGCAGGAAGTTGCGCGCAACGCCGAGGAAGCCTCGCAAGCCGCAGCCGCCGCTGACGGCGAAGCCCGTGAAGGCGACAAAGTGGTGAACGAAGCCATCGCCCAGATCGAGCGTCTGGCCAGCGAAGTGGTGCGTTCCACCGAAGCCATGAGCGTGCTGCAACAGGAAAGCGACAAGATCGGCAGCGTCATGGACGTGATCAAGGCTGTGGCCGAACAGACCAACCTGCTGGCCCTCAACGCCGCCATCGAAGCCGCCCGTGCCGGTGAAGCCGGTCGCGGTTTTGCCGTGGTCGCCGACGAAGTCCGTGGCCTGGCCCAGCGCACCCAGAAATCCACCGAGGAAATCGAAGGCCTGGTGGCCGGTCTGCAGAACGGCACACAACAGGTTTCGGCCGTGATGAATAACAGCCGCGCCCTGACCGACAGCAGCGTCGCCCTGACCCGAAAGGCCGGCGAATCCCTGGAAAACATCACCCGCACGGTGTCGAACATCCAGTCGATGAACCAGCAGATCGCCGCTGCCGCCGAACAGCAAAGTGCCGTGGCCGAAGAAATCAGCCGCAGCATCATCAACGTCCGCGACGTGTCGGAGCAGACTGCTGCGGCGAGTGATGAGACGGCCAAGTCGAGTGTTGAACTGGCGCGGTTGGGTGGACAGTTGCAGCAAATGGTTAGCCACTTCCGCGTCTGACCTACAGTCAGCGCTGAAGCGAATTTCAATCGCGGGCAAGCCCGCTCCCACAAGGTTCTGAGGCGTGCACAGATACTGTGTTCGACTCTTTACCTGTGGGAGCGGGCTTGCCCGCGATTGCGTCAGGCCACTTAACGCGTCCCCCGCTGCCGCAACGCCGACGGCATGAAATACGAATCCTCCGGCACCGGTTGCGAGAAGTCGACGGTGGAGGCCTCTTCGTTATCCAGGTTCTGCACGTAGTACCGACGGGCCTGCAAGTCGTGGAAGACGTCGAGAGCGCTCCAGGTGGTGGGCAGGTCGTAGAAGTTTTTCAGGTAGGCCATCGACACGCGCCACAGCTCTCCTCGCCCGTCGTATTGATCCACGAGTGCGGCGCCCCAGCTGTCTTCGTCGAGGAACAGCACGCGTTTGGAGTAGATGTGCCGCGCCCCCGGCTTGAGTGTGCCTTCGACCACCCAGACACGGTGAAGCTCGTAGCGGGTGTATTGCGGGTTGAGGTGGCCGGGGGTGAGCAGTTGGGCGTATTTCACGTCGGGGCTGCCGACTTTGTAGTTGTTGTAGGGGATGTAGATTTCCTGCTTGCCCTTGAGCTTCCAGTCGAAGCGATCCGGCGAGCCGTTGAACAGGTCGGTGTCGTCGGCGGTGCGCAGGCCATCGGAGGAGGCGATCGGCGTGTCATACGCAAGGTTTGGTGCGCGGCGGACGCGGCGTTGGCCGGCGTCGTAGATCCAGGCCTGGCGGGCGTCCTTGAGCTGGTCCAGGGTCTCGTGCACCAGCGCGGCACCACCGGCGAGGCGCGCCGGGCTTTTCACGAAGGCGAGGTAGTAGAACAGGATGTTTTTCAGGTCGGCGAACTGGCCGCCCGGGCGGTAGTAGTTGAAGAAACCTTCCTGTTGCGAGGTCACCAGCGCGAAGCTGCCGTTGCGTTGCACCGGTGTTTCGGAAGCGCGACGGACCACGTATATGCCGCGATAGCGAGTGATGTGATTCCACAGCACTTCGACCCCGTCCTTGGGCACCGGAAACGGCACGCCGCCATAGGCATCGGCGAATCCGCTGCCGCCCTCCAGTAACTTGGCCGAGGTCGCATTCTTCAGGGTGTTGTCATACAGCCACTGCGGCGCGGAGCCGGATCGGCGCGAGGGATAGACCGGCATCTGGAAAGTGTCGGGGTAGCTGTTGAACAGGGCGATCTGGCCGGGGCTCAGATGCGCCTTGTATTGGTCGAGGTTGGCCTTGGTGATGGTGAACAGCGGTTTGTCCGCCGCGTACGGGTCGGGGTGATGCTGACCGGGTTTGTAGCCGGCCGGCGCCTGGGTGATGCCGCCGGTCCAGGCCGGGATGGTGCCGGCAGCGTTGCCGGCGCGCTCGGCGCCCATGGGGGTGAGCGAGGTTTTCAGTTGTTCGGCTTGCTGGGGCGAGATGGCGGCCAGCGTACTTGTGGCGGTGAGGCTCAAAAGCAGCGCCAGTGTGGTCTTGGTCAGTCGTGATGCAGGAAACATGTTCGTTCTCCGAAATAAAACCAGGTCTGCGTAGCCAGCAAATCGCCTGTGGGAGCCAGCCTGCTGGCGATGGCGGTGAGTCAGGCAACACAACTTCTGGATGTGCCGTCCTCATCGCGAGCAGGCTCGCTCCCACAGGGGGACGCCGGTGTTCTGGATATCAAAGGAAATACTTGAGGTTGAACCCGACGTTGTCGCGGTCGCGAATGCCGTTGTTCTGTCCGCCGCCCCAGAACTCGGTGTATTGCAGTTCGGCTTCGAGCTTGTTCTGGTAGTTGGCCTTGACCCCCAGGGTGTAGGCCTTGCGCCCGTCGATGGCGTTGCCGGCCTGGTAGCTGTTGCCTTTGAAGTCGTCCTTGTAGACGACGTAAGGCGAGACGTTGATCCCGGCGTACACGTCGTTCCAGGTGCCGTTGAACATCACCGTGTAGCTGTAGGAATTGCGGTTGACCTGATCGTCACGATCGCCGCCGGACACGTACGAAGTGTTGCCGGTGCCGGCGTAGTAACGGGTGCTGCCGTCGTAGGCGGTGTATTGCAGGCTGCTGCCGCGCAGGTGCTCGGAGGCCAGTTCGAAGATGCCGAACATCGAGTCGAACGACAGCGTCGGGCCGAAGTTGTAGATGCTGCCCAACGAGGTGTTGAACGCTTCCACCCGCTCGGCGTTGTTGATCTGGCTGTCGAGGGTGACCATTTGCCCGCCGACGTTGATGGCCTTGCCGGACACCGCTGCCGCAGCGCCATTGGCCAGGTCGCCGATCAGATCGTTGGTGGCCGCGATGCCGATGGGCAGGTTCGGCCGATAGGCCAGTTCACCGAACACCGAAGCATTGCCCAGCGTGGTGTTGAAACTGAAACCGTACATGCGGATGTCTTCGGCATAACGCCGATGGGCCTGGATGTTGCCCATCACATCGGCAGTCGCCAGACCGTTGGCGAGGGCCCCGGCCTGACTGCCGGCCACGCTGGAGAGCATGTTGGTCAGGGCATTCATGTCGATGCCCTTGTAGCCACCAAGATCGGCGGCGATGGTCGGTTCCTTGGCGTGGTAGTTGACCATGTACAGGCCGAATTCGGTGCTGTTGAGTTCTTCGGCGATGTAGCGAAACGCAAAGCCGAACTGGCCGTCGTTGCGCGCGTTGTAGTCCTTGCCGATCGACGCCACCTTGAGGGTGTTGCCGTAGGCAGGAGTCACGCCGTTGGCATAGAGGCCGGTGGATTTCAGCGCCGGGCCGAGCAACGGGTTGTTGCCCAGTGCGCCGTACAGGCCGATGACATTGCCGAACCCCGGCACCGGCGTATCAAGCGCGGTGCCGCTGAAGTTGTTGTAAGCGGTGTTGCCGCCGTCGGCGAACAGGTCGGTCTGCGAGTAGAAGGTACCGACCGGGTCGATGCGGGTTTCTTTCCAGTTGGTCTGGTAGAAGCTCTCCATCGTCAGGTTGTCGCTCAGGCCGATGTTGAAGCTGACCGCCTCCACCGGCATCAGCACTTCCTTGACCTCGGCGCCCGGCAAACGATATTTCGCCGCATCCACCGGGTTGGTGGTGTTGACCCCGCCGCGATAGAAAATCCCCTCGCCCCAGTTGAACACCTGACGCCCCACCCGCGCCGTGACCGGCATTTGCGCGACGTCCCAGCTGCCATGAACGTAGGCGTCGAGCATCTCGATCCGGCTGCCGGCAATGTCGCGGGTCTGGCCGGTGAAACGGTCGTCCTGGGGATAACTCTGGCTCGGCTGCGACGGGCTGTTGTTGCGGTAGTAGTCGTTGCGCTTGTCCATCAACTGGGTGTCGTAGAACGCGGTACCGCGCAGGAACATTCCGTAGTTCTGGTAGTTGGCCTCCAGCTCCGAAGTGATCTTGTACACCTCGGAAACCAGCCCGGTATCGAAGTTGCGATTGCCGTCGTTGGTGTTGACGTCATCGTTGTTCTTGTCCCGGCCCTGAACCCGCCACAGGCGGCCATAGGACAAGGTCGTGTCGAGCGAGCCGGTGACCTGATTGTCCAGCACGCTGAACTCGGCGGCCTGCACCGCATCGACTGCGCAGAGTTGCAGCAGCCCTGCCAAACCGACACCGGGGAGCGCTACGCCGGACAGGCGCAATCGAGTGTTGATCATCTGTTCCTCCTTCCCTGTTCTTATTGTTGTGTGTTGCCGCGATGCTTAGGGCGCCAGCCCCGCGCTGACATAAATCCGGCTGTGGGCGCCGAAATGGCCGAGCAGTTTGAGCAGTTGTTGATTGAGTTCCGGATGCTCGAAAGTCTCGCGCTGCAACTGATTGCCCGCGCTGAAATCGCTGGTAACCGGCGCCGTTTCCAGCCATTGGTCGATGGCTTCATCGAAGGCGGCGGAGTCGTCGACCGACTCGGCACTCACCACTTCGCGCAGGTAATCCACCGAGTACGGCGGGTAATGCGCGTCCCCGGTGGCATCGGCATAAGCGTCGAGCATCGGATGCGGCTGACCGGCGCGCAGCACGCGGCGTAGCCAGGTCGATTGGTATTTCTCGACTTCCATGTGGCGGGTCGCGACCCGTTCGATGGACGCCTGTTTGTCCTCCGCAAAACCAGCCAGGGCCTTGCCTTCCAGCAGCAGAAGGCTCGGCAATTCGACGCCCGGCAACGGCTTGGCGTGATACGGCTGGGTCAGGTCCTGCACGTGGTGCAGGCCCCAACCGAGAAAGCGATAACCCCAGTAGGAATGGCCGCTGGCAAACGCCAGTCGCGCCAGCCCCATGTACTGATACGCACGCCAGTCCGGCCAGCTGCGCTCGAGAAATCCGGCGGCCGCGTACACCACCGGGCTCTCATGGAAGAAGCCCATGTGGAACGGTGCCTGGGAGCTGTACTGGAAGCGCTCATCGCCAAACGGCTGCGGGCCGAAGCCGTACAACGCGGCGACTTCGCCGGGGTTGTCGCTGAACAGGTTGATGTCGTGGCCGTAGTCCGGCTCATCGGCGGCGCTCGCCAGCACGGCCAGGGGCGCGACTGTTTCGTGATCGGTCACGCGAATGAATCGCTGGCGATTCCACGGTGAAAGCGTCTGCTCGACCATGACCTGATCGGCCTGCAGATGCTCGCGCTCGGGCAGGTCTTTGCCCGGCAACGGCTGGATGACCATTGCCAGATGAATCAGCGGATTGATCCGCAACGCGGTGAGGAAGTCGTGGCGCAGATTGTCGCTCGGCACGGCGGGCAACCTGAGGTTGTCGGGGCGCCGCGGGTACTGCTTGAAGTGCTCGCGGGCGAAGCGTTCCTGCTCATCGAGCAACGCGACGATGGCCGGGTATTGCTCGGAGAGAAACTGCTCCAGCGGTTCGACTACGACGGGCGGTGCATCGCGCAACGCCGGCAGATCCTGCAACGCCAGGTAGCTGCCCACCGTATGGTTCGACCAGCCCCACGCCGTCGGGGCCATTGCGCAAAGCAGCAGGAGGGAGATCAGCTTCATTGCTTCTGGTTCTTGTTATATGTGCCGTGGGGATCGAGCCTAACAACCGACCCCGCCCCTGACACTGTCCGATCTCACCAGAAAAGTTCTCCGATAGCGCCACGTGCATGGCGCAAAAAAGCGCCTCCGTCTCCTGTGGGAGCGGGCTTGCTCGCGAAGGCGGTGGGTCATTGAAACAATCGGTGACTGATACTCCGCTTTCACGAGCAAGCCCGCTCCCACAAGGGAATGTGTAGTTTTTCTAGGCCGGATAACCGGTGATCTTGCGGATACTCTGGTACAACGGTTTGAGCTGCCGATACATGCGCAGATAAACGTCCTTGTACAGTCGCTCATAGACCTTTTGCGCCTCGGGCTGCGGCTGAAACACCGCGCCGACCCGGGTCATCGCCGCTATCGCCGTGGGAAAATCTGCGTGCAATCCCAGCCCCACCGCGCAGCAAATCGCTGCACCCAGACCGGACGCCTCATAGACATGCGGACGCTCCGCCGCCAGGCCGAAGATGTTCGCCGTCAGTTGCATCGCCGCATCACTTTGCGAGCCACCGCCAGCAACCCGCAAACGGGTGACGGAGATCTTCGAGCGCTTCTCGATTTTCTCCATGCCCTGGCGCAACGCATAAGCCAGGCCTTCGAGGATCGCCCGGTAAATGTGCGCGCGGGTGTGCACGTCACCGAACCCGATCATTGCGCCTTTGGCTTCCACGCCCGGTTCGCGAATACCGGGCGACCAATAGGGCTGCAACATCAACCCCATGGAACCCGGCGGCACCGCATCGACCAGCGCATCGAACAGTTGCTCGGGCTCGATGCCCTGCGCTTTGGCCTGCTGCATTTCCCGCAGGCCGAACTCGTTCTTGAACCAGCTGACCATCCAGTAGCCGCGATAGATCATCACCTCGCAGTTGTACTGATCCGGCACCGCCGACGGGTACGGCGGAATCAACGGGACGATTTCCAGATAGCGCGAGCGGGTGCTGGTGATCGTCGCCGTGGTGCCGTAGGACAGGCACACCGTGCCCGAGTCGACGACGCCGGAACCGAGCACTTCACAGGCTTTGTCGGCCCCCGCCGCAATCAGTGGAATCCCCTCGGGGATGCCGGTGTGACGACTGGCTTCGGCGCTGATATGGCCGAGGGTTTCACCGGGTTTGTACAAGGTTGGCAGTTGCTCGGGACGCACCGCCAGCGCCTGCCATTTCCAGTCACGCGGCGCGGCCCAGCGCAGACGTTTGAAATCGAACGGCAGGTAGCCGACGCAACAGCCCACCGAGTCGACGAAACGCCCGCACAGGCGATGCGTGAGAAACCCCGAGAGCAGCAGAAACTTGTCGGTCGCCGCCCACACATCCGGTTGATGACGGGCGATCCAGTTAGCCTCGGCCTGGGCGCGAAAGTAATCCACCGTGGCCTGTGCGCCGACCAGTTTGAACAGCCAGCCCCACGGGCCCTTGATCGCGCCTTCGACTTCGCTCTGGCGTTGGTCGAGCCAGAGAATCGCCGGGCGCAGCGGCTTGCCCTGAGCGTCGACGTTGATCACCGTGCCGCGCTGGGTAGTCAGGGAAACGCCGGCAATCTGCGAGCGATCGATGCCGGTCTGCTGCCACAGCTGCTGACAGGCCTCGCCCAGTTTCGCCCAGTAATATTCCGGATCCTGTTCGGCCCAGCCCGGTTGCGTCGAGTAATAGGCCTGCAATTCAACCTTGCCCTTGCCGAGCAGATTGCCCTGCAAATCGAAGAGCAGCGCGCGCACGCTCTGGGTGCCATTGTCGATGGCCAGCAGGTAACGCTTGTTCGGGTGGTTGTCCATGGAGCTCTCTTCGAGGGGCATCACTGCGCGATATCCGGCAGGCCGTGATGACGTTGCCATAACGCCTGGTAGCGTTGCTGTTCCTGTTGCCAGCGTTCGTCGTCCCAGCCAAGCCGTGGCTGGCAGAGTTGGCGAATGGCCGGGAAATACTCCGCACCGCCATGGGGCAACAACAGGCCGAGACGGGTTCGGCGCAGCAGCAGGTCGTCCAGGTGCAAGACCATTTCCGCTTCGCAGGCGAAGGCCAATTCTGCCCACAAGGTGTCGGTGGCACCGACCGTTTCATGGCCCAGTTCGGTGAGCAGTTGCGCCAGCCTCGGCAGGTCCCGGCCATGTCGCCCGGCCAGCCGTCGCCATTGACCGGGACTGAGTCCGGGAATCGTCAGTGGCGGTACCGCAGCAAACACCGGCGCGGCATCATCGTCAAAAGAACGGCCGAGCATGTCGGCGCAGGCCTTGAGCACTTCGATGGCTTGCGGGCGGAACGTCGTGAGCTTGCCGCCGGCCAACGTGACGCAACCCGGCTCCTGCCACAGCACATGTTCCCGGGTTTCATTCGACGGCGTGTCCTGATGCTCGCCCGCCGCACTGCCCACCACCGGACGCACGCCGGACCAGGTTGAAAGCACATCGGCCGCTCTCACTTCAGCGCCGGGAAACTGCTGTCGGCAGGCGGCCAGCAGATAGTCGAGTTCTTCGGCGCTGATGCTCGCGCTCTGGTCCAGATTCTCGCGGTGATCGAGGTCCGTGGTGCCGACCACCGTGGCGCCTTCCCACGGAAAAACAAACACCGGACGCCGATCCCGCTCATGCAAAAACGTGAACGCCTGCGCCACCGGCAAGCGCCAGCCCGGCAGCAGCAAATGACTGCCGCGCAGCGGGCGCAACTGACGCGGCGCCTCTGGTGGGCGCAAGCGTTCGGCCCAGGCCCCGGTGGCCACCGCCAGTACACCACATCGCAATTGCAGCGATACGCCCGCTTCGCAGTCCTCGACCTGAACCCCGCACACCCGACCGTTTTCCCGCAGCAGATGTTCGACACGCATGCCGTTGAGCACCACCGCGCCGTCGGCCCGTGCTTCGCTCAACACGCGCATGACCAACCGAGCGTCATCGGTCAGCGCATCGACAAAACAGGTGCCACCCAGCAGGTCATGTTCTTTCACGCCCGGAGCGAGATAACGCAGTTGCTGCGCGTCATGGAAACGATGATCACGGCGCCCGGCCAATGCGTCGTAGATCGACAACAGACCACCCAGCACCCGCGGCCCGGGAAAGCCGCCGCGATAGTGCGGCATCATGAAGCTCATCGGTTCCACCAGACCCGGCGCTTCGTCAAGCAGACGCTGGCGCTCACGCACCGAATCGCGGGTCAGCCGCCACTGACCTTTGGCGATGTAGCGCAAACCGCCATGGACCATTTTCGAGGATCGGCTGGAGGTGCCCCAGGCGAAATCACGCTGTTCCAGCAGCAGGCAACGCCAGCCACGACGCGCGGCTTCACGCAGGATGCCGGCGCCGCTGATGCCGCCGCCGATCACGATCAGATCCCAGGTTTCAGCCGCCAGTGTCGGCAGGACTTGCTGGCGCCATTCGGCGTTCCAGTCCGCGCTCATGGCGGTCACTCCTGCAATAGCGTGCCGGGGTTCAGGCGCCCGGCCGGGTCGAAGTGCCGGCTCAGCGCCTGCAGGGTGTCCATCGCCAGCGCGCCTTTTTCGCCCGGCAAGTACGGTGCATGATCCTTGCCCACGCCGTGCTGGTGGCTGATGGTGCCGTGGTTGTCGACGATGGTCTGGCTGGCGGCGTGCTTGAGGGTCTTCCAGCGAGCGAGCGTCGCGGGATAGTCCGCCGCCGGACGAAACACGTAGGTGGTGTAGATGCTCGATCCTTCGCCGTAGACGTGGGACAGATGGGTGAACACATGCACCCGCTCACCCTCCGCCGCCAAGGCATCGCGCAGGCTGTTTTCGATCAGGTTGAGCAGGTTGTCGACGTTGCTCCAGTCGGTGGCAGTTTCGAGAGTGTCGACCACATAACCGGCGTTCCACAGGTTCTCCCGCAGGTACGGAAAACGAAAGCGGTTCTGCGCCCACTTCTTGCCCAGCAGGGTGCCGGTGAACACACCGCCGAACGCCTTCAGATGCTGACGGGCCTGGCTCAGGGACAACGCATTCTGCTTGCGATTGCCGGTCACGCCGAACGTCAGCAGGCACTTGCCCTGCCCGGCGCCGCGCAGGTTCAGGTACTTCTCCAGCCAGGCGATCTGTTGCGGATGGCCGGCCAGCGCCAGTTGGGTTTCAGTTTCCACCGCGTTGGACAGACGCAGCATCGACAGCGGCACCCGCGCCTGGGCCAGTTGCTGAATGGCTTGCAGCGCCTTGCTCCAGCTGGGCAGAAACACACCGTAAAAACGCTCATCGGCCGGCAGCGCGCTGACCCGCACCTTGACCTCGGAAATGATCCCGAAACGCCCCTCGCAACCCAGCACCACTTCGCGCAGATCCGGGCCGGCCGCCGAGGCCGGGAAGGTTGGAATCTGCAGCGGCCCGGCGAAGGTTTCCAGGGTTCCGCCGGCGAACAGTTGCTCAATCCGCCCATAACGCAACGACTGCTGGCCGCTGGAACGACTGGCCACCCAACCGCCCAGCGTCGACAGCTCCCACGACTGCGGGAAATGCCCCAGCGTGTAGCCACGGGCGCGCAATTGACTTTCCACCTGCGGCCCACTGGCGCCGGGACCGAAAGTCGCGAGCAAGCTTTGCTCATCGAGGTCGAGCAGACGATTCATCCGCGCCAGCGACACCGTCACCACCGGCCGCGCGGAGTCTGGCGGGTTGATGTGTCCGGCCACCGACGTGCCGCCGCCGTAGGGAATCAGGCACAGATCCTGGGCCTGGGCGAGCGCCAGCAACTGGCGGATGTGCTCGGCGGTTTCCGGGAACGCCACAGCGTCGGGATAGTGACCCAGCGCCCCCTCGCGCAACGCCAGCCAGTCCGGCAGGCTCTGGCCCCGGGCATGCAGCAAGCGATCATGGGCATCGATGCTGTACAAGGCGTGCTCTGCCAGCCGCGAGACCGGCACGCGGGCCAGCGCCGCTTCGAGTGTCGCATCGGGCAGCGCTCGCCCCTGCCCCAGTCGCTCATGGAGAAAACCTGCGCCCTGGGCCGGCAGTTCGACCACCGTGGTTGCATCTCCCCAGCCGTTCCAGCGTCGCATGCGTGTGTCCTTCTGTGCAGTCTGATCAGTGAGATTTCAGGCCCTCATACTAGTCAGCCGGCCGCAAGTGTCACGGTCGCATCCGGCCAGTTCGAGTAGCCAATTGAGTCAAACGTCGCGCAAGCGTCAGCCATTTACTTTAGTCGTGGATTCAAATTACCTTTCAGGGCGTTCATCCGCCCGTGGCGGCCTCGATCAAGGGAATTCGGTCATGCAATCGCTCGGCTTCACCTCCGTTCCGCCGCTGCTCAAGTACCTGCGCCATGCCGAACACCTGGGCCTGGCCATCGAGCCTGCGTTGGCGGCGGCCGGTTTGCAGGCGCAGCAGTTGAGCGACAACAGCCTGCGCCTGCCGGGTGAAACCCATGAGCGGTTGCTCGATTATTTCTGCGAGCACTCGGGTGATCCGTTGTTCGGTCTCAACGCCGCCAATTTTGTGCTGCCCAACTCCTGGAGCGTGCTCGGTTACATCACCATGAATTGCGCAACACTGGGCGACGCCATGAGCCGCATCATGCCGTTCGAAAAACTGGTGGGCGACATGGGCGTCAGTCGCGCCGAGGTGCAGGACAGCCACGTGCACCTGATCTGGAGCTGCCGCTTCGAACGCCCACGGATTCGCCGGCATCTGGTGGAAAACGTGCTCGGCTCCTGGCTGCAATACGCCCGCTGGATCGCCGACACCCAACTGTCGCCGGCCGCGGTGTGGCTGGAGCACTCACGTCCGGCGGACACGACGCTGACGCAGTACGAGCAGTTTTTCGAATGCCCGGTGCTGTTCGATCAACCGTATTCCGCGCTGATCGTGCCGTTGCCATATCTGCAGTTGCCGCTGCGCCAGGCCGATGCGCATTTGCTGCGCACGCTGGAGGAACACGCCCAGAGTCTGATGGCGACGCTGGAGGATGCGTCGCTGGAGCAGCGGGTCAAAAGCATCCTGCGCCAGTTGCTCAAGGAAGGTCTGCCGCGCAAGGAACAGGTGGCCGAACATCTCGCCGTCTCGGTGCGCACGCTGCAACGCCAGTTGCATCAGGCCGGCACCTCGTATCAGCAGATCCTCGATGACTTGCGCCAGGAGCTGGCCGAGCATTACCTGCTCAACAGCACCTTGCCGATTCAGGATATTGCGCAGTATCTGGGCTTCACCGAACCGCGCTCGTTTCACCGCACGTTCAAGAGCCGGCGCGGGATGCCGCCCGGTGAGTTTCGGCAGACTCACCGGGTCAGTGGTGGTGCCGAATGAGTGTGCGACTCACAGCCCCCCTCACCCCAGCCCTCTCCCAGAGGGAGAGGGAGCCGACCGCAATATGCTCACGATCTATGCCGACCTGAAAACGCTTCTGTGAATCCATAATCGCCACGATCTTTCAGGTCGATGTATGACGATAGACACCTCGGTCAGTCCCCTCGACCTTTGGAGAGGGAGCCGACCGCGAATTACTCACGATTTACGCCGACCTGAAAGAAATTCTGTGAATCCATAATCGCCACGATCTTTCAGGTCGATGTATGGCGATAAACACCTCGGTCAGTCCCCTCTCCACTGAGAGAGGGAGCCGACCGCAATATGCTCACGATCTATGCCGACCTGAAAACGCTTCTGTGAATCCATAATCGTCACGGTCTTTCAGGTCGGTGTATGACGATAGACACCTCGGTCAGTCCCCTCTCCCCTGGGAGTGTATGTACCGGAGACATGGTGGACAGGTGTTCGGAGACATGGTGGACACTTTTAAATAGACACATTGCTCATCGCGAAGGAGATGGCCTGTGTCTTGGGAAGAGGTGTCTACCGTGCAGCTACGTACAGAATTCGTGCTTTTGGCTCGGCAAGAAGGGGCCAATGTTCGGCAGCTTTGCCGTCGATTCAACATCAGCCCAAGCACTGCCTACAAATGGCTCAGCAGGTTTGAAAAATCAGGGGCCGAGGGGCTGAACAATCAGTCACGACGACCGAAGACGTCCCCCAAACGTTGTGCTGACGAGGTGGAGAAGCAGATTCTGATCGTGAGTCAGGAGTACGCGGCTTGGGGCGCTCGCAAGCTCAAACGCGTGCTGGAAGACAAAGGTTTAGCGATGCCTTCCGTCAGTACTGTGCATGCAGTTTTACAGCGTCATTCGCGCGTTGATCCAAAGGCTGCTGAGATCAAACCGTTTATCCGGTTCGAGCATGAAGCGCCCAACGATCTCTGGCAGATGGACTTCAAGGGCCATTTCAGCCTGAGTCAGGGGCGTTGCCATCCATTGACGATACTGGACGATCACTCGCGGTTTTCGATGTGTATCGCCGCGTGCGCCAATGAGCAGCGCGACACCGTCCAGGAGCATCTAATCCGGGTCTTTCGGCGTTACGGCTTGCCTTTGCGCATAACGATGGACAACGGTTCGCCCTGGGGTGACCAGACTGGGGTTTATACCGCGCTGGAAGTCTGGCTGATGGGGCAGGGCATCAAGGTAGGTCACTCCCGGCCTTATCATCCGCAGACCCAGGGAAAACTGGAGCGTTTCCACCGCAGCCTGAAGAGTGAAGTGCTGCAAGGTCGGCACTTCACGGACCTCAACAGCGCACAACAGGCATTTGATATCTGGCGTGATGTCTACAACCAGAAACGTCCTCATCAAGCGCTGGATATGCAGGTGCCGGCGACTCGCTACAGCAGCAGCCCTCGGGAGTATCAGGAGCAGCAAATGGCGCCGGAATACGCCGACGGAGATGTGGTCAGAAAGGTCCAGGTGAAGGGCGAGATTTACTGGAGGAACCGTGAATACTCAATCGGAAAAGCATTTCACGGGCTGTCGATAGCGATCAGGGAAACAGCGGAGGATGGCATCCACGATGTCTACTGGAGTAGACATCGTATCGCCCGAATCGACTTGAACTTGCAGATTGTTACGGCAGGTAAGAGGATCTAAAAACCGTCCACCATGTCTCCGAACATGTGTTCACCATGTCTCCGGTACATACAGGGAGAGGGTTAGGGTGAGGGGGCTTTTGGCTCAGAGGCTGATCGCGTTGGTAAACACCAGACGATTGCCGAACGGATCGGCGATGGTCATGTCCTGGCTGCCCCACGGCATGGCCTGGATGCCCGGGTGCGAAAACTTGTAGTTCTTCGCCAGCAGTTGCTGCTGGAACGCCTCCAGCTCATCTGTCTCGATCCGCAGGGCCGAACCCGGTGTCGCATCCCCGTGGTGTTCGGACAAATGCAGCACACACTCACCGCGCGAGACTTGCAGGTACAACGGGAAACCAGGCTCGAAGCGGTGCTGCCAGTCGATCTTGAAGCCGAGGAAGTCGACGTAGAATTCCACGGCCTTGGCTTCATCGAAGATCCGCAGGATCGGGGTGGTTTTGCCGAAGCTCATGGGGGTGCTCCCTGACTGATGGGCCCCGCCATGCAGCCGGGGTAGATGTCAGCAATTCGGCTTGGTGACCACTTTCTTTAGTCGCAATGTGCCATCACTGTGACGCAATCCGCGAAACTCAGTGAAAGTTGTCACGCAGATCACCCTCACGCGCCAGAAACCGCCCTGCCCTTTGCCCGTTGACCTGCCCCTCTCGATAACTCAAAACGCCGTTGATCCACACGCCATCGATGCCTTGCGCGGCACGTTGCGGGTCGGTGAAGTCCGCCACGTCATGCACGGTTGCCGGGTCGAACAACACCAGGTCCGCCCAGTGTCCTTCGCGGATCTCGCCCCGCTCCTTCAAGCCGAAGCGCGCCGCCGACAGACCGGTCATCTTGTGCACGGCGGTGTGCAGCGGAAATAGCCCGACATCGCGACTGAAATGGCCGAGCACCCGTGGGAAAGCCCCCCACAGGCGCGGATGGGGGAACGGGTCTTCCGGCAGGCCATCGGAACCAACCATCGACAGCGGATGGGCGAGGATCCGGCGCACGTCACTCTCGTCCATGCCGTAATACACCGCGCCGGCCGGTTGCAGGCGTCTGGCCGCGTCGAGCAGTGGCATCGTCCATTCGGCAGCGATGGCGGTCAGGTCGCGACCGCTGACTTCCGGATGAGGCGTCGACCAGGTGATGGTGATGCGGTGGGCGTCGGTGACCTGCTTCAGATCCAGCGTCGAAGAACTGGCCGCGTAGGGGTAGCAATCACAGCCGACCGGGTGGGTTTTCGCCGCCTCTTCCAGCGACGCGAGCAACTGCGCACTGCGTCCCCAGTTGCCCACGCCGGCACATTTGAGGTGGGAAACGATCACCGGCGAACGGGCGTGGCGGCCAATGCGAAACGCTTCGTCCATGGCCTCCAGCACCGGTTCGAATTCACTGCGCAAATGAGTGGTGTACACCGCGCCAAACGCATTCAATTCTTCGGTCAGTTGCATGACTTCATCGGTGGATGCAGAAAACGCACTCGCATACGCCAGCCCTGTGGATAAACCAAGGGCGCCCGCTTCCAGGCTTTCACGCAACTGCTCGCGCATCGCGGCGATTTCAGCGTCGGTGGCGGTGCGAAAAAGATCATCGAGGTGATTGCTGCGCAGCGCCGTATGCCCGACCAGCGCCGCGACGTTCAAAGTGGTGTTGGCCGCTTCGACCGCCGCGCGGTAATCGCTGAAACGTGGATAGACGAATGCGGCGGCAGTGCCGAGCAGGTTCATCGGATCCGGTGGATCACCCTTGAGACTGACCGGCGCCGCACTGATCCCGCAGTTGCCGACAATTACCGTGGTCACTCCCTGGCTGAGCTTGGGCAGCATCTGCGGCTGGCGGATCACCACGGTGTCGTCGTGGGTGTGCACGTCGATGAAGCCCGGCGCCAGCACACGGCCCGCGGCGTCGATCTCTTCCGTGGCGCGGGCATCGCCCGGATCGCCGATGCGCGCGATGCGGCCATCGAGGATTGCCACGTCAGCGGCGTAACCGGGAGTGTTGCTGCCGTCGATGACCAGGGCGTTGCGAATCAGTGTGTCGTACAGCATGTCAGTCTCCGGCGGCAGCGCGGCGTCAGTGTCTGCCTTTGATCAGATGGTGATCGAATCCTTGTTCGATCAGGTAGCGCCAGGCCACCTCGACTTCCTCGGGAATCACTTGCTCGACCTGAAAGCCCAGCGAAGGGTAAACCATGATCCGGTGGATATCGCCGACCATTTCGTCGATCAGTCCCAGGACCCCGATCAGGTTGCTGACCTCCCCCGGAAAACCGAACGACGGCGCATCCACCCAGGCCTCAAGCCCTGGCCATTGAACCGGCAAGGTCAACGCCACGCGCCGGATCGAATTCGGCTTGGTCAGGAACGTCGCCCGACGCACCTGCGGGAACAACGCTCGGGCAAACGCGATGTTCTCGGCGAAGTTGGTGGCGCGGGATTCGAGGGTGAACTGATCCGGCGAAACACCCTGCACCATGGCCCGTTGGGCAAAAATATCGGCTTCGGTGCGTTCCCACAAATGCTTCGTCCAGTTGCCGGTGTTGCCGGTAAACAACAGATGCGGGGCGACGCCTTTTTTCAGCAACTTACAGGCGTAATCACAGACCCGCAGGTCGTAGGAGCCGCACACCACAATCAGCTCGCACTCACTGTGTTGGCGTCCTGCTCCCAGGAAATTCCACAGGACGGTCGCGTGTCGCAAGGTCGGCGTCATGAGCGTGCGAACCTCTGGGCAACCTGCCCGCTGATAAACAGCCCGCCGTCGGCATAGAGGTGCGTATCCACCCCGCCCGGCGAGACCGGGAGCGCCGTGAAATCCGCGTACGTACGCAGTGCCCCGTGAGCGCTCAGCGTCGGATCGTCGCCGATACCGATGCACAGCGCGCCGCTGCTGACCGCTGATTGCACACCGCTGACGGAGTCTTCGAAGACCAGGCATTCATCGCTCTGACGCTCCAGTCGGGCGGCGGCCAGGCGATAAGGATCGGGAGCCGGTTTGCCGCTGCGCACATCGTCGCGGCAGACGATGCAGTCGAAAACCGACGTCAGGCCGTGCTGCTGCAGGACGTGGTCGACTCGCGCTCGCCAACTGCTGGTCACCAGCGCCAGCGGCACGCGCCCATTCAATTGGGCGATGAACGCAGCGACACCCGGCACCAGCGCACAGATCGAAACTTCTTCGAGGGCGTCGACTTCTTTCTTGATGGCCACACGCGTCTGTTCGTCGAACTGACCGAACAGGGCCTGCAGGGTGTAACCGCCCGGGCGGCCGTGAATGTGATCGTCGATGAACGCCTGATCGACGGCAACACCGTAGTTGCGCGCCACCGTGGTCCAGGCGAATTCGATGACCTCGCGAGACTGGATCAGCACACCGTCCATATCAAAGCAGACGGCTGTAAACGTTCGTTGTGTCATCGGTTGCACTTCGCATTTTCTGGTGAGCAATGAAGGCCAGCACGGTTCCCATCAGGGCAAACAACGCCATGACATACCAGGACCATTGTGGCTGCGTCTCGTACAGATACCCGGCAAATGGCGTGGCCAGGCCCATGGGCAAGGCAACCGCCAGCGAGTAATAGACACCCTGGGTAAAGACCTGGATATCGGGCGGGGCGTGATCGCGAATGCAGCGCATGATCGCCGAGTGATACGCCGCGAAACTCAGGGCGTGCAGACATTGCCCCAACAGGATCACCGGGACTGCATCGCTGTCGGAAAACAGCGCCCAGCGCGCCGCCGCACAGACACTGGAAAACATTACGATAGACAACGGTGAACAGAACGACAGGATTTTGTTGGAGAACGCGAAATAGGTGATTTCCGCGATCACCGCCACTGACCAGAACACCCCGATGGCGGTTGAAGAATAGCCTTTCACGCCCCAGCCAATCGACGCCGTGGAAAAGTACAGGGTGTGACTCAGCTGAATGAAACTGGCGGCGGCAATCGCAATCAACAGGCCCTTTTGAGCGAACAGCGCCTTCCAGTCGGGCCGCTTCGTCCCACGCTCGGCTGGTTGCAGATGCGCCAGCGTGACCTGACGCTTCAGCCACAGACACGCCAGCGCGGTGAGCAACATGCACACGGCAATCACCACCGGCACCCACGACTGGCTGTACTGCGCAAACAACAGACCGCCGAGGGTCGATGTCAGGATAAAGGCCGAAGAGCCCACCGCGCGGACCCAGCCATAGTTCTGCAGGGCTTGCTTGTCACGCTTGAGCAGATAGGACTCGGACAGCGGCAACACCACCATCCACAGCCCGCCAAACAGAATGCTCAGGCACACGAATCCCCACAGGTGCACCGGCAGGAAATAGAACAGCAACGTACACAACGCCGCCGAAAATCCGAGAATGGCCGCCAGCCGCAGTTGATCCACGCGCCAGTCGGCTACGTAGGTGATCAACACGCCGGTCACGACCTGGGGCCAATAGACCGCTGCGATCAGCAGGCCGATCTGGCTGGCGCTGAAGCCCAGCGAATTCAGCCAGGTCGGCCAGAACGGATAGATGATGCCTTCCGCGGCAAAGAACCCGAAAAAGATCAGATACATGGGTCAACCATACGCTCGATGCTCCTGAGCAGGGCTCCAGCGGAGCCCTGTAACCATCCGTCCATTATTCGAAGCGTTGCTGGGTGAAGCTGTTTTTGCCTTTGCGCCAGACAATCAGCGATTCACTCATCACCACCAGATCGACCATCCCGTCTTTCAGTGCATCCAGTGCATCCTGCGGCGAACAGACAATCGGCTCTTCATGGCGGTTGAACGAGGTGTTGATCAACGCCGCCTGACCGGTCCGCTCATGCCAGGCATTCAACAGACGATGCATGAATGCATCGCGCTGCGGGCGAATGATCTGCGGCCGCGCCGTGCCATCGATGTGCACGACTGCCGGACTGGCCTCGCTGAACTGCGGATGACAATCGTAGGTCATGGTCATGGTATCTGCCGCCACCTGGTCCTCGTCCCACCCGACATAGCAGGCCGCCGCGTGTTCGATGGCGGTGACCGGACCGAACGGCATGAACTCGGTACGGTGCATGCGCTTGTTCAGCCAGTCGTTCACTTCGCCATCCTGCGCGTGATAGACGATGCTGCGGTTACACAGTGAACGTGGCCCGAACTCCATCTTGCCCTTGAACATGCCCAGCACCTGATTCTCCATCAGTGCGTCGGTCAACACGTCGATGATGTTCGACGGGGTGTGGTAACCGAGCTCGGGATAGTTGCGATGGATCAGGTTGATGTTCTGCGAAACGCTGCGCGAGTCCGGCCCCAGGGTCATTGCCGGGTTCCTGAAACGGGTGCCGTTCTCCAGGTACGCCGCCCCGACGGCAGCCGCCAGCGCCAGCCCGCCATCGCCCATGCATGGCAGCACATAGACGTTTTTCACGCCGGGAATCTCGCGCAGGCGCTGGTTGAGTTTGACGTTGCCAAACACGCCGCCGGCCAGGCACAGGTTGGTGCTGCCGCGTTGTTCCAGATGATGTTTGACGATCGCCACCAGCAAGTCTTCGCTATGGCGCTGTACCGCAGCGGCGATGTCCTCCGGGGTTTCTTGGGAGAACAGGGTCTCCAGAGATTCGCTGTAATTGTTGTAGGACGGCACGAACAAGTCGCCGCAACTCGCCTTGATGCGCCCGTCTTCGAAACGGATCATCTGCTGCATCACCCCCAGCAACTTCTGCGGATCGCCGAACGCGGCCAGACCCGTGACTTTGCCTTCATGACGGTTCGGCTTGTAGCCCAGCAAGTGGGTGATCCGGCCGTAGAAGTAACCCAGGCTGTCGATGCTGGTTTCGCGTTGCAAAACCGTGGTTTCGGTCGGGCTGTACCAGGTCACGGTCAGGGACTGGAAGTCGCCGCGCCCGTCACAGGTCAGGGTCAAGGCCTCATCGAACGGCGAACAGACATAAGCACCGAGGGCATGGCATTCATGGTGATCGATGTAATACGCCTTGCCGGCCAGGCCATTGGCGGCAATGTACCGGTCGAATTCGGCGCGCTTCTCTTTATCGTTTCGGACTTCATCGGTGACACGCTGGCGGAACTGCGCCAGGCCCTCGGGGTTGTTCCGGACCTCTTCGACGATCCGGTCGAAATACAACTCAAGGTGTTTATCGGCGTTGAAACCGGCATTCCATCCGTAAGCCACGTAGTCGAGATCTTCCAGTGACACGCCAGCCTGGCTCAACACAAACTCGATGGACCTGGCGGGCCAGATCTTGTGGTCCTTGATACGGGTGAAACGCTCTTCGCTGACCGCCGAGAGAATCTGACCATCGCGTACCAGGCAAGCGCCCGACAAATCGTTATTGGTAATGCCCAAAATGACCATAACTACTCCTTGTTCTTGCCAATTTCGCGGATGAGTGTGCCCACGACCCAAGAGCGCAATGCTCCGGCCAGGGCGCTTGGCGCCGTGTCATGAACCGTGAGGAGGCGAAATCGTCTGATTCGCCCGGGATATGCCTTTACGAGCAGGCAGCAGAGGTGCGTATTGCCATCGCAAATTCCTTTTGCAAAAAAATTCCACGGGCGTTACCCACCGACCTGGCCTCATGGCCAGACAACCAGTGGGTGCCCGCTGTCCTACAAACCGGCCAGCTGCGTTGGCCATGCCTGTGCGGGAATCAGACTAGTAGGAAATGTCTGAACGCTTCGATGAGCCTCGGCGCCCTGTCCTTCTTTTCCGGGGCATAAAAAAACCTGTGGGAGCCGGTGAGCTCCAACAGGTTCAAGTGTGGTGCGGGCTCACACCATTTCGTGGCGAATCCACTCGACCACCGACGTGCGCTTCGGCGCCCAACCCAGCAATTCGCGGGCGTGCTTGCCGCGAACCCTGCTGTTGGAGCCCAGGCCGTAGTTGGCCATTTCGTAGCCCCACTCGGCTTCGGCGTCTTTCAGCGGCCAGTCCTGTGGCTGGCCCAGGTTCAGGGCTTCGGCCATGGCGGTAGTCATGTCGATGAACGACGCTTCGCCGCTTTCGACAAAGTAGAAGGTGCCCGGAACGTTTTTGGTCAGGGCCAGCAGGTACAGCGCCACCACGTCTTCGATGTGCACGTTGGACCAGATGTTCCGGCCGGTGCCGACGTGACGCACAACGCCGCTTTTGCATGCCTGTTTCAGCAGGCGCGGCAGTTGCACGCTGTCGCGATGGACGCCCAGGCTGTGGCCGTAGATCAGGGTATTACAGATGACGGCCGAGTTAACGCCGTCCTTCGCTGCCGCGAGGATCAGGTTGTCGATGGCCACCCGTGCGGCCTTGTCGACGGTCGGCTCAGGCAGGTTGTCTTCGAAGTAGATGATGTCGCTGGATTTTCCGCCCGAAGCATCGCCGACGATGCTCGAACCGCTGGTGTGCAGGAACACTTTGTTCGAGCCGCGCAAGGCATCGAGCAAGGCTTCGACCGCGCCGCGATGATCGCTGCTGGCGGCGTTGATCACCGCGTCGGCGGCACGGGCCTGTTCGGCCAGCAGCGCCTTGTCGTCGAGGGTGCCGATCACCGGGGTGATGCCCAGTGCTTTCAACTCATCGGCCTGTTCGGCGCTGCGCACCAGACCGGTGACGGTGTGGCCGGCCTGGACCAGACCGGTGGCGATGGAGCCGCCGATAAAACCGGCAGCGCCGGTGACGAATACGTTCATGGAGAAACTCCCTGCGTGAATAAGTGATGCAACGAGTATCGACCGCCAAGCCCGGTGGAAAAACCCGCCCTCAACCAATTCACTCTTGCGCAGGGATCACGAATCAGCCCTTGAAATCGGCACTGGCGTAAGCCGCCAGTTTGCTCTGGATGAAGTCGAGGAAGCACTGGATGCGCAGTGCCAGCTGCGAGTTGCGGTAGTACACCGCGTTGATCGGCTGGCGATAACCGCTGTTGAATTCCGCCAGCAACACCTTGAGACGCCCGGCGCGGATGTCGTCGATGGTCATGAAGTGCGAAAGACAGGCAATGCCCTGGCCTTCGAGCGCCAGATGGCGAACCGTCTCGCCGCTGGAGGCGCTGATCGCCGGGGTGATCGGCCAGCGGTCGCCGTGCACGTAACGCAGCGGCCACTGATTAAGGCCTTCGTTCTGGGTGAAGCCGAGCAAGGTGTGCGCGCTCAGGTCAGCCACTTCCAGCGGCGCGCCGTGTTTTTCCAGATACGCGGGACTGGCGACGATCAGCAGCGGACTGCAACCGAGCGAGCGGGCATGCAACGTCGAATCGGCGAGGGTGCCGATGCGGATGGCGACGTCGGTGCTTTGTTCCAGCAGGTCAATGATCAGGTCGTTGCTGTTGAGTTCGAGCTGGATGTCCGGGTACAGCTGCCGGAATTCGTCGATGTACGGCACGATGGCGTGGAGCATGAACGGCGACGCGGCGTTGATGCGCAGCCGTCCTGATGGCGTCTGCTGGCGCGAGGACAGGCGCTCTTCGAGCTGGTCCATCTGGTCGAGGATCAGCTTGGCCTGTTCGAAGAAATACTTGCCCTCCTCGGTCAGGTCCATGCGCCGCGTGGTGCGGTTGATCAGCGTGGTGTCGAGCTTGGCTTCCAGCCGCGACAGCGTGCGACTGACCGCCGACGGCGTCTGTCCGACCTGCTCGGCGGCGGCGGAGATTGAACCGCATTCGATCACGCAGACGAAAATCTGCAACTCATCGGATCTGGCTTTCACGGGTGTCCTCGAATCGAAAGGCCTGCTGGAGGCTCAGGCCTTCGATAGTAGCCGAGCGTCAGGCTTTGAGGCCAAACACCTCGCTCAGATGCTGCTCGTAACGCGCCACGTCGGCCTCGATGTTCGGGCGCTTCATCACGTCCACGCAGAGGAAGGTTGGCAGGCCGGTCATGCCGAGGAACTGGTTGGCCTTGTGGAACGGGAAGTACACAGCGTCCACGCCTTTGGCTTCAAAGAAATCGGTCGGATCATCGAACGCCTGCTGCGGTGCGTTCCAGGTCAGCGACAGCATGTACTGCTTGCCCTGGATCAGACCGCCGCTGCCGTACTTCTGCGAGGAGTCGGAACGAGTGCGGCCGTCGCTGGCATAGAGGCTGCCGTGGCCTTCGGTGAAGACTTCGTCGATGTACTTTTTCACGGTCCACGGTGCGCCCATCCACCAGCCCGGCATCTGATAAATGATCACGTCGGCCCAGAGGAATTTGGCGACTTCTTCAGCGATGTCGTAACCCTCGTCGATGAAGGTGGTCTTGACGTCGACACCGCCGCGATCCAGCACACTCAGCGCCGCTTCGTGCAGGGTGGTGTTGTAACGACCGTCGGAGTGGGCGAATTTTTTACCGCCGTTGAGCAACAGCACTTTCTTCATGGGGGAGCCTCGATCGGATTCCGATGCGCAGCGCAGAGCGCTAGCAGGATGGAGAAGGGGAAAAATTGAATGGCGGCAGATTAGCGATCCGCCTCGCGCGGAATAAGCACCGGTTGCGCAAAATTCATTTGAGTAAAACGCACGAATCGAATGCTGATTCTTGCCGTAGGATTGGCCGCCATCTGAATTTGAATGGAGTTTTTTGCGATGAGCGAACGCCAGGGTTTCATCCTGCACGCCAAGACCCGCCCGGAAAAAGCCGAGGCTTTCGAAGCGTTTTTCCGCGCCTACGTCGAACCGAGCCGCGCCGAACCCGGCTGCATCGAGTACCACATGCTGCGCGACAAGGAAGACCCGACGCTGTTTATCTTCTACGAGATCTGGGAAACCCAGGCGCATCTGGACGTGCACTCGAACCTGCCGCACATGCAGCAGTTCCTGGCCCAGCGCATGGAGTATCTGGAACGGGATTTTGATATCCGCCCGATTGAAATGCTCAGCGCGTCGTCCGCTAGCCGCTGATCAGCAGATGGGCGCCGAGCGCGCCCAGACCGATGAAGAACACCCGCCTGAACAGCACGGCGCTGATACGCTGGCGCAGCCACTGGCCGAGCAGCATGCCGAGCAACGCCGGGATCAGCGCCAGCAACGAAGCGCTCAACTCCGCACCGCCGAGCGACCCACGCCAGAGCAATCCACCGGCCAGCGCCAGGGTCGACACGGTGAAGGACAGGCCCAGCGCCTGCACCAGTTCATCACGGCGCAAACCCAGTGCCTGCATGTACGGGACGGCGGGAATCACGAACACTCCGGTGGCCGACGTGATGACGCCGGTGATCACACCACAGATCGGCCCCAGCCACGGTTCATGGCGGCGACTGACACTCAGCGTCGGCAGGAACAATCCGCTCAGCGCATAGAGCAACAGCGCCGCGCCGAGCCCGCGCACCACCCAATGCCCGCCTGCCATGCCGATCCACAAGGTGCCGATGGCCGTGCCGAGGAAGATCGCCAGCAACATCGGCCACAAGCGTTTCACCAGCCCCTGCAAATGCCCGCCGAACGCCAGTTGCCAGACGTTGGTGAGCGTCGCCGGAATGATCAACAACGCGGCAGCCTGCGACGGCGCCATAGCCAGACCGAGCAACCCCATGGCGACAGTGGGCAGGCCCAGACCGATCACGCCCTTGATCATGCCGGCGACGACAAAGGTCGCAATCACCAGCAATGACAGAGCCAGACCGAGGTTTTGATAGAAATCTGCGAGTGCGTTCATGGCGATACTGTGCGCCTGCGCGGATGAACTGAAAATCTGTCATACACTGAGACTGCCTCTCGCTCTGCCTGAGGCTAGTAGATTTTTTGCGGCCACTGGCCTCTTCGTCGGGGCTGACACCACTGATATTGAGGCTGCCCCATGCACTTCGACCTCACCGACCTGCGCCTGTACCTGCACATCCTCGACAGCGGCAACATCACCGCCGGCGCCGCACGCAGTCATCTTTCACTGGCGGCGGCCAGTGCGCGGATCCGGGCGATGGAAGCGTCGCTGGGCACCGAGTTTCTTGAGCGTGGACGTCGTGGTGTCACGCCGACGCCGGCCGGCAAAGCCCTGGCGCAACATGCGCGAGTGTTGCTGCAACAGGCCGAACGTCTGCAACAGGATCTGGCCGAGTACGCGCGCGGCGTCAAAGGCCAGGTGCGCTTGCTGTGCAACACCACGGCACTCAGCGAATACCTGCCGGAGGTGCTGGCGGATTTTCTGCGTGGGCATCCCAATCTCGATATCGATCTGCAGGAGTTACCCAGCGCCCGCATCACGCATGCATTACGCCAAGGGGCGGCGGATCTGGGCATTGTGTCCGACGCGATCGACACCACCGACTTGCAGACCCGAGCCTTTCGCGACGACCCATTGGTGCTGATTCTGCCTCTGGACCATCCGCTGTCTGACGCGACCGAAGTCAGTTTCAACGACGCCTTGCGTCACGACTTCGTCGGCCTCGACGCCGACAGCGCGCTGGCGGTGTATCTGGAGGAACAGGCACTACACAGCGGCTCGCGAATGCAGATCCGCATCCGCGCCGATGGTTTCGATGGCGTAATGCGCATGGTCGCTCGGGGTGCCGGCATTGGCATCGTTCCGCTGGCGGCAGTTCAGCGGTCCGCATCGCGGGGCTTCAAGACCCTGCCGATGAATGAAGGCTGGGCCGTTCGCAAACTGTTGCTGTGTGCCCGGGATTTCACCACGTTGCCAAGCTACGCCACAGCCTTGTTGCAAGCCTTGGCCCTCCCCGGGGATTGATCTTTTCATCCGCAAAATAAGCTCAAGGAATAGCTTGCAAGGTACGTATACATACGTACTATATCGCCAGAGCGAACGTGTTGCCCGATACCCGTTTTCGCCCAACGACAACGGACAAGGAAGAACGGATCGGCTCCATTAAACCTACATGGAATGAGGTGACGCGATGGTTGATTCAACGGAGTTTCGTAATGCAATGGCGATGCTGGGGAGTGCTGTCACCATCGTCACGACCGATGGCCCTGCGGGGCGTTTCGGCTTTACCGCGTCGGCGGTGTGCAGCGTGACGGATTCACCGCCAACGCTGCTGGTGTGCGTCAATCGCTCGTCGTCCAATCACGAGCATTTCAAGACCAATGGCGTGCTGTGCGTGAACGTCCTGACCGGCGATCATCAGTCGACATCAGGGGCGTTCGCCAATCGGCAGTTGAGCATGCAGGAGCGTTTTTCCAGCGTGAATTGCCAGACGCTCAAGACCGGTTCACCGGTGATCGAAGAGGCACTGGTCAGCCTCGATTGCCGGGTCAGCAAGGTCGACGAGGTCGGCACCCACAGCATCTTCTACTGTGAAATTCTCGAACTGCAGCAACACAGCGAGGCCACGGAAGGCCTGGTCTACTTCAACCGCAGTTACTACCGTCTGAACGACGAACTGCGCCTGGCACCCGAGCAGTGATCCAGACACCCGCCGGCTTCGGCTGAAGCCGGCCGGCGGGTCATGACAGGGATGTAACCATGCTATTCAATGAAGACAACTTCGCGGATATCGACCTGAACCTGATCATCATTTTCCTGGTGCTGTTTCGCGAACGCAGCGTGTCACGCACGGCCGAGCGCCTGCACGTCAAACAACCCGCCATCAGCGGATCGCTGGCACGGCTGCGCAAGCGGTTCGATGATCCTCTGTTTCTGCGCTCATCCAGAACCATGCGCCCGACCTCGAAAGCCGAGGAACTGGCGCAGGCCCTGACACCGGCGATCAGGCAGATCGAAGCGGTGATCCGGCTCTGAACAAACGGCGAAAAAAACCTGCGGGAGATTGCTCCAGCAGGTTTCATTGCATCAGGCCGATTTGAGCGCCTGAGCGTACTCGACCCGGGCCCAGAACGCCGGCAGGAAGCACTCACTGACCAGCAGCGCCGAGCCATTGCGGGTGAAGCGCGAACGCCGGGCCAACAGACGCTTGGCCTGCGGCGCGTAGCGATGGGACAGCGCCGCCAATGGTGCGCCGGGGGGCAGCAAGGCGCACTGGAAGGGTTCGCGCAGGGTCTGGTCCGACGTGTAGAGAATCTCGGCCAGCGGTCGACGACCGTAGCCGTTCAGATCCGCCCAGTCGCCGCTCAGCGCCGGCACGCTGGTCAAGCTGCGCGCAGTGACGCAGGCCTCGCCATCCAGTTTCATCACCACCTCGCGCACCCAGCCAATGGTCATCGGCGGCACGTTCAGCGCTTGCGCTTCTTCAGGATTGAGCGGGCCATGGGACTGCTCGACCACTTCGATTGAATAGTCGCCCATGGCTTTCAGACGCGGGGTCAGTGCCCCGGGCAAAAACAGCCAGTGATGCTCGGAGCCGGTCAGTTCCGACAGGGGTCGCGACGACCAGTAATGACTTGTATCCATACCGCCCACACCTTCCTGGTGATTGTGAATTGATGGAATGCCATGGAGCGCCAACCTTTCACAGGCGGTTCGCCACGGTCACTCGCTTGCGTTTTCTTCTGTGACTTCGTGCTTGCTGATCACACTGATGGTCTGTTCATCGGTCTTGACCGCCGAGAGCAGCGAATCGAGCAGGCCAGGGAAACGCACGTCCATGTCTTCGCGACGCAGGGACAACAGGTTTTCCCGACCATACGGACGCTGCCAGATCAGACCGCTGTCGCGCAGGACCCGCCAGTGGTGAGTCATGGTCGACTTCGATGCGCCCTTGAGGATCCGGCCGCATGGATGTTCCTGGCCATCGGACAACACTTTCAACACAGTCAGGCGTAGCGGGCTTCCCAATGCGTTCAGCACATTTTCCAGAAGGATCTGATCCTGATTGGGGTGATTCGGGACGTTCATAGGTAGGTACCCTTGATGATATAGGCGGGAAAAATCCGTCTTGTATTCGTCTATACGAGAACAGTAAGACTATACACAAGATGCCTTTTCCCCGCGACAGCCGCCCCGAAGGCGGCGTCCCGAAAAACACTACAGAGCACTGCTCTGTGCCGTCTCCAGCGAGGGCGCCTGGAACCCGCCGCCCAGCGCTGCCATCAACGAAACCGAGCTGTCGATGTGCTTGCTGCTGAGGAAGGCCAGGCGCATTTCGTCCTGAATCAATTGTTGCTCGATGTTCAGCGCATCGAGGAACGTGTCTTCCCCGGCCTTGTAGCGCGACTGCGACAGATCGTAAGACGACTGGGCAATCGCACAGGCATCGCGCTGCACGAGAATCTGCTGCTCGAAAGAACGCAACTGCGTCACCGAAATCGCCACCTCGTGCAGTGCCGAATTCAACACCCGGTTGTACTGTGCAATCGAACTGTCGAGTTCAGCATTGCCGGCCTTCAAATCGGAGCGCAGACGACCCGCATCGAAGATCGGCAGCGACACCGTCGGCGCCACGTTCCAGAACTTGCTGACCCCGGCGAACATCGCATCCCCCGTCAGTGCATGAGAGCCCGCCGCCGCCACCAGATTGATGTTCGGGTAGAACGTGGTCTTCACCGCCTCGACGTTTTTAGTCTCGGCCTCTACGCGCCAACGTGCGGCGACGATGTCCGGACGACGGCCGAGCAACTGGGCCGGCAACTGCGCCGGCAATGCCACGACGCTGGCCTGCAGATTCGATGGCCGCTCGAGCGTGTGTGCACGATCGACGCCCTTGCCGATCAGCGCCGACAATTGCAGCCGGGCGATTTCGATGTCTTCGTTGGCGCCGATCAGCGTCGATTCCGAACGCGCCTTGAGGCTCTGCACCTGCTTGAGTTGCGACAGGTTGTCGAGCCCCGAGCCGTATCGTGAATCCGTCAGGTCCACCAGTTTGCTCAAGCGTTCGAGATCGCGCTGATTGAGCTCCGACACCTGCCAGGCATACGCCAGCTGGTTGTAGGCCTTGGCCACGTTGACCGCCAGAATCAGCCGCGACGATTGCAGGTCGACCTCCGCGGCTCGTGCGCTGTTGAGCGCCGACTCCCAGGCGGCGCGCTGGCCGCCCCAGAGGTCGAAGGTGTAGCTGAAATTCACGGCCAGATTACGCGCGGTGAAGTATTTGTGGCCCTCGCCGCTGTAGTCCTCGAAGCGCGACAGTCGGCCACGGGTGACACCTGCCGATGCATCCATTTCCGGGTAGCGCTCGGCATCGCGCAGATCAAGAAATGCGTTGGCCTTTGCGACCCGGGCAGCGACTTCCTGCAAGTCCGGATTGCTGGCATACGCCTCTTCGATCAACGCGCCCAGACGCGGATCGCCCAATGACGTCCACCAGTCTGCACGCGGCCACTGGGCCGCTGGCAACTTGTCTTTCAGGCTGTCGGACGGCGCATCGCCGACCGCCAGCAATTTGCCCTGATGATCGATCCCGGCGTAGTTCACACAACCGGCCGCCAACAGGATGGACGCCGCCAGCGGCGCCAGCATCAAACGTGTAATCGAATACATGTCACGTCCTCACAGGATGGGTTGCGGCACACCGGCCGGCTCGGCTTCGGGTGCGTGGCTCGGTTGCTTGATCGAACTGAGCAGCGTGTACACCGACGGCAGAATGAACAGGGTGAACAAGGTGCCGATCAGCATCCCCACCACAATCACCAGGCCCAGGCCGAAGCGGCTGTTGGCGCCGGCGCCGCTGGCGAACAATAGCGGCGCGAGGCCGACCACCATGGCAGCGGTGGTCATCAGGATCGGCCGCAGACGTACCTGCGCGGCATGCTGAATGGCTTGCACGCGGTCCATGCCTTGCTGACGCTGCAACTCGTTGGCGAACGCGACCATCAGGATCCCGTGCTTACTGATCAGACCGATCAGCGTGATCAGGCCGATCTGGGTGTAGATGTTCATCGACGTCATGCCCAGCGCCAGCGGCACCAGGGCCCCGCATATCGACAGCGGCACGCTGATCAGAATGATGAACGGGTCGCGGAAGCTCTCGTACTGCACGCTCAGCACCAGATAAATGATCACCAGGGCCAGGCCGAAGGTGAACGCCAAGCTGTTGCCTTCCTGCACGTATTGGCGGGCATCGGACTGCCAGTCGAAACTGAAGCCGGCCGGGAAGTTTTCCGATTGCATCTGCAGGAAGCCCACCGCATCACCCAAGGTCACGCCCGGCGCCGGAATGGCCTGGAACGTGGCGGAGTTCTGCTGGTTGAACTGGGTCAGGCGATTCGGCTCGACCTTGACGCTGAGGGTGGCCAGCGTCGACAACGGCACCGGGTTGCCCTTCTGGTCCTTCACGTAATACAGCTTCAGGGTTTCCGGGGTCAGGCGATCCGCCGACACCGACTGCGGGATCACGTCATAGGAACGACCGTGGAACGAGAACCGGTTGACGTACTTCTCGCCGATCAGGCTGTTGAGCGTCTCGCCGATGTCCTGCATGCGGATGCCCAGGGCGTTGGCCTTGGCCCGGTCAACCTGGATTTCCACCACCGGGTTGTTGAAGTCCAGATCGCTGTCGACCACCGCGAACAGGCCACTGGCCTGCGCAGCCTGCTTGAGCTGATCCATCACGTTGTACAGCGCCAGGTATTCCTGATCGCTGCGGATCACCATCTGCACCGGCAGACCACCGGTGGAACCGGGCAGGGGCGGCATCTGGAACACGAAAATGCTCGTGCCTTCGATCTGATTCACCCGCGCCTGCAAGTCAGGCTGGATGGTGTTGGCGTCGCGGCCGCGTTTTTCCCAGTCCACCAGGTTGATCCCGCCGACGCTGTTGGACAGACCGTCGGAACCGTTCGCCACCCAGTTGCTGTAACCCTCGGGGATTTCGTTGAAGGTCTTGTACAGTTCGTGGGCGTAGGCTTCGAGGTAATTCAGGTTGGCGTGCTGCGGCGCCTTGATGGCGGTCAGCAGGATGTTCTGGTCTTCCAGCGGCGCCAGTTCGGTCTGCGCCGAGCGATAGAGGAAAGGCAGGCTGAAGAAAATCACCAGCGCCACGCTCAGGCTGATCCAGCGCCGTGCCAGCGAACCGCCGAGCAATGCGCCATAACGACGGGACAGGTACTGGAAGAAACGATCGGCCTTGACGGCCATGAAGCCTTCGCTGGTTTTCGCGTCCAGCAGACGAGTACTCATGATCGGCGACAGGGTCAGGGCGACGATGCCGGAAATCACCACGGCACCGGCCAGGGTCAGTGCGAACTCCTTGAACAGCGTGCCGGTGAGGCCGCCCATCAGACCGATCGGCGCGTACACCGCCGCCAGGGTAAAGGTCATCGCCACCACCGGCCCGGCTACTTCACGGGCGCCGATCAGTGCAGCGTCGAACGGTGTCTTGCCCTCTTCGATGTGACGATGGACGTTTTCCACCACGACAATGGCATCGTCCACCACCAACCCGATGGCGAGCACCATGGCGAGCAGAGTCAGCAGGTTGAGGCTGAAGCCGAACATCTGCATCAGCATCGCCGCGCCGAGCATCGACAGCGGAATGGTCACCAGCGGAATCAGCACGGTGCGGAACGTGCCCAGGCACAGGTAAATCACCAGCACCACGATCACCAGCGCTTCGAGCAGGGTGTAGCTCACCTCGTCGATCGACGACTGAATGAAGTGCGCCACTTCGAACGGGATCTGCACGGTCACGCCCGGTGGCAGGGTTTCCTGGATCTGCGGCAGCAATTCGCGCACGCGCTTCACGATCACCAGCGGGTTGCCGGTCGGTGCCGCGTCCAGACCGAGGAACAGCGCCGGTACGTCGCTCATCGCGCCGCTGGTGTCGGTGGAAGCCGCGTTCAGTTCTACAGTGCCAAGGTCACGCACACGGATGATGTGGCCGTTGTCGTTGCGCAGCACCATGTCACGGAAGTCTTCGACGCTGTTCAGGTCAGTGTTGACCCGCAGGTTGCTGACCACGTACAGGCCTTTGACCTGACCGGGAGCCGCCTGGAAGTTGTTGCCTTCGATGGCCGCCGACACGTCCTGCCCGGTCATGCCGTAGCCGGCCAGACGCTGCGGGTCGAGCCACAGGCGCATGGACAGTTTCTGCTCGCCCATGATGTTGATCTTGGCCACGCCTTCAATGCCGGCAAACATCGGCTCGACGACGCGGGAGATGTAATCCGACATCTCCGGAATGGTCAGGTTGGAGCTGGCGAACGCGACGTAGGCCACACTGGTGAAGCCGCCGGAAGTGCGCTCCACCACCGGGTCGTAAGCGTCCTTCGGCAGGCGGTATTTGATCTGGTTGACCTTGGCCATGACCTCGGTCAGCGCCGCGATGGAGTCACTGTTGAGTGCCATGCGGATCGTCACCTGGCTGCGGCCCTGGGTCGAGGCCGACGACAGATAGTCGATGCCCTCGACCGAAGCCACGGCCTGGCTGATCGGTTGGGTGACGAAGCCTTGCATCAGTTCCGAAGAGGCGCCGGGGTACTGGGTCGTGACCGTGATGGTCGACGTCTCCAGCATCGGGTACTGGCGGATCGGCAAGTTCATCAGCGCACGCACCCCGAACAACAGGATCAGCGTGCTGACCACCACGGCCAGCACCGGGCGGCGAAGAAAGAGGTCGGTGAAATTCATTTTTCCAGCCCACTGAGTTTAAGAGCAATCGTGTCCGGCACGCCTTCCACCGCCACGCCGTCGTGGAGCTTGAGCTGACCGGACGTCACCACTTGCACACCTTCGCTCAAGCCCTTGTCGACCACCGCCCAACCATTGCGGCGCTCGCCGACCTTGATGCTTTCACGCTTGACCTTCTGCACGCCGGCCTCGTCGGTGTAGACCGAGAACACGCTCTCGCCGTAGGCGTTGTAAGTGATCGCGGTTTCCGGAATCAGCAGCTCGGCGGTCTGCGGCAGGGTCACCGAGACCCGTGCATACATGCCGGGACGCAGGCGTTTCTGCGTGTCGGTGATGACCGCTTGCACATTGATGGTGTGGGACTGGTTGATCTGCGGATCGACCGCGACGATTTTGCCGGCGAAGGTCACATCCCCCCAGGCATCGACCTTGGCCTGCACAGTCTGGCCCAGTTGCACTTGCGAGCCATCGCGCTCGGCGAGGGTGAAGTTGACGCGCAGCACGCCCGGATCTGTCAGGGTCGCCACCGCGCTGCCGGCTTGCAGGTATTGGCCAAGGTGCGCCTGGCGAATGCCGAGGGTGCCGGCGAACGGCGCGCGAATGTGCCGCTGAGCGATCTGCGCCTGCATGCGCTCCATGTCGCCTTTGGCGGCGTCGTATTGAGCGCGGGCACTGTCGAAGGCGCGACGGCTTTCGGCGCCGGTCTTGGCCAGTTCCTGGACCCGGGCGAACTGGGCCTTGGCCGATTCGTACTCGCCTTTCAGGCGCACCAGTTCACCTTGCTCGGGTGCGTCGTTGAGCTTTAGCAGCACCTGCCCCGCCTTCACTTCATCGCCGGACTCGAAATCGATGTCCACCACTTTGCCGCTGACTTCGGCCGAGACCAGCACCTGACGCTGCGCCTCGAGTTTGCCGATGGCTTCGAGGTAGTAGGTGTACGGTTGTTTCTTGACCACGGCCAGACCGACCCGGGTGCTGGGAATCCGTTGTTCGGCCGCTGCCGGTGGCGGCGACCAGAAGCGCCAGCCCAGGGCGGCGGACAACACCACGACCAGAATAATAAACACCAGCGACTTAACAATATTTCGAGCAAGCATGTGGCACTCCCTTGACTCTTTACTGCGAGCACAAAAGTTTGAGATTTAAGAAAATAAAGGTGCAACTTGAAACGGGCGCGTTATTGATCCCTGTGAACACTCACTGATAACGCGCCCGTTTTATTTATCCGCTATTACGCCGCGGCCAGTACGTTGGTTTTATCCAGGTAATACTTGCCGATACCGTGCAAGTTCAAAGGCGACAGGGTGAAGTGCTTGGAACCGGTATGAATATCGCGGAAACAACGTTCCAGGAAGTGCGACTTGTAGACAGCTTTTGAGCCGGCCATCGAGTAGAGCTGGTTGACCGCATTGACCGAGTTCTCGGTCAGCACCGAGGCTGCCAGGCCGACACGGGCGCTGACCGGTTCGCCGATGGTTTCACCACGGCTGATCACCTGGTGAATTGCATCTTCCAGCAACAGCTGTGCGGTATGGACTGAGGAGATGGCGCGACCGGTCTTCTCGAAGATCACCCCTTCCAGACCCGGATCGGTGTTCACGGCGCGATCGTTACGGAAATGATCGACCGCAGCGCGGGCCACGCCCAGCACGGTGGACATCGCCGCCAGGGTGCCGAACTCGTAGTAACCGGTGGCGTAGGCGCGGGAGCTGCGTGCTTCGGGGGATTTCTTCAGGGTTTCGACGTCCAGCGAATACGACTTGTGGACGATGACGTTGGAGCACTGAAAGTGGTGGCTGCCGGTGCCGCGCATGCCCAGAGTGTCCCAGGTCGGCAGGATGGTGCACTGGCTGGCGGGCACGAAGAACATCCGCACTTCCGGTGTAGTGTTGTTTTCGGTGCCTTTGACGGTAGCGGTGCAGACCAGCCAGTCGGCGTGGGCCGAGCCGCTGGCGAACGCCCATTTGCCGCTCAGCAGGTACTCGTCGCCCATCGGCAGCGCTTCGCCACCGGAGTGGATGGCGCCGATCACGAAACCGTCACAGTGGTTGTAGATCGCTTCGGAAGTGGCTTCCGGCAGGTAGTCGGACAGGCGCCCCATCGCCACTTGCACCGCCAGTTGCCAGGACAGCGAAGCGTCGTACCGGGCAAATTCCAGCACCAGCGCGGAGGTGGTCTGGATATCGACCTGGGAGCCGCCGAACGCTCGGGACACCGACGTACGGCCGAAACCGTCCTTGAAGAATCGGGACATCACATCCTTGTGAGTCGCATTTGTCTGCTCGCTGTAATCGCGGTGCTGAACAATCAGCGGATTCAGTGCACGCACCTTCTCGAGCCATTCATTGGATTCGGAGGGAAGGCTGTTCCATTGCATTAGATTTTTCATAACGGCTCCTAGCTATTATTTATTTACGATCAGCAGACGAAAAAACAGACAAAAGTTTTGTTGTTAAACCCCGATAAAAATGTACGACTACAGTCGTACATTTGACAAGCACTATTATCAGACTTCTTTCATTTCCCAATAAAAGAACAATCACTGTCCGACAATAACGCAAGGCGCAAGAGGCCCACGTAACTTGCGAACAAGTTACGTTACTTGAATCTTTTTGATTACTTCACGCCGGCGCGCCGGTCACTGACTTTCGACAGTGACGCCCAGTCCTGATCGGCCTGACCATGAGCCATGCCGTCCAGCAGGTTGTCCTTCAACACACTGGCAAACGGCAGCGGCACCTGCGCCGCTTCACCGGCCTCCAGCGCCAGGCGTACATCCTTGAGACCCAGCGACAATTTGAAGCCGGCCGGCTCAAATATGTCATCGGCCATCTGCTTGCCGTAACCCTGATACACCGGCACCGGAAACAGCGTCGAAGTGATCATGTCGATGAACGACGCACGACTCACGCCGTAACCGCCGGCCAGGGTCGAGGCTTCAGCCATGGACTCGATCGCCGAGGCGATCATCAGATTGGCCGACAGCTTGGCGGCGCAGGCCACTTCAGCCGTGTCGCCGAGCGTCCAGGTCTTGCGCCCCAACACATCGAACAGCGGTTGTACCCGAGCCAGTGCATCGGCAGGCCCGGAGGCGAGAATGTTCAGATTGCCGGCAGCCGCCACATCGACCCGCCCCAGCACCGGTGCCGACACGTAATCGACGCCGCGTGCTTCATGCACGGCCGCCAGTTCCCTGGCCAGCGCCACGGACACCGTGGACATGTTGATGTGAACGCTGCCGGCCTGCAGACCGTCCAGCGCCTTGGCGTCGAAGAACACCGAACGGATCGCCGTGTCATCGCCGAGCATCGAGATCAGCACCTCGGCCTGCGCCGCCAGCGCCGGTGTCTCGACGGCTTCGGCGCCGGCCTTGGCCAGTGCTTGCAGCGGTGCTGTCGAACGATTCCACACGCGGACCCGATGTCCGGCTTTCAGCAGGTTCAGCACCATCGGTGCGCCCATCGTGCCCAGACCGATAAATCCCAGTTGCATGTCGCGTTCCTCTCTCGATGAGGTGTTCAAAGCCGTTTGGACGATGATGCAGAATTGCGATTGTACGTGTACAGGCGTACATTTCAAGTGCCGCGATGATTCATTCTTCACGGCAAGGGTTTCAAACGCACCTTTACCCAAGGCAAGGAGGCTTTATGCAATTCGGGATCTACACCGTTGGCGACGTCACGCAAGACCCTACCAACGCCCGTACCCCCAGTGAATCCGAGCGCATCCAGGCCACCCTGCAAATTGCGCAGAAGGCCGAAGACATCGGACTGGACGTGTTCGCCACCGGCGAGCACCACAATCCCCCGTTCATCACCTCCTCTCCCACCACCCTGCTGGCCTACATCGCAGCGAAGACTCAACGCATCATTCTTTCGACGTCCACCACCCTGATCAGCACCAACGATCCGGTGCGGCTGGCCGAAGAATATTCACTGCTGCAAAACCTCTGCGGCGGACGCATGGACCTGATGCTCGGCCGTGGCAACACCGCGCCGGTCTATCCCTGGTTCGGCAAGAGCATCGCCGACGCCCTGCCGCTGGCGATGGAAAACTATCGCCTGCTGCACCGGCTCTGGCGCGAGGAAGACATCAACTGGAGCGGACGCTTTCGTACACCGCTGAACCACTTCACCTCGATCCCGCGACCGCTGGACGACCTGCCGCCCTTCGTCTGGCACGGCTCGATCCGTACCCCGGAAATCGCCGAGCAGGCGGCTTATTACGGCGACGGTTTTTTCGCCAGCCACATCCTCTGGCCACGGGAGCATTTCATGGCGCTGGTGGAGTTCTACCGCACGCGTTTTGCCCATTACGGCCATGGTACGCCGGAGCAGGCGATCGTCGGCCTTGGCGGGCACATCTTCATGCGCCGCAACTCCCAGGATGCGCGCCGGGAGTTCCGCCCTTACTTCGATAACGCCCCGGTATATGGCCACGGCCCGTCCCTGGAAGAGTTCATGGAGATGACCCCGCTGGCGGTCGGCAGCCCTCAGGAAATCATCGACAAGACCCTGACCTTCCGCGAGCACTTCGGCGACTATCAGCGCCAGTTGTTCCTGTTCGACCACGGCGGTATTCCGCTCAAGACCGTACTGGAACAACTCGACATGTTCGGCAAGGAAGTCTTGCCGGTGCTGCGTGAAGAAACCCGCAAACGCCGCTCGCCGCTGGCGGCCGAAGCGCCGACTCACGCCAATCGCCTGGCCCGGTTGCAAACCCTCTCGGCCGAACCGAGCGCCACGGTCAAAGCTGCCCAACTCGACAGCGTGACCGGCCACTGACCCTGTGGGAGCGAGCCTGCTCGCGATTGCGGACATACATTCAACACCTTCAGTGAATGTTAAGCCCTCATCGCGAGCAGGCTCGCTCCCACATTTAGTCAGGCAACGTCCTTCAGCGGGCGCTGCGTATCCATCGCAACCACCACATCATCGTTGATCAGCCGCGCCAGATACTGACCATAACCGGTCTTGCTCATGCTGCCCGCGTGCACCAGCAACTGCGCATCGTCGATCCAGCCCTTGTTGTAGGCGATCTCTTCGAGGCAGGCGATTTTCAGGCCCTGGCGTTTCTCGATGGCCTGCACGAAGTTGCCGGCTTCCATCAAGGCATCGTGGGTGCCGGTGTCCAGCCAGGCCATACCACGGCCCATCACCGATACATTCAACTTGCCGCGTTGCAGGTAGACGTTGTTGACGTCGGTAATCTCCAGCTCGCCGCGCGGCGACGGCTTGATGTCGGCGGCAATCTGCAGCACTTCGTTGTCGTAGAAATACAGGCCGGTGACGGCGTAGTTCGACTTCGGATCACTCGGTTTTTCACAGATGCTCAGAGCCTTGCCGGCGGCATCGAACTCCACCACACCAAAGCGCTCGGGATCGGCCACGTAGTAACCGAACACCGTGGCCCCCTCGTCACGAGACGCGGCCTGCACCAGGGTTTCACCGAAACCGGCGCCGTAGAAAATGTTGTCGCCGAGCACCAGACACACATTGTCTTCACCGACAAATTCGCGACCTATGATGAACGCCTGGGCGAGGCCGTCCGGGCTTGGCTGCACCGCGTAGCTCAAGCTCAGGCCCAACTGGCTGCCGTCGCCGAGCATGCGCTGGAAACCCGGCAGATCTTCCGGGGTGGAGATGATCAGGATCTCGCGGATTTCCGCCAGCATCAGCACCGACAGCGGGTAGTAGATCATCGGTTTGTCATACACCGGCAGCGACTGTTTCGAGACGCCCAGGGTGATCGGGTGCAGACGCGAACCGGCGCCGCCTGCCAGCAGAATTCCTTTGTACTTGGCCATGCTTTTTTCCTTTCAAGCAGTGAGATTTGAATGACTGAATGTTCAGGCCACGAGGGCTTCGTCGCGTTGCTCGCCGAGGCGCTCCAGCGCGTAGGCGCCGGACATCACCCGCAACCACCAGGCGCGGTTGTCGAGGTACCAGTCGACGGTTTTCTTCATGCCGCTTTCGAAGGTTTCCTCTGGCGTCCACCCCAGCGTCGCGTGGATTTTTCCGGCATCGACGGCGTAGCGTTTGTCGTGGCCCGGACGATCCTTGACGAAGGTGATCAGGTCGCGGAAGTGCGCGACACCTGCCGGCTTTTCTGCACCGCGTGCTTCGAGCAGATCGCACAGGGTGTGCACCACTTCCAGGTTGGTCTTCTCGTTGTGGCCGCCGATGTTGTAGGTCTGCCCGACCTCACCGCGCGTGACCACCGCATACAGTGCGCGGGCGTGATCCTCGACGAACAGCCAGTCGCGGATCTGCGCGCCGTCGCCGTACACCGGCAACGGCTTGCCTTGCAGCGCATTGAGAATGACGTGGGGAATCAGCTTTTCCGGGAAGTGATAAGGCCCGTAATTGTTCGAGCAATTGCTCATCACCACCGGCAGGCCGAAGGTGCGATGCCAGGCGCGAACCAGATGATCGGAGCCGGCCTTGGTCGCCGAATACGGCGAACTTGGCGCATACGGCGTGCGCTCGGTGAACGCCGGATCTTCGGGTTCCAGATCGCCGTACACTTCGTCGGTGGAAATGTGATGGAAACGGAACGCCGACTGACGCGCCGCGTCCAGCCGGTTCCAGTAACCGCGCGCCGCTTCGAGCATCGTGTAGGTGCCGACGATGTTGGTTTCGATAAAGGCTTGCGGGCCATCGATCGAACGGTCCACGTGGGACTCGGCGGCCAGGTGCATCACCGCATCCGGTTGCAGGCGTGTGAACAGTTCGTCCAGCGCCGGCTTGTCGCAGATGTCGACCTGACAGAACCGGTAACGCGGCGAGTCGGACACTTCGGCCAGCGACTCGAGATTGCCGGCGTAGGTCAGTTTGTCGACGTTGATCACTTCGCATTCGGTCTCTTCGATCAGAAACCGCACCACGGCCGAGCCAATGAAGCCCGCGCCCCCTGTCACTAAAATTTTCATCAGCGCCTCCCCTGGCAAAATGATGATTGAACGTCCTTCGATGCTGTGTGCGGGTCAGTTCAACAACGCGACCCAGTATTGCGACAGCCCCTGTTCGAGAATCAGCAGCGTCTGAATGCAGACGAAGCTTTCGTCGGTAGTCGCCGAGGTCGCATTGAGCGGGCCGAAACCACCGTCCTGCTTCTGATGGGCAGCGATCCAGTCTTTCGACTCCTGCAGATACGTCGGCTGCGCGTCGAGCAGATACATCGCCGCGATGGCCATGTAAGTGCCCACCAGGCTGACCGCTTTGCCCGGCCGGTAGTGGAACGAGCCGTTGGCCAGTTGCAGCTTTTGCAGCCACGCGACGGTCTGCTCGGCATCGACGATGCGTCGGTTGAGAATGAACAGCGTCGACACCACGCGGTACACCGAGAAGGCATCCGGCGGATAGCCGGGCTTGTTGGCGAAACCACCGTCGGCCGAGCGGCAGCGCAAGGCGAACGCCATCACGCCCTGCTCGTCCGGCGCCTTGGCTTCAAGGGCATGCAGCGACAGCACCGCCAGGTTGGTGTGCCAAATGTCCGAGCCGAAACCCGGCACATCACCGAAACCGCCGTCGGGGTTCTGGCACGCTTGCAGGTAACGCACACAAGCGCCGATATCGTTCGGCAACGCGCCCAGCACCCGCAGCGACAACACCGCGCAGTAGGTGGCGAACACATCGCTCAAGTGCCCGGGCTGCTCGGCAAATCCACCGTCGGTGTTTTGCGAAGCCCTGATGCAGTCGATCAGGCTGGCCTTGTTTTCGATTTGCAACCCCAGGGCATGCAAGTCCGAAATCACGTGCAATCCGGAAAACACCTGCCAGGTCTTGTCGGCACGGAAGCCCAGCGGCGTGGTTTCGGCGGTCAGTCCGTAAGGCGTCTGATTCGACGCCCGGGCCTTGGCCAGCCAGGCGAGATAACGCTGCAGATCGACATTGATGGTCGGCACGCCATTCGGGTGAATGCGCTGGACGTCGCCACCGCCATCGATCACTTGCAACTCACGGCTGACCAACGCCGCGTCGTCATGATGAGCAACGGCAGCGGCCGGTTCGATGGACTGCAAGGCGTGGGCCGCGGCGAGCTGGGTTTTCAGGCTTTTCAGGTGCAGCGGCAGGTACGTCAGGTTGCCGATGCTGAAAATCCCCGGCTGACGCGGCGGCGCCCAGAACTGTCGAATGAACGGCACGGTCGGGTCATCCGGCGTCGACCAGAAGTAGCCCTTGCCCATGAACAACCCACCATTGCGGGCGTCATGAAACTCCAGCAAAGCGGCAGTCACCGAAGCGCGGTCAGCGTCGCTCGCACCGGACGGCAAGGCCTGAATCGCCTGCAACAGCAACGCCACGTCGTAGGCCGTCTTGATCGGGAATGGCGACTCGTGATGCTTGTACGAAGTGTGCCAGTCGCAACGTACTTTGCCGTTGATCCCGACCCGGTCCCAGTACCCGCCATAGGCCGGATCGCGGAACAGCGCCAGGGTTTGCAGCAGGAATGAACGAGCCAGGTTCGACAGCGCATTGTCGTCCCGCACATCGGCCAGACGCGCCAGCACCAGGCTGACCTGAGCGCGCACGGCGCAACGGGTCAGCGCCACATCGACACAGGATGCGCTGTCGCTGCCAGCCACACGGCCGATCAGATTTTCTGCGTGAATCTGCAAGTGCCCGACCAGCCCCAGACCCAACGGCTCGTTACCGATGCGTGCCAGCAACGCCGTGGCGCTGATATCGAGCTCGATCGAGGTCGCCAGCTCCAGCGGCGTCGACCAGTCGCTGCTGTACAGGCCGGCGACCGTGGAACGGGCGTAGAGCGCTTCGACCTTTTCCAGCAGCCCGTGGATCGCGGCATTGTTCGCCGCGTCCTGCGGCACTCGACGCTGATAGGCAATCAATGCCGCCAGCGCGTCCAGTTGCAGCGCCAGCGTGCGGCAGCGCCCGGAGCCGTGTGGCGTCCAGTAGCGGTCGGCCAGTTCGTGGAAACCGCCATTCGACGCATCATGCAAACGCATCAGCCCGTCATGGGCAAAACGCAGGTCGACATCGTCGCCGTGCTCGGCCTGGTAGAGCGTCGCGGCAACCTGATCCTGCAACTGCTTGTCACTGGAAATCGCAACCTCGCCACTGGTATCGGTCACAGCAAAAAAACCGCCGTACTCAATGTCCTTGAGGCCTTTATCAAATACAAACTGCGGATGCAGCGGCATGGTGAATCCCTCTTCCTTGAGGTTAAGCAGCTTTGCTTTCGGTCAGCGATACAACACGGCCGTGGCACAAATCGATGATGCGCGTCGCGGCGCGAGCGGCACCCTCGCCGTCCGGTGCGGCCACTTGCTGATGAGGTGCGTAGTAAGTCGATGACCGGGTATCTTTCTGCAGTTCGCCCTGAATCAGCTCGACGATTCGGTCACGGTCGTATCCGATATGCGTCGGGAAACCCAGCAATTCCAGACGTCGCAAAGCTTCCAGTTCGTGGTATTCAGACTTCGACGACAACAGGAACAGAGTCGGAATATTCATTGCCGCAATTTCGGTCACGGTGATCCAGCCCGGCGCCGAAATCAGCAGGCTGGCTTCGCGCAGCAGGCCCATCCAGTCCGGGTAGTACGGCACACAAACCACACCGTCCTGCTCCTCGATATCCTTGCGGCCCAGCAGCACCATTTTCAGATCCGGATTGCGTTCGCGCAGGATCTTGAAACTGTCCAGATACGCGGCAAGCAATGCGTCCTTGTTCTCCGCAAACATGGTCGTGCCGCTGATGGAGGCGACAATGAACGGCGCGTCACCCAGGTTGAGTTGCTCACGCACGTTCAATCCGCTCTGCACCGTGATGTCCCGGATCATCGGACCGACAAAATGTGCCTTGCCACTGGCCAGCGCTTCGGCGACCGGTGTGCCTTGGTCAAGAGCGGCAATGAACGGTTTGTCGGTCAGCACCAGCTGTGCCTGACTGATCATCCAGCTGAACTGACTGTGCAGCGCCGTCCGTGCCCGGGACATCTCCAGAGCATTCACCTCGAAGCCGCCTTCAGCCAGGTCGTGATCCTGCAGTTGGCAAAGCGTGAAGTCATAGCGTTCGGTCACGAACACCAACGGTGTGCCTGTGAAGATCGCTGCCAGGCAGGCAGCCATGTTGTAGTCCGACACCAGCACACTCGGCTTGTGTTCGGCGATCAACGCCAGGTAAGACAGGATCCGCTCACCGGACAGGAAGGTAGTCGCAATATAACTGCCGATGTAAGTAGCCCAATCAAGCTGTTTCGACAAGTTGCTCTTTTTCGAATAGTCGACCAGTCGTCCGGCAATATCCACGACTTCGATGCCAGACTTTTCGAATAAAGGAGTAAACGTCGGCTGTAAAGAAGCCAGTGCAACCGTCAGAGGCATATCCGGGCGTTGCTTCTTGATCGCCTGAGCGATGGACAGCACGCGCATGTTATGGCCGGAACCGGTCGGATTAGGGGCAAATAAAATCATTCTTGAATCTCCATTAGTTGAACAACGCCATGAACCACAGTGTTTTCCAATACATCCCTTATCACCACCGAATACGGTTTTATAACTGCACCGTCACCAATATTCAGTGGACCTACCAAGATGGCGCCCTCGCCAATAACGCAACGACTTCCAATGCGCACAGGTGCCTCCTCCCAAGGCAGTGAGCGGAACGAATGATCATGAGTAGAAGCGACAATCGTGACGCCTTCGGCCAGCTCGCTGAAGGCGCCGATGGTCACACCGCCAGCGGCTTCGATGACCACACCGGCAGCCAGTCGCACGCCTGTCCCCAGTGCAATGCCGCCCAGTTGCGACATCCCCCCCTGGCGGGAGCTGCGCCCGATCAGAATGCAGTCACGGGCGATTTCCACCGAAGCACCACCGCTCAACTCGGCATCAATCAAGGTTTCGTCGCTGATGTCCCAGGTCGAGGTGTCGGGGTTCATTGCCTTGAGTCGCGGCACCGATTGCGTGGACCGATCGAGCATCGACGGCAAGCCCCGGCAAGCACGGTCACGGACTTTGGCCAGCACGGGCGCCGGGCTCGGCAGGCCGTCCTCGACCACCGTGCGCCGGGCAATGACCCGCGCCGGGCGACCGACCACAATGGCATCGGCGGGTACATCCGCAGTCACCAGTGCCCCAGCGGCCACCACCGCTCCCGCGCCGATGGAAACGCCAGCCACTACAGTGGCCTTGGCGCCCAGCCAGACGTTCTCGGCAATGCGTACCGGTGATTGCGCCGTTCCCAGGCAGCTTGCGCCCGTGGCCAGCATGCTGGAGGCGCCAAGGGAGGCGAATTGCAGATCACACTTGAACCCGATGAAACAATCATCGGCGACCTGAACGTTCTGCAGGCGACTGCCGGCACGAATCCAGACATGCCGGCCCAACTTACTCTCGTTATTCACCGTCGTCGAAACTTCAACTACATTTATGTCGTCCACAATAAAGCCTCATTCCATTGATGCCGGGCACATAAGAATCCGAAAGGCGTGCGTATCCCGCAGATATAATTCCGCCGATGCACAAATAATAATCAACTGTTTATTTATGGCTTCCATTCAAAGCACGCACAACATTGCGTCTGCGCAACTTATTAACTGACTGGTTCACTCAATTGCCGTTATTCATTAACAACAGGTAGAGGTTCACGCTTGAGCCAAAGGCCAAGTCAGTTTCATGTGAAAAAAAGCCGATTCAAGTCTGTCCGTGACTCTTGTGTAGCTCCATCAGGGTGAGATTGTCCTTTAGTACGAATGTTATAGTACAGACGATTTTGTTTTGCAATAGGTGTCCGAATGGTTATCTCGTTTTAGTCTAAAAATTGATTGAACTTTTACGGTACGCGATTGTATTAAAACCGTCATATTTGCACAGCATTGGTGAAGATCCCCGGTTTTACGGGGCTCTTCCCGTTCAGCGCTAACAGGCATATGGAGGTCGAACCCAGACATTCCGACGGTGTTCACCCACGTTACGGTGGCGACTCAAACTGCCTTTGGCCTGGAGCCGTCATGCCTGCACCTATCACCGTTCTGCGCGACACACACCCGCTGCCAGTACTCGACGCCTGCAAATGGGAGAAGCTCGAGGGCGATCCCCACACCGTCAACCTCAACGCCTACACCAGCGAAGACGGCAGCAAGATCATGGGCACCTGGATCTGCACGCCGGGCAAATGGCGAGTGGATTACGTGAAGTGGGAGTACTGCCATTTCCAGGAAGGCTACTGCGTGATCACCCCGGACGGCATGGAGCCGATTCACCTGCGCGCCGGCGACATCTTCGTCGTCGAACCGGGCATGAAGGGCACCTGGGAAGTGGTCGAGACCGTGCGTAAATATTTCGTGTTCGCCTGATACAAAAAAGCCGGGAAACCACCCGATGTGATTTCCCGGCAACACCTACTGCATCTGAATTGCAGACCTGCGACGAGCGCAGGTCTGACGACGATTACTGCGGTTTACGATAGCTGTTGATGATCGCCGAGAAATCCTTGCCACCTTCCCCACGCTGACTCATCGCCTGATACAACTGCTGCGCCACCGCGCCCAGCACCACCGGCTGATGGGCCTGACGCGCCGCTTCGGTAGCCAGCCCCAGATCCTTGAGCATCAGCTCCGCGCCAAAGCCACCTGTGTAACCACGCGAGGCCGGCGCGGTTTCGACGATGCCCGGCCACGGGTTGTACATTTCCGAGCTCCAGCAACGCCCGGTCGAGCTGTTGATGATCCCGGCAAGCACCGTGGTGTCGATGCCCAGCGCATCGCCCAGCGCCATCGCCTCGCTGACGCCGACCATGGAAATGGCGAGCAACAGGTTGTTGCAGATTTTGGCGATCTGGCCGGTGCCGACCTCACCGCAATGCACGATGTTGCGGCCCATCTGCGCCAGCACCGGTTGCAGGGTGGCGAACAGTTCCGGGGTGGCGCCGACCATGAAGGTCAGCGTCCCGGCCGTGGCGCCGCCGGTGCCGCCGGATACCGGTGCATCAGCCATCGCCACGCCTTGCTTGGCGGCCGCCGCCGCCACATCGCGCGCCGTCTGCGGATCGATGGTGCTGCAATCCACGGCCGGCACGCCTTTGCCGATCCCGGCCAGCACGCCGTCCTCACCGAGCCAGACGCTGCGCACATGCACGGCGGCAGGCAGCATGGTGATCACCAATTCAGCATCTGCAGCAGCTTCGCGAGCCGAGGCACGGATGGTGCCGCCCAGTTGCTCGAGTTCCGCCAGCACGGTTTTGTTCAGGTCCACCAGGTTCAGCGAATGCCCGGCCTTGATCAGGTTGCGCGCCATCGGTGCGCCCATGTTGCCCAGACCGATAAATGCGATTTTCATGGCCATTCCTCAGCGCAGGTTGATGGTGGTGTTCACGCCGTCATTGACGCTGTCGTCATCGAACCAGCGCGCCGTGACCGTTTTGGTCTGGGTGTAGAACTGCACCACTTGCTTGCCGTACGGGCCGAGGTCGCCGAGTTTCGAACCCCGCGAACCGGTGAAGCTGAAGAACGGCACCGGCACCGGAATCGGAATGTTGATGCCGACCTGGCCGACGTCGATTTCAGTCTGGAACTTACGCGCCGCCGCACCGCTCTGGGTGAACAGGCCCGTGCCGTTGCCGAACGGGTTGGCGTTGACCAGCGCGATGGCCTGGTCGAGGGTGTCGACTTCCAGCACCACCAGCACCGGGCCGAAGATTTCCTGGGTGTAGATCTGCATGTCGGTGGTCACCCCGGAGAACAGGGTCGGGCCGACGAAGTTGCCGTTCTCGTAACCCGGCACGCTGATGTCGCGACCGTCCAGCTCGAGTTTCGCGCCTTCCTTGATGCCGCTTTCGATCAGATCGAGAATCCGCGCCTTGGCCTTTTTCGAAATGACCGGGCCGACATCAGTGCCTGGCTCGCTGCCGGCGTTGACCTTGAGTTTCTGCGCCAGCGCTTTCAGATCCGGCAACCACTGCTTGGCCGCACCCACCAGCACCACCACCGAAGTGGCCATGCAACGCTGACCGGCCGCACCGAAACCGGCGCCGACCAAGGCATTGAGCGCTTGCTCGCGATTGGCATCCGGCAGCACTACGGCGTGGTTCTTTGCACCCATCATCGATTGCACGCGCTTGCCGTGTTTACCGGCCAGGTCATAAACGTGAGTGCCGACGGCGGTCGAACCGACGAACGAAACCGCCTTGATGTCCTTGTGGGTGCACAGGCCATCGACCACGTCCTTGCCACCATGGACGACGTTGAGCACACCGGCCGGAATGCCGGCTTCGATCGCCAGCTCCACCAGCAGCATGGTCGACAGCGGATCCTGTTCGGACGGTTTGAGCACGAAGGTGTTGCCGCAGGCGATGGCCATCGGGAACATCCACAACGGAATCATTGCCGGGAAGTTGAACGGCGTGATGCCGGCGCAAACGCCGATCGGCTGGCGCAAGGTGTAGGTATCGACACCGCCGGCGACGTTCTCGGCGAACTCGCCCATTTGCAGACTGCCGATGGAGCAGGCGTGTTCGACCACTTCCAGGCCACGGAAAATATCGCCCTCGGCATCGGCAATGGTCTTGCCCTGCTCGGCGCTCAGCACCACGGCAATACGCTTGGAATGCTCGCGGATCAATGCCTGCAGCTTGAGCATGATGCGCATGCGCGCGCCGATCGGGGTCAGCTTCCAGGTCTGGAAGGCGCGCTGGGCGGCGCTGACGGCAGCGTCGACTTCAGCGGCGGTGGCGAACGGGACTTTGGCCAGTACCTGTTGGGTCGCCGGGTTGACGATGTCGTGCCACTCGGAGGTCTGCGACTCGACCCACTCGCCGTCGATCAGCAGCTTGACCTTCTGGACCGTGGTTTCGTTGGGCGTAAGCGATGCGTTCATGCTGGTCTCCAGAAATTGTTTTTATCTTGGGAGCCAAGGCGAAGGTTCGCCTTGAGATGAGGCGTGTGTCACGAATTGGTTGTCGGGCTGTTTTTGGAGTATAGATGTGCAAACTTCTAATAAGAACGCACATATAAGCCCGTCCATCATGCAAAAAAACATCACGTCTCTAGGTTCGCTGAACTGGGACGACCTCAAGTTTTTCCTCGAAGTCGCCCGTACCCGCAAGGCCAGCACAGCGGCCAAACGCCTGGCGGTGGACTACACCACCGTGTCGCGGCGGATCAGTTCGCTGGAAGCGGCGCTCGGCACCTTGCTGTTCGAAAAGTCGCGCACCAGCGGTTTCGTGCTGACTGCCGAAGGCCAGCGTCTGCTGAGCTATGCCGAATCGATCGAAAGCACACTGCACATGGCCTGCGAGCAGGTGTCCGGCTCTGGCGTCGCGCTGTCCGGGCATGTGCGGATGGGCTGCACCGAAGGTTTCGGCAGCTTCTTCATCACCCCGCAGTTAAGCCACTTCGTCGACGCCTACCCGGCAATCTCGGTGGACATCCTGCCGCTGCCACACTTCATCAGCCTGTCCAAACGCGAGGCGGACATCGTCATCGCCCTCGAACGCCCGGAGCACGGGCCGTATGTGTGCTGCAAACTCTGCGACTACCGCTTGCAGCTCTACGCGACCCAGGAATATCTGGACAAACACCCGCCGATCCGCCGCCCCGCCGACCTGGGCAAGCATCAATTCATCAGTTACGTGGATGACCTGGCGTTCAGCTCGGAGCTGCTCTATCTGGCAAACGTGCTGCCCGGCGCCAGCGCCAATTTGCGCAGCACCAGCGTGATCGCGCAATTCGTGGCGGCGCAGCAGGGGCGCTCACTGGCGATTCTGCCGTGCTTCCTCGCGGCCCAGGACCCGCGCCTGTTGCCGGTATTGCCGGAGGAAATCGACATTACCCGGCAGTTCTGGATGTACTGCCGGGAGGATTTGCGCAAGCTCAAGCGGATCACCCTGTTGTGGGATTACATCCGCGAAGTGACCGAGCGCAATCAGTCGCTGTTGATGGGGCAAACGCGGGAGATGCAGTTTGCCGACTAGTCGGCGCTGACCACGATCGACACCCGGCGGTTTTCGGTGCGGCCGGCGGCGGTGTCGTTGGAGGCCACCGGTTCGCGGCTGCCAAGGCCTTGCAGCTGGATGTTCTCTTCCTTCATGCCGACCGACGTCAGCACTTTGCCGACACTTTTTGCCCGGCGCAAAGACAGCTGCTGGTTGTAGGATTCCTTGCCCGAGGCATCGGTGTGGCCATCCACCCGTACCCGTTCGATGCCGACACCCAGCAACGCTTTGCCGATACGCTCGACGATTTCGGTACTTTGCTTGTTCAGGCTTTCGACATCGCTGCCAAACAACACTTTGCCCGACAGGCCGAACTCCCAGCCGTCATCGGTCAGCTCAAAGCCTTGCTGCTTGAGCACAGCAATCTGCGCCGGTGTCAGGCCTTTTTGCGGAGCGGTCTGGCATCCGGTCAGGGCCAGCATGGCCGTCAGCAATAGAGTGGAAAACAGTCGAACGGCAATCGAGAACACGGGCATCAGCTCCTGGTTTGAACGGAATCGACCGGGTGCTCCGACCCGGAGGTGAATTGGGCGCCACGGGACAGGCGCTTGGCTTGATACATCGCGGCGTCGGCCGCATCGAGCAAGGTGCCGGGCGTGGCGCCATGATCGGGGTAAACCGCAATACCGATACTGAGCGAGGTCACCACAAGGGTGTCGCCCGGTACCGCAATGGGGGTGTCCATGCTGGCGAGAATCTTGTCGGCAATGCGCTCTGCATCTTCGGTCTTGTGCAACGGTGTCAGCAGAACGGCAAATTCATCACCGCCCAGACGCGCTACCAAATCCTCTTCACGCAACTGCGCCCGCACCCGGTTCGCTACCGCTACCAAGACCGCATCGCCGGCCGCGTGGCCAAAATTGTCATTGATTTCCTTGAAACGATCACTGTCCAGAAACAGCACCGCTACGCGCTCGTTGAGTTTGCTGGCGCTGCGCAATGCACGAATCAGGCGGCCCTCGAAAAACGCCCGGTTGGGCAGTCCCGTGAGGCTGTCGTGTGTCGCTTGGTGGGCAAGGGTTTCGTTCTCGTTTTGCAGGTGGGTCTGCCACGATTCCAGCTCATCGAGCAGAGCATTGAAGTCGTTGCCGAGGTTGTCGAGTTCGGCGATTTTCGCCGGTGGTACGCGCCGGTCCAGCGCACGTTCGCTGCGGGCGGCGTGGGCCACTGCGGCGAGGCTGTGCAATGGCCCAGTAATTCCGTGCAACTGGCGACGCGCCAGAAAGAGCGCGACCCAGGCGCTGATCGCGGTGCAGAGTACGATCCCCGCCAGTCCGCTCAACAAAAAGCGCATCAGGCTGCCACCGTGGCCGGTCAGCAAAATCCGGCCGATCTCATGATCCTGATGCAGGATCGGCAGACTGATCGGCTTTTCCAGGATTGCCCCCGTCACTTGCATTTCCAACGCGGAAAACAGGCCGTTCTCCGGACGCTGCCAGTGCGCCAGCACTTGACCCTGACTGTCCAGCACCTGAGCGTCTGCCACCTCTTCGGTCGAGGCGATCAGCGCCAGCGCTTCCGTCGCGGCGGCCTTGTCGTTGAATACCACCGCGGCTTCCACGGTGTAATTGATCGAGCGGGCGATGAGGTGCAGGTTGTGATCGGCATAGACCCGCAGCGCCAGGACGCCGAGCAGGGTCAACGACACACTGGCCATCGCCACCGCCACCAGCGCGACAATCAAATGCCCGCGACCGATGACCGAGCCCAGGGTCGGACGTCCAGTGGAAGGGTCACGTCTCATGGGGCCGCCGGCTTGCGGCGCGACAACTGCAGCACGCTTGGATGAATACGAACACCACTACGGGCGACGGAATCGAGATTGACTTCGAAAGACACCTGCTCGTCGCCAACCCGCAGGCAGAACAGGCTGCCGACCGTGCACTGATCGCCGCCCTCGCTGATGCTCAGTACAGGATGGCCAATCAGCGACGCGAACAATCGGCTGCGTTCATCGGCGGTAAGTTTGCCGATATAGACGGCGTCGCATTCACTGACGACCGAGGGGTTGTCTGCCAGCAGACGACGCACGGTGACAGGCCGTCCTGTCGCCTGTGTCGTGCCTTTCACCAGATCATCCGTGTATTCGGTGGGACCGACGATGCACAGACGCAACTGTGCAGGTTCGACCGGCCAGCGCGCATAACTGAGAATGCCCAGCACCACTTGAGTGACCGACCTGGCCCTTTGCTCAGCCATACCCACTGGCGTTTCCGGCTGGGCAGCCGCTACACCCGTGAGCAAACAGAGCAGAACGGCAAGCAACGCTCGCTTGCTGCCAACTACGCGCTCTGTCGCCCAGACAGCCAGCTTCATGCAGGGATTCTCTTGGATCGTTACGAAATGATGCCGCAACGATAGCACAGCGTTGGAACGCCAGCGATACAGCCCCTCTGACCGGTCGGTCAGATAACGCCGGCAATCATTGGCAGCTTCACCCTCGGAGCGTCGCCCCCTCCTCCAGTTCCAGCATCAGACCGCTCAAGCGCTTGACCTTGCGCTGCACCGCTTCCTCGAATACCCCGGCTCGCGGTTCGATCAAGGTGAACCAGTGTTTGGCTCGGGTAATGCCGGTGTAGATCAGCTCTTTGGTCATTACCGGATTCAGGGCGTCGGGAAGGATCAACGCGGTATGAGCAAACTCCGAGCCTTGCGACTTGTGCACCGTCATGGCGTACACGGTTTCCACATCATTGAGCCGGCTCGGCAACACGAACCGCACCCCACCGCGCCCATCGTTACGCGGGAACGCCACCCGCAGCACCTGTTCACCGGCGTTCGGCCCCTCTCGTTCAGGCAGTTTGAGAGCAATGCCGATGTCACCGTTCATCAGCCCCAGGCCATAGTCATTGCGGGTCATCAGGACCGGACGACCTTCATACCATTGCTGGTCACGGTCAATCAGCCGCGCCTTGATCAGCGCGTCGGTGATGCGCTGGTTCAGCCCCTCGACGCCCCACGGCCCTTTACGCACCGCGCACAGTAGCTGGAAGGTATCGAACGCCTGCAAGACCTCACGCGCCCAATCGAGCCAACCGGGATGCTCAAGGGGAGCTCCGGCAGGCGGGCGCTGATTGCGCAGAACGCTCAAGTAATGCCGATAACCACAAGGGCCCTCGCCATGCCCTTCCAGAACAAGACGCTCCAGTGCGTGGTCCTGCTCACCTTTGAGCGCCAGTGAATACACATCGTCATGGCTTCGTGCAGCCAACAGTTGGCGGGCCTCATCCGGCAATTGCTGATTCACCCGTCGCGCAAGCTGACCGATGCCACTGCCCTCGCCGAAACGCCGCGAGTGACGCAACATCACCACTTGCTGCGCCAATGGGTGCGTACCGTCGCTGTCCTCGTGCAAACCGGCGTCCTGCAAGGATTCCCCGCTCACGGACTCCAGCCACTGACGTGTCTGCGGACTGTACCAACCCGCCTCGGCATCGCGGCACAAATCCCCCAGCACCGCACCGGCCTCGACAGAGGCCAGTTGATCCTTGTCGCCCAACAACACCAGGCGAGCATGTGACGGCAACGCATCAAGCAGGTTGGCCATCATTTCCAGGTCGATCATGGATGCTTCGTCGACCACCAACACATCCAGCGGCAAGCGGTTGCCCGCATGATGACGAAAGTGCCGGGTACCGGGACGACTGCCCAGCAAGCGGTGCACGGTCGTTACCTCGGAAGGGATTTTTTCCCGAACGGCCTCGGCGACTTTCAGCGATTGCACTTGCTGGCTGATGGACTCGGTCAACCGCGCAGCCGCTTTACCCGTGGGCGCGGCCAGACGAATACGCAAAGGCTGGCCGGCTTCGACGGCGGGAGCCTGAAGCAAGGCCAGCAAACGCACCACGGTGGTGGTCTTGCCGGTGCCCGGCCCGCCCGTGACGATGCTGAAAGCACCTCGAGTCGCCAGTGCGCAGGCGAGTTTCTGCCAGTCGATCACCCCGGTTTTCATTGCCGCCCCGAACAACTCGTCAAGACGCTGCGACAGGTCGCTCGGCGTCGATTCATGCTCCGCGAGGCGCTGACGCAGTGCCGTGTCGATGCGTCGCTCATAGGCCCAGTATCGCCGCAGGTACAGGCGTTTGCCGGACAGCACCAGGGGACATTGCCGTGCAGACTCACTCTCGTCGGCAGCCAGCGCCACCAGCGAACTGCCGGCCAGCACCTTGCACCAGTGCGCCCCTTCCAGGGTTTCAAGCAATTGCGATGGCAGCAACAACACACCCGATTGCACGTCCCCCTCCGGCGGCAGGGACAGGGCGAAGTCCGGAGCCTTGAGGGTTTCAAACAGATCCAGGCACACATGACCATGACCGAGCTGGTGACTGGTCAAAGCGGCGGCAAGCAGAACCAGCGGATCGGCGTCTGGCACCAACTCATGAAGAAACGTCACGAATGCCTTGTCCAGAGCCCGCAGCCATCCTCGTTCTACCCAGTGGGTCAGCAACTGCAGCAAGTCCTCGGCTCGCAACAGGGGCGTCAGTTGGGCAAGACTGTCTGCATCCAGCGCAATCGGCGACAAATGCGCAAAGGTGCGGCTCATAGCAACTCTCCCTGTTCCCATACCGGCTCGGATTTCGGTTCCGGTTTGCCCTGGAACATCCGGTCCAGACGCTCGATCAGCTCCCGCGGCGGTCGCACGAAATACACACCACCGCTGTCGGCACGTGTGCCCCGCAGGAACAGATACAGCGCACCGCCAACATGCCGGTCGTAATCGTAATCGGCGAGGCGGGCCTTGAGCTGACGATGCAGAGCCAGCAGATACAACACATATTGCAGATCGTAGCGATTTTCCAGAATCGACTGTTCCATGGCCTGTTCGGTGTAGGCGGCGTCATCGACGCCCAGCCAGTTGGATTTGTAGTCCGCCACGTAATAACGACCGTCATGTTCGAAGGTCAGGTCGATGAAGCCTTTGAACATGCCGTTGAGTTGCACCGCTTCGGCGGCGACCCGGGCAACACCGCCGTGGGTGAACTTGCGAACCTGTTCGTCGAGTCTGACGACATCGACCTTGTGGCTGGCGAACCAGAACTCCATCTCGACCCGATACCGTTTCAATTGCTCCAATACGACCGGTGGTCGGCCGGTACCTGCGGGCATCGGCGACTTGAGCAGATGCTGCAGCCAGTCACTGAGGGTCGTGATCCAGCCTTCCCAGCCGCGACGATTGCAGCGTCGGCCGATCGCGTCTTCCAGTGCCTCGCGTGAAACCGCGAAACCTTCATCACCGGCCCATTCGAGCAGTCCGTGGAGAAATGTTCCCGGATTCGGTCCACGAGGGAAGCGGTGAATATCAGCGCCTCCCGGGATGATCTCCCGGGGGGCGTCGGGTTCAAGGCGCTCGTCGTCGAACAGTTTCTGCGCTTGCGGACTGTCCGGCGCGTCCTCACTGCCCATACTCAACACATCACTGATCCGCAAAGCACTGTAGGAGGCGATCCACCAGTTTTCGCTGGCCTTGCGTTTGGGTACCAACGTGGCACTGAGGGTTGCTTCGTTGCGCGGTGGCCGGTAGTGGTCACTGGTCGCCAGTGGCATTTCAACGATGCTCAGCGCAGGACAGTGCTGTTGCAGATCATCGAGCCAACGAATCAAACCGCTGGACTCACTCAGTGACGCACCACCACCCAGCAAATAGCCAAGTGCTGAAAGATGCAGGACCGAACTGCTGTTATTACCGCGCTTGAGGTCCGTCACGCCAAGCCAGCATGCATGTTGTGCCCTGGTCAGCGCGACATAGAGCAAACGCAGATCCTCCGCCAGACGCTCATTGTCGGCCAGGGCAATCAGCTCGGCATCAGGCTTGAGACTGACCCGAGCGTTGCCGGATGCATCGTGGTAATGCAACGGCAGCCGACTGCCATCCACGGGTTTGGCCGAGCAGATGAAGGGCAAAAACACCAGCGGATACTCAAGTCCCTTGGACTTGTGAATGGTCACGACCTTGACCAGTTGCTCGTCGCTTTCAAGGCGCAGGATCTGCTCCTCACCGGCTTGACCAGACAACGCCAGGTGCTCGGACAAATGCCGGATCAGCGCCTGCTCTCCATCCAGTTCCGAGGCCGCTTGTTGCAGCAGCTCCGACAAGTGCAGCAAGTTGGTCAGCACCCGATCACCGTCACTGCGTGCAATCAAGGTTCGAGGCAAATGGAAGTCATGCAGAAAGCGCCGCAACATCGGCAGCACACCTTGTTTGCGCCAGATCTCGCGATAGGCTCGGAACTGCATGACGCGTGCCTCCCAGACCAGTTCGTCCTGATTCAGGCGCTCCAGCTCTGTCAACGGCAGATTCAACGTGGTGCAGGCCAGGGCTGCTTTCAACGAGCGCTCGACATCCGGTTCGGCACAGGCCTTGAGCCAGGCCAACAGGTCATGGGCCTCTTGAGCCGCGAAGACAGAATCCTTGTCCGACAGGTAAACACTGCGCACCCCTCGGGCTGCAAGCTCACCGCGTATCGCTTGAGCCTCTTTGCCGTCGCGCACAAGAATTGCGATGTCCGCCGGTTGCAGCCCGCGAAAATCCCCGCCGTCCTGCGCGAAACCAGCGCTGCCCGTTTGTCCGCCATTGAGCAGGGCAGTGATTTCACTGGCGCAGGCCGCCGCCAACTGCTGGCGATAGACCGCACCGGAGACTGGTTGCTCGGTAGATAAACGCCAGACATTCAGCGCCGGCACGTCTTGCCCGCAAATCAGTAAATGTTCCTTGCGCCCCTGAGAATCCACCGGCTGAAACGGCACCGGGTTATCACCGTTTGGCTCTCGAAACAGGAACGCGCCGCGTCCCTGTTCACGGGACTCCGCACGCTCGAACACCTGATTTACCGCCTTGACCATCCCGTGACTGGAGCGAAAGTTCGTGCCCAACGTATGTAGCCGCCCGGCGGTTGCTATTCGCGCACGCAGGTAGGTGTAGATGTCCGCACCACGGAAGGCATAGATCGCCTGCTTCGGGTCCCCGATCAGAAACAGACCGGTCTCGGGTTGGTTTTCCTCGATGCGATAAATGCTCTCGAAGATCCGGTACTGCACCGGATCCGTGTCCTGGAACTCGTCGATCATGGCGACCGGAAACTGCTCGCGGATAAGCGTGGCGAGTCGCTCGCCGCCTTCGGATTGCAAGGCTGCGTCGAGTCGCAGCAGCATGTCGTCGAAACCCATTTCGGCACGTCGACGCTTTTCTTCCTCAAAGCGCTCGCCCACCCATTTGGCGGCGTGCTGCAGCACCGCGGCATCGGGGGTTGGCAGCCCGTCGAGGCTCGACTTGAGTACCTGCATGGCGTCCAGCCCCGGATGGCTCGGTGGCTCGCCTTTCCAGGCTTCGGCCATGCCCTCAGGCGTCAGCCGGGTAAATCCGGTTCCGATATCCAGTTGTTCCTCAGACTCGTCTCCGGCCCAGGTCTTGAGCTTTTCGAACCAAGACTCGAAGTACCGGGCCTGAATCTTGCGCCCGTCGACTGTCTTGCTGGCGACGCCCTGATGACAAATGGCAAGCAGCTCATCCGCCCACTGCTGCCACGGCTTTTTCAATTCAACCAATGCAGCCCGGCGCTCTTGCAGGCACTCTTCGATCAATTCAGCCGGAGATCTGCCTTGCGCTCCATTACGTTCAGTACCGAAGAGAGCACGTACACGAGGCAACAGAGCGGCCGGCCCTCCCCAGTGACTGCGGACCCAATTCAGGGCATCCCCCTGCATCGGATAACAGAACAGGCGCCAGTAATCGCGGAGCACTTCGCCCAGCAGATCGCTGTGATCGGTTTCGAGGGTCTGGGTAAACAGGCTGCCGCTGTCGAATGCGTGTTCGCGAAGCATGCGCTGACACCAACTGTGGATCGTCGAGACGGCAGCCTCGTCCATCCATTGCGCGGCGATATCCAGTCGGTTGGCGCAAACGGGCCATTGCTGAGGGTCGAACTGCGCGCGCAGCTCGTCGATCAACGTATCAGGGGGCGGCGTCTCGTCACGGAAGAAGCGTGCGGCCTCGGCCAGGCGTGTGCGAATGCGCTCGCGTAACTCCTTGGTCGCCGCATCGGTGAAGGTCACCACAAGAATCTGCGGTGGCAGCAGCTCGCGACCGAAGCCACTCGCATCACCTCCGTGACCAAGGATCAAGCGCAGATACAACGCAGAGATCGTGAACGTCTTGCCAGTACCTGCGCTGGCCTCGATCAGTTGACTGCCCTTCAACGGAAACGACAGGGCAAGTGGCTGCCTTGCACTCATGAACGTACCCCCGCGCTGGCCAAGGATTGCCAAGGGGCTTCGATCACTGGGCGGTATAAAGCGTTGCACCAATCGGGGAAGGTCTCCTCGGCCAACAACGCATCGAAATCCGGGAACTGTCGCGCCAGGGCGGGGCTTTCGCGTCGCTCACCTTCGCTGGTCTGACCATCCCCCTCGTAGGCTTTGCGGGCAGCGGCTTCAGCCTTCAGCGAGTCATTCTGACCCAGCCATGCAAAAGCGGTTTTCACCACAACCGGGAGCGGTTGACGCATTCCTGACTGCCAGGCGAGCAGCAGATCTTCGAGTATTCTCCAGGCCCGATCCTGTTCCATTGGTTCAAGTAAAAGGGTGTCGTCACTGGCGACCAGCGCAGTCGTCAAAGCAAGCCCACTTGCACAAGCGACCAGATGACTGACCCATGGTTTGGTCAGACGGTGCCATTTGCGGTTTTTGATCGAACCGATGCTGTTGGGGATCGTCGTCACCGACAACACCCCGCCATCGGCGCGTTGGTGCAGACCTCCAAGCCACCCTTCCAGCCGTAATCCCTGCCATTGAAGATTGATCGGGGTGGCACCGGTCAACGGAGTTGGCCAAAGCGTCAGCAGTTGATGATAGCGGTGCAGCAAGTCAGGAAGCGGTTCGATCAACTCTCGCTGCAGGCACTCACCGAAACCCGCCATGGGCAGCAGCCCGCTGTTTTGCAGGCGCCGCGCTTGAGCTTCAAGCGCCTGATCGACATTCTCCGGTTGTCTCAAGGCTGCTTCCAGAAGGCTGTCGCTCAGTGAGTATCGTTGCAATGCGTCCAGCACAAAGGGTTCTTCATCCGCCTGAGGTGCCTGCGCCGCTTCGAAGTAAACCTTCAGTCGCTGGGTAAAAAAGTGTCGAACCGGGTTACGCAGAAAGTCCTGCAGCAATGCGAGACTCAGGGGCTCTTCCTGAACATGGGGTCCAAGCTTACTTGCCACCTCAGTAGGTTCATGATGCTGGTGCAGCACCTGCCATTCGCTGGCATAACTGAACAGCTCGTTGCCTTCATGAAAGTAGCGTGAGCTGAATGGCTGGAGTGGATGCTCCTGAGTCAGGACTTCCAGAATATTGGCCTTTTCATCCGTTGTTCGCCAACCACTGGCGAGATGATCACGCAACTGACCGATAAGTACCGAGGGTGGTCGTTCACTGTTGTCACGGATACTGCGCCCGACCCAACTGATGTAAAGCTGATGGCGAGCAGACAGCAGCGCTTCCAGCAACAGATAGCGATCATCCTCACGACGGGAGCGATCTCCCGGCCGGTAATCACTGCCCATGAGGTCGAAGTCCAGCGGTGGTTGTGCCCGGGGATAATCGCCATCGTTCATGCCCAGAAGACAAACCAGCTTGAATGGAATCGCCCGCATCGGCATCAGGGTACAGAAGTTCACTGCACCGGCCAGGAATCGCTGGGACAAACGCCCCTGATCCAGCCCTGCCAGCCATGCCTCGCGAACAACGGTCAGCGGTAACTCGTCTTCAAGTCCGACGGACTCGCAGGTCTCCAGCCATGTCTCGCGCAGCTCCTCGAGCTGAGTCAGCAAGTAGTCGTCATGCTCATTGCTGGCCTTGAAAAACAACTGCATCAGTACCTGTAACCGACTCCCCCACTCTTGAGGTTTCGCAGGCTTCAGTAATTGCTGGTGCGAATACTCCAAGGCATCCAGCAAGGCGACCAGAGGACCGATCAACGCAGCATCGAGACCGCCAATTTCATCGTAGGGCTCGATGCCCGCGCAGGCACTGGAATCGCCAACTGCATATCCGAGGAGCATCCGTCTCAGGCCAAAACGCCAGCTGTTTTGCTCCAGTTCATTTGGCAATCCCAGTCCGGCACGTTGGTCAGCGTCCATCCCCCAACGCACACCGGCGCCTTCGATCCAGCGATGCAGAGTCGGCAAATCCCTCTCCTCCACACCGAACCGTGCGCGTAACGCCGGAACATCGAGCAAGTCGAGGATTTCGCTGACGGGAAAACGACTGTCTGGCAGTTTGAGCAGGTGCTCGACAGCGATCAGTAATGGATCCCGACCCCGTTGCCCCTGGTCTGCCAGCGTGAAAGGAATGAACCGAGGATCCTGACGGTCCAGTTGTCCGAACACCGCACGGACATGCGGTGCATAACTATCGATGTCAGGCACCATCACGATCACGTCGCGAGGGCGTAATTGCGGATTGGCGCTGAAGCGGGCCAGAAGCTGGTCGTGGAGAATCTCTACTTCGCGCTGCGCACTATGGGCTATGTGGAATCGAATCGATTGGTCCTGCTTCAAATCGACCTCAGGCCAGAGCTCACGGGTCTCGCTGAGTGGACGCAGCTCCAGAATGTCATCCTGCAACTGGTTGAGCATGTTTTGTGGAAGAGTGTCACTGAACAGGTCGATACGGCCGTTGCGAAATGCCGCCCGATAGCTGCCGGGGTCGTCATAGCTGTCCAGCAGATTAATGTAGTCACGGCCTTGCTTGCCCCAGGCGGCAAGCAGCGGATGGGCGTGTTGATGCAGTGACTCTGGATCCAGCACCACGGGCATGCCGTTCTTGCGAGCCTGACGCTTGTATTGATGACGCAACAGATCCTTGTCGGCAACGATATCGGCCCAATGATAACGGCAAGGGTTGTGCACGCAGAGCAGAACCTGGCTGAAACGGGCCAGCCCTGCCAATGCTTCCAATACTTGCGCGGGCAGCGAAGAAATTCCGAAAACGATTACCCGAGACGGCAAGCCTGTCGGTGCATGTTCAAGATTGTTGATGCGCTCGATGAATCGCTGGTGCACGCCTGCCCGACTTTGAGCCATGCCCTGCTCACCGACATCTTCAAGCAATGCACGCCATAGCTCTGCCTGCCAGCAACTGGTGCTGGGAAGTGCTTTCACTTCCCCCCTGACATTTCGTAGCTGATGGCGCCCCTCGGCCCAATCCTCAAGCCAGTCGGCACGGTATACCTGATATTGATCGAACAGATCCGCCAATCGCTCGGACAACTGGTAGCGCTTGCGCAAGTCGGTGTCATGGGTCAGGAATCGTTGCAGTGGTTCGAAATACGGCAGGTTGATGAGCTGCGGCAGCAAGCGCATCAGTCGCCAGGTCAGAGGGGCCTTGTCGAGCAAGGACTTGGCCGGAATCTCATCTCGCCCCAGCACCATGCGGTAAAGCTGCCACATGAAGCTGCCCGGCAATTGCACATCAATTGCGGCGGCAATGCCGCAGCCGCCAAGGTCATCCTCTTCAGGATCCTCGGCTAACGCGAGCTTGAGCCATTGGGCTATGCCGTTGCTCTGCACGAGCGCAATTTCGTTCTCCAAGGGAGCCAACGGATAACGCCGCATTATGCCGATCACAAGGCTGCGCAGTTCGTCCAGGCTGTTGCTCTGAACCACCATGAATGCAGCATTGAGGGACTGTGTGTCCGGCATAAGGCTTCCTTGGAAAAATACAAAAGCTAGGGCTGAACCTTAGCATTGTCGGCCGGCGAGGACAGCCGCAAGGCGGCTGAGAATGCTGTAAGAACTTTCCTGCGGGCAAAACAAAACCCCAACTGCTTTCGCAGTTGGGGTTTCGGAATTTAATCTTGACGATGACCTACTCTCACATGGGGAAACCCCACACTACCATCGGCGATGCATCGTTTCACTTCTGAGTTCGGGATGGGATCAGGTGGTTCCAACGCTCTATGGTCGTCAAGAAATTCGGGTACTGACTCGTGACCGGACGGCCTCGCTTCAGCAAATTGGGTATGGGATAGTTTTCGGTGCTTTGTGAACATCGAACTTTCGGTTCATTGCGTCTTCACACACCGCAATCTGGTTGCTCTGGTTTAGAGAGCCGACGCAAATTGCTTGGGTGTTATATGGTCAAGCCTCACGGGCAATTAGTATTGGTTAGCTCAACGCCTCACAGCGCTTACACACCCAACCTATCAACGTCGTAGTCTTCGACGGCCCTTCAGGGAACTCAAGGTTCCAGTGAGATCTCATCTTGAGGCAAGTTTCCCGCTTAGATGCTTTCAGCGGTTATCTTTTCCGAACATAGCTACCCGGCAATGCCACTGGCGTGACAACCGGAACACCAGAGGTTCGTCCACTCCGGTCCTCTCGTACTAGGAGCAGCCCCTCTCAAATCTCAAACGTCCACGGCAGATAGGGACCGAACTGTCTCACGACGTTCTAAACCCAGCTCGCGTACCACTTTAAATGGCGAACAGCCATACCCTTGGGACCGGCTTCAGCCCCAGGATGTGATGAGCCGACATCGAGGTGCCAAACACCGCCGTCGATATGAACTCTTGGGCGGTATCAGCCTGTTATCCCCGGAGTACCTTTTATCCGTTGAGCGATGGCCCTTCCATACAGAACCACCGGATCACTAAGACCTACTTTCGTACCTGCTCGACGTGTCTGTCTCGCAGTCAAGCGCGCTTTTGCCTTTATACTCTACGACCGATTTCCGACCGGTCTGAGCGCACCTTCGTACTCCTCCGTTACTCTTTAGGAGGAGACCGCCCCAGTCAAACTACCCACCATACACTGTCCTCGATCCGGATAACGGACCTGAGTTAGAACCTCAAAGTTGCCAGGGTGGTATTTCAAGGATGGCTCCACGCGAACTGGCGTCCACGCTTCAAAGCCTCCCACCTATCCTACACAAGCAAATTCAAAGTCCAGTGCAAAGCTATAGTAAAGGTTCACGGGGTCTTTCCGTCTAGCCGCGGATACACTGCATCTTCACAGCGATTTCAATTTCACTGAGTCTCGGGTGGAGACAGCGCCGCCATCGTTACGCCATTCGTGCAGGTCGGAACTTACCCGACAAGGAATTTCGCTACCTTAGGACCGTTATAGTTACGGCCGCCGTTTACCGGGGCTTCGATCAAGAGCTTCGCGTTAGCTAACCCCATCAATTAACCTTCCGGCACCGGGCAGGCGTCACACCCTATACGTCCACTTTCGTGTTTGCAGAGTGCTGTGTTTTTAATAAACAGTCGCAGCGGCCTGGTATCTTCGACCGGCATGAGCTTACGGAGCAAGTCCTTCACCCTCACCGGCGCACCTTCTCCCGAAGTTACGGTGCCATTTTGCCTAGTTCCTTCACCCGAGTTCTCTCAAGCGCCTTGGTATTCTCTACCCAACCACCTGTGTCGGTTTGGGGTACGGTTCCTGGTTATCTGAAGCTTAGAAGCTTTTCTTGGAAGCATGGCATCAACCACTTCGTGTTCTAAAAGAACACTCGTCATCAGCTCTCGGCCTTAAGATCCCGGATTTACCTAAGATCTCAGCCTACCACCTTAAACTTGGACAACCAACGCCAAGCTGGCCTAGCCTTCTCCGTCCCTCCATCGCAATAACCAGAAGTACAGGAATATTAACCTGTTTTCCATCGACTACGCTTTTCAGCCTCGCCTTAGGGACCGACTAACCCTGCGTCGATTAACGTTGCGCAGGAAACCTTGGTCTTTCGGCGTGGGTGTTTTTCACACCCATTGTCGTTACTCATGTCAGCATTCGCACTTCTGATACCTCCAGCAAGCTTCTCAACTCACCTTCACAGGCTTACAGAACGCTCCTCTACCGCATCACTTACGTGATACCCGTAGCTTCGGTGTATGGTTTGAGCCCCGTTACATCTTCCGCGCAGGCCGACTCGACTAGTGAGCTATTACGCTTTCTTTAAAGGGTGGCTGCTTCTAAGCCAACCTCCTAGCTGTCTAAGCCTTCCCACATCGTTTCCCACTTAACCATAACTTTGGGACCTTAGCTGACGGTCTGGGTTGTTTCCCTTTTCACGACGGACGTTAGCACCCGCCGTGTGTCTCCCATGCTCGGCACTTGTAGGTATTCGGAGTTTGCATCGGTTTGGTAAGTCGGGATGACCCCTAGCCGAAACAGTGCTCTACCCCTACAGTGATACATGAGGCGCTACCTAAATAGCTTTCGAGGAGAACCAGCTATCTCCGAGCTTGATTAGCCTTTCACTCCGATCCACAGGTCATCCGCTAACTTTTCAACGGTAGTCGGTTCGGTCCTCCAGTCAGTGTTACCTAACCTTCAACCTGCCCATGGATAGATCGCCCGGTTTCGGGTCTATTCCCAGCGACTAGACGCCCTATTAAGACTCGCTTTCGCTACGCCTCCCCTATTCGGTTAAGCTCGCCACTGAAAATAAGTCGCTGACCCATTATACAAAAGGTACGCAGTCACAGAACAAAGTCTGCTCCCACTGCTTGTACGCATACGGTTTCAGGATCTATTTCACTCCCCTCTCCGGGGTTCTTTTCGCCTTTCCCTCACGGTACTAGTTCACTATCGGTCAGTCAGTAGTATTTAGCCTTGGAGGATGGTCCCCCCATATTCAGACAAAGTTTCTCGTGCTCCGTCCTACTCGATTTCATGACCAAGAGATTTTCGCGTACAGGGCTATCACCCACTATGGCCGCACTTTCCAGAGCGTTCCGCTAATCTCAAAGCCACTTAAGGGCTAGTCCCCGTTCGCTCGCCACTACTAAGGGAATCTCGGTTGATTTCTTTTCCTCAGGGTACTTAGATGTTTCAGTTCCCCTGGTTCGCCTCTTGCACCTATGTATTCAGTACAAGATAACCATCTTGTGATGGCTGGGTTCCCCCATTCAGACATCTCCGGATCAAAGTCTGTTTGCCGACTCCCCGAAGCTTTTCGCAGGCTACCACGTCTTTCATCGCCTCTGACTGCCAAGGCATCCACCGTATGCGCTTCTTCACTTGACCATATAACCCCAAGCAATCTGGTTATACTGTGAAGACGACATTCGCCGAAAATTCGAATTTCTCAATTAAGAGAACTCACAAATTTTACCTTAGCCTGATCCGTTACCAGTGAAAGTAACGTTCAGTCTATCTTTCTATCACATACCCAAATTTTTAAAGAACGATCCAGTCAAAGACTAGAAATCAACATTCATCATCACACTGATGGAATGCTCATTTCTAAGCTTTCAAACTTCAGAAGCAGTAGTGGTGGAGCCAAGCGGGATCGAACCGCTGACCTCCTGCGTGCAAGGCAGGCGCTCTCCCAGCTGAGCTATGGCCCCGTATTTCTACAGGCGTTTCCCACACAAAATTGGTGGGTCTGGGCAGATTCGAACTGCCGACCTCACCCTTATCAGGGGTGCGCTCTAACCAACTGAGCTACAGACCCAATTTCGGGCTGCTTCTATCGTCTTCTTCAATGAATCAAGCAATTCGTGTGGGAACTTATGGAGCAGCTGATGTCGTCGATTAAGGAGGTGATCCAGCCGCAGGTTCCCCTACGGCTACCTTGTTACGACTTCACCCCAGTCATGAATCACACCGTGGTAACCGTCCTCCCGAAGGTTAGACTAGCTACTTCTGGTGCAACCCACTCCCATGGTGTGACGGGCGGTGTGTACAAGGCCCGGGAACGTATTCACCGCGACATTCTGATTCGCGATTACTAGCGATTCCGACTTCACGCAGTCGAGTTGCAGACTGCGATCCGGACTACGATCGGTTTTATGGGATTAGCTCCACCTCGCGGCTTGGCAACCCTTTGTACCGACCATTGTAGCACGTGTGTAGCCCAGGCCGTAAGGGCCATGATGACTTGACGTCATCCCCACCTTCCTCCGGTTTGTCACCGGCAGTCTCCTTAGAGTGCCCACCATTACGTGCTGGTAACTAAGGACAAGGGTTGCGCTCGTTACGGGACTTAACCCAACATCTCACGACACGAGCTGACGACAGCCATGCAGCACCTGTCTCAATGTTCCCGAAGGCACCAATCCATCTCTGGAAAGTTCATTGGATGTCAAGGCCTGGTAAGGTTCTTCGCGTTGCTTCGAATTAAACCACATGCTCCACCGCTTGTGCGGGCCCCGTCAATTCATTTGAGTTTTAACCTTGCGGCCGTACTCCCCAGGCGGTCAACTTAATGCGTTAGCTGCGCCACTAAGAGCTCAAGGCTCCCAACGGCTAGTTGACATCGTTTACGGCGTGGACTACCAGGGTATCTAATCCTGTTTGCTCCCACGCTTTCGCACCTCAGTGTCAGTATCAGTCCAGGTGGTCGCCTTCGCCACTGGTGTTCCTTCCTATATCTACGCATTTCACCGCTACACAGGAAATTCCACCACCCTCTACCATACTCTAGCTCGCCAGTTTTGGATGCAGTTCCCAGGTTGAGCCCGGGGATTTCACATCCAACTTAACGAACCACCTACGCGCGCTTTACGCCCAGTAATTCCGATTAACGCTTGCACCCTCTGTATTACCGCGGCTGCTGGCACAGAGTTAGCCGGTGCTTATTCTGTCGGTAACGTCAAAATTGCAGAGTATTAATCTACAACCCTTCCTCCCAACTTAAAGTGCTTTACAATCCGAAGACCTTCTTCACACACGCGGCATGGCTGGATCAGGCTTTCGCCCATTGTCCAATATTCCCCACTGCTGCCTCCCGTAGGAGTCTGGACCGTGTCTCAGTTCCAGTGTGACTGATCATCCTCTCAGACCAGTTACGGATCGTCGCCTTGGTGAGCCATTACCTCACCAACTAGCTAATCCGACCTAGGCTCATCTGATAGCGCAAGGCCCGAAGGTCCCCTGCTTTCTCCCGTAGGACGTATGCGGTATTAGCGTTCCTTTCGAAACGTTGTCCCCCACTACCAGGCAGATTCCTAGGCATTACTCACCCGTCCGCCGCTGAATCCGGGAGCAAGCTCCCTTCATCCGCTCGACTTGCATGTGTTAGGCCTGCCGCCAGCGTTCAATCTGAGCCATGATCAAACTCTTCAGTTCAAACATCTTTGGGTTTTTAAGAAACCCTAAACTTGGCTCAGCAATCGTTGGTTACATCTTTGATTTCTCGCGGAGTAACTTGTGATGCTGATAATCTTGTTGACTATCAGTCTGACTCCACAAGCACCCACACGAATTGCTTGATTCAGTTGTTAAAGAGCGGTTGGTTAAGAGCTTTCGTCTCAACCGAGGCGCGCATTCTACAGCAGCCTCATTTGCTGTCAAGTGATTATTTTCAGAAGTTTTCGAAGATTTCTTCAACAACTTCAACCACTTGCGCTTCCGATCTCTCGTCAGCGGGAGGCGAATTCTACAGCGTTACACGCTGCTGTCAACACCTCTTTTTCTCCGCTTTCGACCGAGAAGATCGAACCGTTGAAAGCGCCAGAAAAACCGGCATTTTCAACCCCTCCAGGCTTCGATGATCTGAAGCAAACCGCTATCGAAAACCGTGTAACTCATTGAATCTCAAGGAGTTTTCCGTTTCGACTGCGCCGGAAGTGGGGCGAATTATAGACCTCCAGAATCTGCCGTCAACACTTAATTTCACAAATCTGTCATATCAGTCAAAAAAGCCCGAAAACGAGAAGGCCGACCTTAAAAGGTCGGCCTTCTCTGCGTTGCCCTTCTACTTACAAGCTAGGGAATGCGAACTGCGAAGCTTCATGACTCGCACGCTGTGGCCAGCGCTGGGTGATCGCCTTACGACGCGTGTAGAAACGCACACCATCCGGGCCATAGGCATGCAGGTCGCCGAACAGTGAACGCTTCCAGCCACCGAAGCTGTGGTAAGCCACCGGTACCGGCAATGGAACGTTGACGCCGACCATGCCGACTTCAATCTCGTCGCAGAACAGACGCGCCGCTTCACCATCACGGGTGAAGATGCAGGTACCGTTGCCGTATTCGTGATCGTTGATCAGTTGCATCGCCTCTTCCAGGCTGTTCACCCGAACGACGCACAACACTGGCCCGAAGATCTCTTCTTTATAGATGCGCATCTCAGGGGTGACGTTGTCGAACAGGCAGCCACCCAGGAAGAAGCCTTCTTCATGACCGGCAACGCTCAGACCACGACCATCGACCACCAGGGTCGCGCCCGCCGCCACGCCGTCTTCGACATAACCACTGACTTTGTCGCGGGCCTGACCGGTAACCAGCGGCCCCATGTCCAGACCGCAAGAAGTACCGGCACCGATCTTCAGCGCCTTGATCTGTGGAACCAGTTTGGCGACCAGTGCGTCCGCTACCTGGTCGCCCACACACACGGCCACCGAAATCGCCATGCAGCGCTCACCGCAGGAGCCGTAAGCCGCGCCCATCAGTGCGCTGACCGCGTTGTCCAGATCCGCATCCGGCATCAGCACCGCGTGGTTCTTCGCGCCACCCAGTGCCTGAACGCGTTTGCCACGCTTGGTACCTTCGGCATAGATGTATTCAGCAATCGGCGTCGAGCCAACAAAACTCAGCGCTTTGACTTCCGGCGCTTCGATCAGCGCGTCCACCGCAGTCTTGTCACCGTGCACCACGCTCAGTACACCTTTCGGCAAACCCGCTTCCAGCAACAATTGAGCGATCAGCAGCGTCGAGCTTGGATCACGCTCGGACGGTTTGAGGATGAAGCAGTTACCGCAAACGATCGCCAGCGGATACATCCACAGCGGCACCATGGCCGGGAAGTTGAACGGAGTGATACCGGCCACAACGCCCAGCGGCTGGAAGTCCGACCAGGCATCGATGTTCGGGCCGACGTTACGGCTGTACTCGCCCTTGAGGATTTCCGGCGCGGCACAGGCGAACTCGACGTTCTCGATACCGCGCTTCAGCTCACCGGCGGCATCTTCCAGGGTCTTGCCATGTTCTTCACTGATCAACTGTGCGATGCGCGCTTCGTTCTGCTCCAGCAGTTGCTTGAAACGGAACATCACCTGGGCACGTTTGGCCGGTGGCGTATTGCGCCAGGCCGGGAACGCAGCCTTGGCGGCATCAATGGCTTTCTGGATGGTTTCCTGGCTGGCCAGCGGCAGCTTGTGGATAGCCTGACCGGTGGACGGGTTGAACACATCGACCGCGCGACCGTTCTCGGTCACCAGTTCGCCATTGATCAAATGCGGGATAACGCTCATCGAAAACTCCTGAATTCTTGTGCGCAGGCGCCCGCAAGGGGCACCTGCTATTGGCGTATCTATATAGAAGGAAAAATCAGTCGAGCTTGTTCAGCACTTCGCCGACCGCGTCGAACAGACGATCAAGGTCCTGCGGCTTGCTGTTGAAGGTTGGGCCGAACTGCAGGGTGTCGCCGCCGAAGCGCACGTAGAACCCTGCTTTCCACAACGCCATGCCGGCTTCGAACGGACGCACGATGGCGTCGCCGTCACGGCCCGCGATCTGGATCGCACCGGCCAGACCGAAGTTACGAATGTCGATGACGTTCTTCGCACCTTTCAGACCATGCAAAGCGTTTTCGAAATGCGGTGCGACCTCGGCCACGCTCTGTACCAGGTTTTCCTTCTGCAGCAGATCGAGGGCTGCCAGACCTGCGGCGCAAGCCACCGGGTGCGCCGAGTAGGTGTAGCCGTGCGGGAATTCCACGGCGTATTCCGGGGTCGGCTGGTTCATGAAGGTCTGGTAGATCTCGGAGCTGGCAATCACCGCGCCCATCGGGATCGCGCCGTTGGTGACTTGCTTGGCGATGCACATCAGGTCCGGGGTCACCCCGAAAGTAGTGGCGCCGAACATGGTGCCGGTACGGCCGAAACCGGTGATCACTTCGTCGAACACCAGCAGGATGTTGTGCTGATCGCAGATTTCACGCAGGCGCTTGAGGTAGCCCTGTGGCGGAACCAGCACGCCAGCGGAACCGGCCATCGGCTCAACGAACACCGCTGCGATGTTCGAAGCATCGTGCAGCTCGATCAGCTTCAGCAGTTCATCGGCCAGTGCGATACCGCCTTGCTCCGGCATGCCACGGGAGAAGGCATTGCTCGCCAGCAGAGTGTGCGGCAGGTGATCGACATCCATCATCGCCTGACCGAACAGTTTGCGGTTGCCATTGACACCACCAAGGCTGGTGCCGGCGATGTTCACACCATGGTAGCCACGTGCACGGCCGATCATTTTGGTCTTGGTCGACTGGCCTTTCAGGCGCCAGTAAGCGCGGACCATTTTCACTGCGGTGTCGGCGCACTCGGAGCCCGAGTCAGTGAAGAACACGTGATTCAGGTTGCCCGGCGTCAGGTCGGTGATTTTCTCCGCCAGCTGGAACGACAGCGGGTGGCCGTACTGGAAGCCCGGCGAGTAATCGAGGGTGCCCAACTGCTTGGCCACCGCTTCCTGGATTTCCTTGCGGGTATGCCCGGCGCCGCAGGTCCACAGACCGGACAGCGAGTCGTACACCTTGCGGCCCTTGTCGTCGATCAGCCAGCTGCCTTCGGCGCCAACGATCAAACGCGGGTCGCGCTGGAAGTTACGGTTGGCGGTGTACGGCATCCAGTGCGCGTCCAGCTTCAGTTGGCTGGCCAGTGGCGACGACGCGTTTTCAGGCATGTTCATCGGGCAAAACCTCGCAGGGCAATAAGCTTCAGGGAGATAGAAAGCGTTGTTGCAGCTAAATTGCCACGGGGATAAAGTCGGTGAAATCCAACTCTTCTAACCTTCAGTTAGAACTCTGCTAAACAATGAGAACAACAGCATGAGCAGTCGTCGCCCCGATCCACTGGCCCAGGTCAGTGACTTTGACATTCGCCTGTTGCGGATTTTTCGCAGCGTGGTGGAGTGCGGCGGCTTCTCGGCAGCAGAAACCGTGCTCGGCATCGGTCGCTCTGCGATCAGCCAGCAGATGAGCGATCTGGAGCAACGCCTCGGCCTGCGTCTTTGCCAGCGCGGGCGCGCCGGTTTCTCCCTGACCGAAGAGGGCCGCGAGGTTTATCAGTCGGCGTTGCAACTGTTGAGTGCACTGGAAAGTTTCCGCACCGAGGTCAACGGCCTGCATCAGCACCTGCGCGGCGAGTTGATCATCGGCCTGACCGATAACCTCGTCACCCTCCCCCACATGCGTATCACCCATGCACTGGCGCAGTTGAAGGAGCGCGGGCCGGACGTGCAGATCCAGATCCGCATGATTGCCCCCAATGAAGTCGAACAAGGCGTGCTCGACGGCCGTCTGCATGTCGGTGTGGTGCCGCAGGCCAGTGCGCTGTCGGGACTGGAGTATCAGCCGCTGTACAGCGAACGTTCGCTGCTTTATTGCGCGGTCGGCCATCCGCTGTTTTACGTCGATGACAAACAACTGGATGACGAACGCTTGAACAGCCAGGACGCCATCGCCCCGACCTTCCGTTTGCCGGCAGAGATCCAGGCGCACTATCAGGCGCTCAATTGCACCGCCAGCGCTTCCGACCGAGAAGGCATGGCATTCCTGATTCTGACCGGGCGTTACATCGGTTATCTGCCGGATCACTACGCCAGTCTCTGGGTGCAACAGGGACGGCTGCGTGCGCTCAAGGCCAGCACGCGGTTCTATGATTTGAGCCTGGCCTCGGTCACCCGCAAGGGCCGGCGTCCGCATCTGGTGCTGGAAAGTTTTCTCGAAAGCCTGGCCGCGACCCGCTGATGAGCGGCGTTTTATTGCCCGGGGCTTGTCGCAGGCCGATGGTTGCGCTATCAACGCAACTGGTTGCACCCCACAGACAAACCCGGAAGTGCCTATGACCTTTGAAGTCCCTGCCCACGGCGGAAAACCTGCCAGCCGCATTCGTCAGAAGAACGAAGAGACCATCATCAAAGCCGCCGAAGACGAATTCGCCCGTCACGGTTACAAAGGCACCAGCATGAATACCATCGCCACCAAGGCCGGGCTGCCCAAGGCGAACCTGCATTACTACTTCACCAACAAGCTCGGGTTGTACGTGGCGGTACTGAGCAACATCCTTGAGCTGTGGGACAGCACCTTCAACTCCCTCACGGCCGAGGACGATCCGGCCGAAGCGCTGACCCGCTACATCCGCGCGAAAATGGAGTTTTCCCGTCGCCAGCCACAAGCGTCGCGGATCTTCGCGATGGAGGTGATCAGCGGCGGCGAATGCCTGACCGAGTATTTCAACCAGGACTATCGCACCTGGTTCCAGGGCCGGGCCGCCGTATTCCAGGCGTGGATCGACGCCGGCAAGATGGACCCGGTGGATCCGGTGCACCTGATCTTCCTGCTGTGGGGCAGCACCCAGCACTACGCCGACTTCGCCAACCAGATCTGCCGGGTGACCGGTCGCAGCAAGTTGACCAAACAGGACATGGAAGACGCCGGCAACAACCTGATCCGCATCATCCTCAAAGGCTGCGGCCTCACTTCTTCTATATAAGTCGTTTTATGCCATTCACCCTCAGCGGCTTTTGCGAATTCCGCGAAGAGATTCGCAAAAGCCGTTTCATCACCTTCGCCGCGCCGATCGGCAGCCCTGCCGAGGCGCAAGCCTTCATCGAGCAGTACAGCGACTTGAACGCTTCGCACAATTGCTGGGCGTGGAAACTCGGCGATCAATACCGCAGCAACGACGACGGCGAACCCGGTGGCACTGCCGGGCGGCCGATTCTCGCGGCCATCGAAGCGCAGGATTGCGATCAGGTCGCGGTGCTGGTGATCCGCTGGTATGGCGGCATTCAACTGGGCACCGGTGGCCTGGCCCGGGCCTATGGCGGCGGTGCAAACAAGTGCCTGCAGGCAGCGCCGAAGATCGAGTTGATCAGTCGCGTGCCCGTGCGTTGCGCCTGCGCTTTCAGCGAGCTGGCACTGGTGAAGTTGCGGGTGGCGGATCTCGGCGGTCTGGTGTTGGAGGAAAACTTCACCGCCAATGGTGTCGAGCTGCAACTGGCCGTGGGCGAAGCGCACATCGAGCTGTTGCAGAATCAGTTGGCCGACCTGAGCCGTGGGCGAATCCTGCTGCAGCGTTGAACCCTCGCCACGTTTTAGGGCACAAGCCGATTGGCTCATACCCGGGACTTGCCCACATCCGCTGTGCACCCGGCTGTGGATAACCTGAGCACAGGAGGCTGTAACCCTTCTGTCACGTGGCTTTGCGGGATTTGTTCACTTTTCATCCAATCGCCTGGCACAACGAACAATTTCACATGAAAACAATCGCTTAGCGTTGTTTATCGCCTTTAGAAGAAAGCCCGGCAGTGCTTATGCCCGGGATTTTGTCTTGCGCACAAATACTGTGGAGCAACCTGTGGATAAGCCGTTCATGGCTGGCGCAGTCGCAGGTTCTGCATGGCTCCGGCGGGACTGGTCGTTTTTTGATCAGCCGGTTGCGGGCAAAACTGGAGCCTGATCAAAGGCTTTGCCCTCAAGTGGTGCCTCGCAAAACGTCGAAATCATTTCACCGGCTCTACGCCACAGGCTGGCAAACAGCGGCCTTCCGCGTTCCTGACTCAATGGCCAGGAAATTGCTTTATCCACAGGCACAACTCCAAGCGACCCGAGCCTGTCATGCCAAACCCCACGTCCACACCGCGCCTGCAACTGCGCCACATCAGCAAACGTTATCCCGGTTGCCTCGCCAATGACGCCATCGACCTGAGCATCGCCCCCGGTGAAATCCACGCGCTGCTCGGTGAAAACGGCGCAGGTAAAAGCACGTTGATGAAGATCATCTACGGCGTCATCCAGGCCGATTCGGGCGAGATGCTGTGGCAGGGGCAACCGGTGATCATGCGCAATCCGGCCCAGGCGCGGCAGTTGGGCATCGGCATGGTGTTCCAGCATTTCTCGCTGTTCGAGACCTTGAGCGTGGCGCAGAACATCGCACTGGCGATGGGCCCGGCGGCCGGTTCGCCGAAACGACTTGAGGCGAAAATCCGTGACGTGTCCCGCCGATATGGCATGGCGCTGGAACCCCAGCGACTTGTCCACAGCCTGTCGATCGGCGAGCGGCAACGGGTCGAGATCGTTCGTTGCCTGATGCAAGACATTCGCCTGCTGATTCTCGATGAGCCGACCTCGGTGCTCACGCCGCAGGAAGCCGACGAGTTGTTCATCACCCTGCGCCGGCTCGCGGCCGAGGGCTGCAGCATTCTGTTCATCAGCCACAAACTCGGCGAGGTACGCGCCTTGTGTCACAGCGCCACGGTATTGCGCGGTGGTCGGGTGGCCGGGCATTGCGTACCGGCGCAATGCACCGACCAACAACTGGCGCAGTTGATGGTCGGCGAGTCGGCGGCGCTGAACGGCGAGTACCCGAAAGTCAGGGGCGGCGCAGCATTTCTGCAAGTCAGCGGATTGAACTGGCACAACCCCGATCCGTTCGGCTGCTCGTTGACCGACATCGACTTGCAGGTGCGCAGCGGTGAAATCGTCGGCATCGCGGGAGTGGCCGGCAACGGTCAGGACGAGTTGCTGGCATTGCTCAGCGGCGAGCAGACACTGCCCCGCGAATCAGCGGCAACCATCCATCTTCGAGAACACGCCGTCGCCGATCGGCGCCCGGATGCGCGACGCAGACTCGGCCTGGCGTTCGTCCCCGCCGAACGCCTCGGGCATGGCGCGGTGCCGGACATGAGCCTGGCGGACAACGCCCTGCTCACCGCCTTTCAACAAGGCCTGGTCAGCCACGGTTTGATCGAGCGCGGCAAGGTCGAAGCCCTCGCCCAAACGATCATCCAGCGCTTCGGCGTGAAAACCCCGGACACCCAGACCGCCGCCCGCAGCCTGTCGGGCGGCAACCTGCAGAAATTCATTCTCGGCCGGGAAATCCTCCAGCAACCGAAACTGCTGATCGCCGCGCACCCCACCTGGGGCGTGGACGTCGGCGCGGCAGCGGTGATTCATCGCGCCCTGATTGCCTTGCGCGATGCCGGTGCGGCGATCCTGGTGATTTCCGAAGACCTCGACGAACTGTTCCGGATCAGCGACCGCCTCGGCGCGCTCTGCGGCGGGCGCCTGTCGGCGTTGCAGGACACGGCGCTGACCCGCCTCAGCGACGTTGGCGGCTGGATGGCCGGTCAGTTCGACACCCCTCAATCACAACCGGCCACGGTTTAACGGAGTTTTCCCATGTTGCTTTCCCTCGAACCCCGTGGTCGCCAATCGCGCCTGATGTTGTGGTGCTCGCCGGTGCTGGCGGCGGTGCTGACGCTGGTCTGCGGATCGTTGCTGTTCGTCGCCCTCGGCCATGATCCGCTGAAAACTTTGCATACCTTGCTGATCGCCCCGGTCAGCGACCTGTATGGCGTCTCCGAGCTGCTGGTCAAAACCTTGCCGATCCTCTTGTGTGCGCTGGGGCTGGCGGTGGCCTATCAGGCGCGGATCTGGAACATCGGCGCCGAAGGTCAACTGTTGCTCGGTGCGTTGGCCGGCAGTGCGCTGGCGGTGAACATCATCGATCTGCAAAGCCGCTGGGCGCTGGTACTGATCCTGCTCACCGGCACCCTCGCCGGCGCCGCGTGGGCCGGGCTCACCGCCTGGTTGCGCACGCGCTTCAACGCCAACGAAATCCTCACCAGCATCATGCTCAATTACATCGCGCTGAACCTGTTGCTGTTCTGCGTACACGGGCCGCTGAAGGATCCGGCCGGATTCAATTTTCCCGAGTCAGCAATGTTCAGCGATGCCAGCCGCCTGCCGCTGTTGATGGAGGACGGTCGGGCACACATCGGTGTGTATTTCGCCTTGCTTGCGCTGGTCGCGGTGTGGGTGTTGCTGCAGAAAAGCTTCGTCGGTTTCCAGATAAAAGTGTTGGGTCTGGACAAGCGCGCGGCGGGATTTGCCGGTTTTCGCGAGAAGCGGCTGATCTGGCTCGCGCTGTTGATCAGCGGCGCACTGGCCGGGCTGGCCGGTGTCTGCGAAGTCACCGGCCCGATCGGCCAACTGGTGCCGCAGGTCTCGCCGGGCTACGGCTATGCGGCGATCACCGTGGCGTTTCTCGGGCGGCTTCACCCCATCGGCATTCTGTTTTCAAGCCTGTTGATGGCGCTGCTGTACATCGGTGGCGAGAGCGCACAGATGACGCTGAATCTGCCCCAGGCGATCACCCAGTTGTTTCAAGGAATGATGCTGTTTTTCCTGCTGGCTTGTGACGTGCTGATCCTCTACCGACCACGCCTGAACCTGCGCTGGGTGCGGCGCACCTCAACCACCGCCGTAACTGCCGGAGCGCTGTGATGGATATCGATCTGCTGAGCAATATTTTCTACGCCATGGTGCGTTGCGGCACGCCACTGCTGCTGGTGGCGCTGGGTGAACTGATCTGCGAAAAGAGCGGCGTACTCAACCTCGGGCAGGAAGGCATGATGCTGTTTGGCGCGGTGATCGGTTTCATCGTCGCGTTCAACAGCGGCAACCTGTGGTTGGGCGTGGTGCTGGCGATGCTCGCCGGGATGCTGTTGTCGTCGCTCTTTGCGCTGGTGGCGCTGGTGTTCAACGCCAATCAGGTGGCGACCGGGTTGGCATTGACGATTTTTGGCGTCGGCCTGTCGACCTTTGTCGGCGCGGCGTGGGTCGGCAAACCGCTGGCCGGTTTCGAGCCGCTGGCCATTCCCTACCTGAGCGAAATCCCGCTGATCGGTCGCATGCTGTTTGCCCAGGATCTGCTGGTGTACCTGTCGTTCGCGCTGTTTGCGCTGGTGGCGTGGGTGATCGTGAAAAGCCGTGTCGGGCTGGTCATTCAAGCGGTCGGCGAGAACCCGGACGCGGCCAGTGCCATGGGCTTGCCGGTGTTGATCGTGCGCACACTGGCGGTGCTGTTTGGCGGCGCAATGGCCGGGTTGGCCGGCGCATATCTGTCACTGGCGTATACGCCGATGTGGGCCGAGAACATGACCGCCGGCCGCGGCTGGATCGCGCTGGCGCTGGTGGTGTTCGCCAGTTGGCGGGTGTGGCGACTATTGCTCGGGGCGTATCTGTTCGGACTTGCCAGCATCCTGCACCTGGTGGCGCAGGGGTTGGGGCTGGCGATTCCTTCGAGCTTGCTGGCGATGCTGCCGTATGTCGCGACCATTCTGGTGCTGGTGGTGTTGTCGCGAGATGCGCTGCGTACACGGTTGTATGCGCCGGTATCACTGGGGCAGCCGTGGCAGGCCGGTCATTAAGCCGTGACGGCTCGCGACAGCGGCCGAACCGGCAACGCCTGAGCAATGCCCCACGCCACTTCGAGAACCAGAAAACCCACCACCAACGAACTGGCGCCGTGGGCCAGGGCATACGTCATCCACGCGGCGAACAGAAACCGGGTCACCGCGTCGTAGCGCCCATAAACCGGCTGCGGATCACGAATCCGCAGCACCGCCCACATGCACACCACCGAACCGAACAGATTCACAATCAACAAATGCGCAGGTTCGAACGGCGGCAGCTCGCCGGGCAGCTCCAGCGCCTGACTCAGCGCCGTCAACAACCCATGCAAAACAGCAAAACTCCACGGCGTGACAAACGCCGCCGTCACGATCAGGTCATACCAGGCACTGCCGCGCACCAACTGCCGATACTGCGTTGAAGTCCACATCATCCTTGCTCCGAAAATTCAGGGAGCAACCACGGTAAAGCCTGGAGTATGCTCCAGGGTCAAACACTTTCGAGACCTGCAAGATGCGCATCGGTGAGTTGGCCCAGGCCTGCGATGTCAGTCGTGACACGCTGCGATTTTACGAGGAGCGCGGATTGATCGCGGCGCAACGCAGCGCCAACGGTTATCGCAACTATCCGCCGGAGATGGTGCAACTGGTGCTGTACATCAAGACGGCGCAGCGTCTGGGCTTTACCCTTGGCGAGATCGGCAGCAGCGTTGGCGCGCTGTGGCAATCGCCAAACCCCGACACCACCGTCACGCAACTGCTGCAAGACAAGCTCAAGCTGGTCGAAACCCGCATGGCCGAACTCGGCGAGCTGCGCCACGAATTGCAGCATCGGCTCGGTCAACGCTGTCCATTGAACCCGTGATCTTTCAACTTTCAAGGAAAGCCCGTCATGTCCGCACTGAATCCTGCCAAGCACGCACTGATCATTGGCGCCTCCCGGGGCCTGGGTCTGGGCCTGGTGAAAACCCTGCTGGCCGACGGCTGGCAAGTCACCGCCACGGTTCGCAACCCTTCGAATGCCGAGGCGCTGAAAGCACTGGGCAACGTACAGATCGAAAAACTCGACATGGACGACCAGCAAGCGGTGATCGCTCTGAGCCAGAAGCTCAAGGGCGAGACGTTTGACCTGCTGTTCGTCAACGCCGGGGTCAAAGGCCCTGAAGTGCAGACCCCGGGCGGCGCAACGCTGGCCGAAGTCGGTCAACTGTTCTTCACCAACGCCGTGGCTCCGATCAACCTGGCCCAGCGCTTCGTCGGGCAGATCCGCGATGGCAGCGGCGTGCTGGCGTTCATGAGTTCGGTGCTCGGCAGCGTGACCATGCCCGACGCGCCGGAACTGGCGCTGTACAAGGCCAGCAAGGCAGCACTGAACTCGATGACCAACAGCTTCGTCACTCAGTTGGGCGAGCAGAAACTCACCGTGCTGTCGCTGCATCCGGGATGGGTGAAAACCGATATGGGCGGCGAAGGTGCCGACATCGACGTGGAGACCAGCACCCGAGGCCTGGTGGATCAAGTGGACGCGTTTGCCGGCAAGGGCGGCCATCACTTTGTGAACTACAAGGGTGAAACCATTCCCTGGTAATCACTGGACCCTGTGGGGGCTGGCTCCCACAGGGTTATCCCGGTGTCTGGTCGGGTTGGGCTTGCCCGTCGCAACATTTTGTTCGAAACTCCGCACCTCGCCCTTCGCGGCGACCCTGGATCAGCAGACAGGGCAACACTGAGCTGGCAACCCTGAACCCCACTTTCAGAGGAGCCGGCCACAATGCCTGCGACCCGTATCTGGTTAAAAAATCCCCTCGCCATTTTCACGGCCAACGGTCTCGATGCCCGTGGCGGTCTGGTGCTGCAAGACGGTGTGATCACCGAAGTGCTCGGCGCCGGCCAGCAACCATCGACACCGTGCAATGAAGTGTTCGACGCCCGTGAACACGTGATCCTGCCGGGCCTGATCAACACCCATCACCACTTCTACCAGACCCTGACCCGCGCCTGGGCGCCGGTGGTCAATCAGCCGTTGTTCCCGTGGCTGAAAACCCTGTACCCGGTCTGGGCGCGCCTGACGCCTGAAAAACTCGCCCTCGCCAGCAAAGTCGCGCTGGCCGAGTTGCTGTTGTCGGGTTGCACCACCGCCGCCGATCACCATTACCTGTTCCCGGATGGCCTGGAAAACGCCATCGACGTGCAAGTCGAAACCGTGCGCGAACTGGGCATGCGCGCCATGCTCACCCGTGGTTCGATGAGCCTCGGCGAGAAGGACGGCGGCCTGCCTCCGCAGCAGACCGTGCAGGAAGGTCAGGTGATTCTCGACGACAGCCAGCGCCTGATTCACGAGTACCACGAACGTGGCGACGGCGCGCAAATCCAGATCGCCCTGGCGCCGTGCTCGCCGTTCTCGGTGACCCCGGAAATCATGTCCGCCAGCGCCGAACTGGCGAACAAGCTTGATGTGCGCCTGCACACTCACCTGGCCGAAACCCTCGACGAAGAAGACTTCTGCCTGCAACGCTTCGGCCTTCGCACCGTGGATTATCTGGACAGCGTCGGCTGGCTCGGCCCGCGCACCTGGCTGGCCCACGGCATCCATTTCAACCCCGACGAAATCGCCCGCCTCGGCGCGGCCGGCACCGGCATCTGCCACTGCCCGAGTTCGAACATGCGCCTGGCATCCGGCATCTGCCCGAGCATCGAACTGACCGATGCCGGCGCACTTTTCGGTCTCGGTGTGGATGGCTCGGCGTCCAACGATGCGTCGAACATGATCCTCGAAGCCCGTCAGGCCCTGTACATCCAGCGTCTGCGTTATGGCGCCGAGAAAATCACCCCGGAACGCGTGCTGGGCTGGGCGACCAAAGGATCGGCGAGTCTGCTGGGCCGTACCGACATCGGCGAACTGGCGGTGGGCAAACAGGCGGATCTGGCGTTGTTCAAACTGGATGAACTGCGCTTCTCCGGCAGTCATGACCCGATTTCCGCATTGCTGCTATGCGGTGCGGACCGAGCGGATAGAGTGATGATCGGCGGCAAGTGGCGCGTGATTGACGGGCAGGTTGAAGGGCTGGATCTCAAAGGCCTGATTGCCGATCACAGCCAGGCAGCTCGGCAGTTGATCGCCGGCACCTGATCCAAGCGGAAGTCTGAATGTGGGAGCGGGCTTGCTCCCACATTTGGTTTTGTGATCGGCTCAGAGGCCCAGCAGCGACAACATGATGAACGTCGCAAACAGCACGAAGTGGGTCATGCCCTCGATGGCATTGGTCTCACCGTCATTGAGGTTGATCGCGCTGACGATCAGCGTGATGAAGATCATCACCGTCTGCACCGGCGTCATCGCCATCTGAAACGGCTGCCCCGTATAGAGCGCCATCGCCTCCATCACCGGTACCGTCAGAATCACCGTCGACAGAGAAGCGCCCATCGCAATGTTGACCACCGACTGCATGCGGTTGGCCAACGCCGCACGCAACGCGGTCAGAATCTCCGGCGCTGCCGAGATCGCTGCCACCAGAATCGCCGTGATCACCGGCGGAGCCCCCGTCCCTTCCAGGCCCAGATCGAGGGTCTTGGACATCACCTCGGCCAGTGCGCCAATCACCACTACACCGAACACCAGAATGCCGATCGACAGCGCCAGGCTGGCCGGTTTCGGCTCCTGCTCCACGGGCTCTTTCCTGCGGCGCTTGTCCGGGTAGCTATAGCTGAAAAAATAACTGTGCGGCCCGACCTGCATCCGCAGGAACAACGCGTAAAGCAGCACCATCGCGCCGATGGTGAACGCCGAATAAATTTTCCAGTTGGCCTCGGGAATGAACTCCGGCACCACCATCGACACACCCATGGCGGTGAGGATCATCACGCTGTAACTGCGGGCCGAATCGTCGTTGTAGGACTGCTCGCCATGTTTGATCCCGCCCATCAGCGCGGCGAGGCCGAGGATGCCATTGATGTCGAGCATCACCGCCGAGTAGATCGTGTCGCGCACCAGCGTGGCCGAGGCTTCGTTGCGCATCATGATCGCCAGGATCACCACTTCCACCAGCACGGCGGCGAGGGTCAGGATCATCGTGCCGTAAGGGTCGCCGACTTTTTCCGCGAGCAGTTCGGCCTGATGGGCGACGCGCATCGAGGCGGCAACGATGAAGGCGATCAACACCAGCCCTGCTGTCAGGGCGACGACCTGGCCGCTGTGCAGCAACCAGTGCTCCATCGGATACGCGACGAGGGCGGCGATCAGGGCCAGCAGCAGAAAGCTTTCTTGCTTGAAGATCGTGAGCATGGCGGGCCTTCGGGCGCTGAGGTCGAATGAGCTACTGACTGCGGGGCGGCGCTAATGGTTCGTTACACCTTAGCGCACCAGTGGATGGCGTCCTTGTACGGACATGCACTTTTATTGGCCTTTACGGCCTCTTCGCGAGCAAGCCCGCTCCCACAGGGATCGCGGCGTTTTTGTGGGAGCGGGCTTGCCCGCGATGGGCGCGCCTCGGTTTCAAGCCAGATTGTTGTCCGCTTGGTCAGCCTTTTGCATTGCTCTCCCCACACACAACAAAAGGGAGTTCGCGTTCATGCAAAAACGTCCACTGCAAACACTGCTGTGCATCGCCATGGGCCTTGGCCTCAGCCTGAGCGCCAGTGCCGCCGATCCACTGAAAGTCGGCTTCGTCTACATCGGCCCCATCGGCGACCACGGCTGGACGTATCAGCATGAACAGGGGCGCAAGGCACTGGCGGAAAAACTCGGCACACAGATCACCACCAACTACGTGGAAAACGTCGCCGAAGGCGCCGATGCCGAGCGGGTGATCCGCAACATGGCCAAGGACAACTACGACCTGATCTTCACCACCTCTTTCGGCTACATGAACCCGACGGTGAAAGTCGCCAAACAGTTTCCCAAGGTGACCTTCGAGCACGCCACCGGCTACAAGCAGGACAAGAACCTCGGCACCTATCTCGCACGCACCTACGAGGGCCGTTATGTCGGTGGTTTCCTCGCGGCGAAGATGACCAAGAGCAAAAAGATCGGCTACGTCGCCTCGTTCCCGATCCCGGAAGTGATCCGCGACATCAACGCCATTCAGCTGGCCCTGAACAAGTACAACCCCGGCACGGAAATCAAAGTGGTGTGGGTCAACTCGTGGTTCGATCCGGGCAAGGAAGCCGACGCCGCCAACGCGCTGATCGACCAGGGCGTGGACGTGGTGTTCCAGCACACCGACAGCCCGGCACCGATCCAGGCCGCCGAACGGCGAGGTGTTTACGCCGTGGGCTACGCTTCGGACATGGCGCACTTCGGTCCGAAAGCGGTGCTGACTTCGATCGTCAACGACTGGGCGCCGCACTACATTCAGGCGACCCAGAGCGTGATCGACCACAGCTGGAAATCCCAGGATTACTGGGGCGGGTTGAAAGAAGGCACAGTCGAACTGCCGATCAGCGATCTGGTGCCGGCACCGGTGAAGGCCGAAGCCGAGCAGATCATCGCCGACATCAAGAGCGGTGCCCTGCAACCATTCACCGGGCCGATCAAGGATCAGGCCGGGGTCGAGAAAATCCCGGCGGGGGTCAGCGCCACCAACGCGGAACTGGCGTCGATGAATTACTACGTCGAAGGCATGAAGGCCGAGATGCCGAAATAACGCCTGCCCGCCATAAAACCCTGTGGGAGCCAGCCTGCTGGCGATAGCGCACTTTCAGTCGATACCGTTCTGGCCTCATCGCCAGCAGGCTGGCTCCCACACTGGATCTCACATGACTCCAAGGATTGTGCATGAACAGCCTTCCGATCATCGACATCTCTGCGCTCTACTCCGACGACCAGAACGCCTGGCCCGCCGTCGCCGAACAGATCGACCACGCCTGCCGCGAATGGGGCTTCTTCTATATCAAGGGCCATCCGATTTCTGCGCAGCGCATCGAATCCCTGCTCGATCACGCCCGGCACTTCTTCGAATTGCCGGCAGCGGAAAAACTCAAGATCGACATTACCCGGACCGTCCATCACCGCGGCTACGGCGCCATCGCCACCGAGCAGCTCGACCCGGACAAACCCAGCGATCTCAAGGAAACCTTCGACATGGGCCTGCACCTGCCGGCCGACCATTCGGAGGTGCTGGCGGAAAAACCCTTGCGCGGCCCCAATCGTCACCCGGCCATTCCAGGCTGGGAAGCGCTGATGGAACAGCACTACCGCGACATGCAGGCCCTGGCGCAAACCCTGTTGCGGGCCATGACCCTGGCACTGGGCATCGAGCGCGATTTCTTCGACAAACGCTTCAATGAGCCGGTCAGCGTGCTGCGGATGATTCATTACCCGCCGCGCCACACCGCCAGTTCCGCCGAACAGCAAGGCGCCGGCGCGCACACCGATTACGGCTGCATCACGCTGTTGTATCAGGACACCGCCGGCGGTTTGCAGGTGAAAAACGTCAAAGGCCAGTGGATCGACGCACCGCCCATCGACGGTACCTTCGTGGTGAACCTCGGCGACATGATGGCGCGCTGGAGCAATGATCGTTATCGCTCGACCCCGCACCGGGTCATCAGCCCGCTGGGCGTGGATCGCTATTCGATGCCGTTTTTCGCCGAGCCGCACCCGGACACACGCATCGAGTGCCTGCCCGGTTGCCAGGACGCACAGCATCCGGCGAAATATCCGACCACCACCTGCGCCGAATTCCTGCTGTCGCGCTTTGCCGATACCTACGCCTATCGACGGGAACAGGAAGCGGTGTGATGGATCGGTTGGTCAGGTTTTGCCAATTGTTTCGGCGCGCATCTGTAGAATGCCGTCATTGCACCTGATGAGAAAAGAATATGTACGACTGGCTCAACGCCCTGCCCAAGGCTGAACTGCACCTGCATCTGGAAGGCTCGCTGGAGCCCGAGCTGCTGTTCGCCCTGGCCGAACGCAACAAGATCGCCCTGCCGTGGAGCGATGTCGAAACCCTGCGCAAGGCTTACGCTTTCAACAACCTGCAGGAATTCCTCGACCTGTATTACCAGGGCGCCGACGTGCTGCGCACCTCCCAGGACTTCTACGACCTGACCTGGGCCTATCTGCTGCGCTGCAAAGAGCAGAACGTGATTCACACCGAGCCGTTCTTCGACCCGCAGACTCACACTGACCGTGGTATCCCGTTCGAAGTGGTGCTCAACGGCATTGCCGCCGCGCTGAAGGATGGCGAACAGCAACTGGGCATCACCAGCGGTTTGATCCTGAGCTTCCTGCGCCACCTCAGCGAAGACGAAGCGCAGAAAACCCTCGACCAGGCGCTGCCGTTCCGTGATGCGTTCGTCGCCGTGGGTCTGGACAGTTCCGAGATGGGTCACCCGCCGAGCAAGTTCCAGCGCGTGTTCGATCGTGCCCGTCACGAAGGCTTCCTGACCGTCGCTCACGCCGGTGAAGAAGGCCCGCCGGAGTACATCTGGGAAGCCATCGACCTGCTGAAAATCCAGCGCATCGACCATGGCGTGCGCGCCATCGAAGACGAGCGCCTGATGCAGCGGATCATCGACGAGCAGATCCCGCTGACCGTGTGCCCGCTGTCGAACACCAAACTCTGCGTGTTCGATCACATGTCGCAGCACAACATCCTCGACATGCTCGAGCGCGGCGTGAAGGTCACGGTGAACTCCGATGACCCGGCGTACTTCGGCGGTTATGTCACCGAGAACTTCCATGCGCTGCACACTCACCTGGGCATGACTCAGGATCAGGCCAAGCGCCTGGCGCAGAACAGCCTGGATGCACGGTTGGTAAAACCGTAACAGCACAAAGCCGTTCGAACACTCCCGTGTTCGAACGGCTTTTCAGGTGTCAACGCACAACCGCTTCCGTCAACTCTTCCAGCGTCTTGCCCCGGGTTTCCATCCCGAACAGCCACACCACCCCCGCCGCCACCGCAAAGCACAACGCCCCCAACGCAAATACCCCGCCCTGCCCGGTGATCGGAAACACCAGACCGGTAACCAACGGCCCGAGCAGCGAGCCCACGCGCCCGATGGCCGAAGCGAACCCCGAGCCCGTCGCCCGCGCCGATGTCGGGTACAACTCCGGCGTGTAGGTGTAGAGCACCGCCCACATGCCGAACAGGAAAAACTGCATCAACAGACCCGTACCGATCAGCAGCGCCACGTTGCCGCCAAACACCGCGCTCTGGCCGTACAGAAACGCCATCACCCCGCCGCCGAGCAACGTGACGATGCACACCGGCTTGCGTCCCCAGCGCTCCACCAGCCAGGCCGCCATCAGGAAGCCGGGAATCCCGCCGAGGGAAATCAGCACCGTGTAATACACCGACTGGGTGACCGCGAACCCCGACTGTTGCAGCAACGCGCTGAGCCAGGAGGTCAGGCCGTAGAACCCGAGCAGCGCGAAGAACCACAGGCTCCAGATCATCATGGTGCGCTGTCGGTACAGCGGCGACCAGATCTGCCCAAGGGCCGACAGGAAGTTGCCCGGAGGCGTGATCATCCGAGGCAGGCGAACCGGCTCCGGCAACGCGACCCCGCCCAGCGACTTCCGTACCCGGTCCTCGATCGCGCACAACACCTTGTCCGCCGCTTCGTGCTTGCCCGCCTGTTCCAGCCAGCGCGGCGACTCGGGAATGAAAAAGCGGATCGCCAGCACAAACACCGCCGGCACCGCCAGCACCAGAAAGATGTCGCGCCAGCCAATCAGTGGCAGCAGGAAGTACGACAGCACCCCGGCAGCGACAAAGCCCAGCGGCCAGAAACCGTCCATCAAGGCGATGTATCGCCCGCGACGTTGTGCGGGGATCAGCTCCGACAGCATCGACTGGGCGATCGGAAACTCCATGCCCATGCCGACTCCCAGCAAGATGCGGAACAGCGTCAGACTCTCGACCGTTTGCGCCGTGGAACACAGGTAACTGGCCAGCCCCCACAACACAATGCTCCACTGAAACACCGGTTTGCGCCCGAAACGATCGGCCAGCAGCCCGGAGAGCGACGCCCCCAGCACCATGCCGAAAAAGCTCGAACTGGCGAGCAACCCGGCTTCGGCGCTGCTCAGGCCGAACTCGGTTTTGATCGAGCCAAGCAGGAAGGTCATCATCGCCAGATCCATGGAGTCGAAGAAAAACGCCAGGGCGATGATGATGAAAATGATCCGGTGATAACCGCTCACCGGCAGCCGTTCCAGTCGATCGGCCGCGCTGTAGCTTGCCGTGTCCATGCCACCTCCTCTATCCGAAATGTCCGCAGATCGAGTGTGCGCGATAGACGTCAGGCGTTTGTGCCAGATGCGACCTGATCACAGTCGTGGGCGACGCCAGTCATCAGGACAATGACAACGAGGGCTCTACAACGCCATTTCCAGCTCGGTTTCCCGGGCAAACCGGTGAATCTCCCGCTGCCCCGCCGCCGTCAACTGCAAGGCGCGGGAATCGTTGGGCAGCATCAACCAGCCGGATTGCATGAACAGCTGCAGCAACGCCGCGCCCAGCGAGCCGCCCATGTGCGGCCGACGCTCGCTCCAGTCCGGGCAAGCGCAGGCCACCTGGACATTGCGATGAGCCAGGGCCTGGATGAAGACCCCGCGACTGGCCAGTTGCGTCGCCCCCTTGTGGGTGACGACCACACGGTGTTCAAGCTGTTCGATCCATCCGGCATCGAGCAGGCGTTGATACAGGTCGGCCGCCAGCGTACCGCCCAGATGATCATCACAAAAACGCGCACGCAGCAGGGAAGACGGGGCGGCCTGTGGTCTGGCAATCGGTGTCGAGCGCTTGAACACGTCGGGAATTTTCTGCGGAGCGCTGGCGATCGAGGCACTGGCCAGTGCCTCGATCGCCGCGCCGACTTCGGGAGCGGCGAGGCGGAAGAAACGTTTGCGCCCACGGACCTCGACCTTCAACAGACCGCCAGCGGACAAGCGCCCCAGATGTGCGCTGGCCGACGAGGGCGAAAGCCCCGCCAGCAGCGCCAGTTCCTCGGTCTGCCGGGCCGAGCCATCCATCAGCGCCCACATCATTGCGCTGCGTTTGGGATCGGCCAGCAACGTGGCGATCTGGCTGATGCAAGGTGCATGTTCCATGTATTCACTCCCTGTTGAATCGTATCGTCTACTGCCCGCAGACATCTTGACCCGTAATCAGTCGTCGGCCAAACCGCGCAAAATGCCCTGAGCAAAAGGCAAGGCAACAACCCCGGCCACCGGCATTCGCTGCATTTGGCGCAGCCACCACCGCCACCGGTCAGTGACGATCTGATCGTGCCTGTGCCAGCGCGCCGGTGCAGGCTTCAGGCGGACGCTAGTATAAGCGGGTTGATAGCGGCGTCCTGCGCTGGAGCGGGTGCGGCTGGTGATTGTTCCTGACAGAAATTTCGCTATTTACCTGCGACTAATGATCAACCTGCGGAAAAACGGGAAATCGGCTACTCAATTCGGCGCAACGACTGGCGAGCATCTCCCTCAACAGGTTCACCGGCTTACTCAATTGAGCGCGATGGGCGCACAGCAGATTCAGCGGAGCCCGTTCGCAGAGCAAACCTGGCAACAGCACTTTCAAGCGTCCGGCGAGCACATCGTCGGCCACATCCAGCCACGACTTGTAGGCGATGCCCGCCCCCGCAACCGCCCACAGACGCACCACGTCGGCGTCATCGCTGAAGCGGTCACCACTGACGGTCAGGCCGACTTCGCGCTTGCCATCGTGAAAGCTCCAATGGTCATGCACCCGGCTGCCCAGCATGTACAGCAGGCAATTGTGCTGCGCGAGCTGTTCCAGTTGTGTCGGTTCACCGTGTTTCGCCAGGTAGCCAGGGGAGGCGCACAGAACTCGCCGGTTGTTTGCCGCAATGGGCAGCGCCACCAGACTGGAATCTTCCGGTTCGCCATAACGAAGGGCGATGTCCACGGGCTGACGAAACAGGTCAGCAATGCGGTCGCCCAGCAACAGACGCACCGTCAGCCTCGGATGTTCACGCTGAAACTCGTCGAGCCACGGCAGCAGCAGGTTGCGGCCGAAATCCGAGGGCGCCGACAGTTGCAGGATCCCGCTCACCTGATCCTGCCCGCTGGCCAACAAGCGGCGTCCTTCATCCAGATTGCTCAACGCCGCCCGGGCATATTCGAGAAAGCCCTCGCCCTCGGAGGTCAACCGCAGACTGCGGGTCGAGCGCGCCAGCAATCGTGCACCGAGCTGTTGCTCGATGCGCTTGAGCGCCGCGCTGGCCACGGCGGCGGACATGTCCATCACCCGTGCCGCCGCCGACAGACTGCCCAGGTCCGCCGCCCGGACAAATAACTGCAAGTCATCGAACCGCAACATCATCAGCCTCGATTATCAAAAAAATATTGAAAGAGACTGCTCTTTTAGCCGGTTTTATCTCGTACAGAAATAGCCAATCATGCCTCCCATCGAATTCATCCCCTTTCGGAGCCGACCATGTCCCAACCCTTCACCGCCATCGCCACCCTGATCGCCAGACCGGGTCAGCAGGACGCTCTAGAGCAGCACCTGCGCGCACTGATCGAACCGACCCGCGCGGAAGCCGGTTGCGGCCAATATGACCTGCACCAGGATCTGGCCAACCCGCTGGCTTTTTACATGATCGAACAGTGGGCCAGCGACGAAGCCCTCCAGGCCCATGACGCCAGCGCGCATATCCAGCATTTCCGGGCGCAGGCCGCCGGGTTCCTCGAGCATTTCGAACTCAAGCGTCTGCGCGCCATCGCCTGAATCCTTCCTGACATTCACTTTCGGAGTTCTCCATGAAAGCCATCGCCTATTACGCGTCCCTGCCGATCAGCGACGAAAAAGCCCTGCAAGACATCGAACTGCCGGAGCCGGTTGCCGGCCCGCGCGATCTGTTGGTGGAAGTCAAAGCCATTTCGGTCAACCCGGTCGACACCAAGGTTCGCCAGAACGTCGCACCTGAAGGTGGCTCGGCCAAGGTGTTGGGCTGGGACGTGGCCGGCGTGGTGAAGTCGGTCGGAAGTGAAGTGACGCTGTTCAAGGCCGGCGACAAGGTTTTTTACGCCGGCTCCATCGCCCGGGCCGGTGGCAACAGTGAACTGCACGTGGTGGATGAGCGGATCGTCGGCCACATGCCGAAAACCCTCGGCTTCGCCGAAGCCGCCGCCCTGCCGCTGACCGCTATCACCGCGTGGGAGCTGTTGTTCGAGCGCCTGCAGATCCGTGAAGGCAATACCGACGAAGGTCAGAGTCTGCTGATCGTCGGCGCGGCCGGCGGCGTGGGTTCGATCCTCACTCAACTGGCCAGCCAACTGACCGGGCTCAACGTGATCGGCACCGCTTCTCGCCCACAAACCCGCGACTGGGTGACCGCGCTCGGCGCCGACCGGGTGATCGATCACAGCCAGCCGTTGAGCGAAGAACTGAAGCGCACCGGCATCGACAACGTGACTCACGTCGCCAGCCTGACCCAGACCGACCAGCATCTGGACCAACTGGTCGAGGTCCTGGCGCCGCAAGGCAAACTGGCTTTGATCGACGATCCGAAAGCGCTGGACGTGACCAAGCTCAAGCGCAAGAGCCTGTCGCTGCACTGGGAGTTCATGTACACCCGCTCGCTGTTCGAAACCGCGGACATGATCGAGCAGCACAAACTGCTCAACCGCGTGGCCGCGCTGATCGACAGCGGAACGCTGAAAACCACCGTCGGCGAGCATTTCGGCACGATTAACGCGAGCAACCTGCGCCGCGCCCATGAACTGCTCGAAAGTGGCAAAGCCAAGGGAAAAATTGTTTTAGAAGGTTTCTAAAACTCGAAAAACCGCAGCCTTCGTCAGCGCCGGATGTGGCTGGCTCGGGGCTGCGGTGTTTTTTTGCCGTCAGTCAGATGCTTGAGCCTTGTCACAATTGCGATCGTATTCAGGTCTACAATCGAAACCTCTGCGAGGCAATCTTTTACGTACGGGAGGTCAGCAATGAAGATCCTGATAAAAGAAGTGGCAAAGTCCCAATGGCAAGTTCGCCTTGACCAGCACGCCGTGACCTTCCGCAGTGAGGCCGAAGCTCGCGCCTTCACTCGCACCCTCGAAGCGCGTCTGCACGCGCCCCATCAGATTCCCGATCCCGGCCAGCAACGCGCTGTCGGCTGAGGCTTTCGTTACTGGATTTCAGCCTGCGCCTTTGCCAGCGCCCGGGCATTCTGCATGCGTCGGGTGAGCGTCGCCGCGCAGACGACCAACAGACCGCACAGGCTGATGACCATGGCCATCGGCACGGCGGTGCCATCGTGCAGAATTCCCACCAGCGCCGAAGCCCCGGCGGCGACGCTGAATTGCATACTGCCGAGCAAGGCGGAAGCACTGCCGGCGCGACCGCCCTGCCCGTTCATCGCACACGCCGCCGCATTGGGGCTGATGCAGCCAAGGCTGGCCACGCAGACGAACAACGGAATCAGCAGTGGCCACAGGGCTTCGGTATGCAAGGCGCTGACCGCGAGCAGCGTCAGCCCGGCGCCCAGGTAAACCCAGACCGCCCGCGACAGCAGGAAGGCCGGACCACGTTTGGCCAACAGTCGCGCATTGACCTGGGCCACCAGAATGAACCCGGCCGCGTTGGTGCCGAACAGCCAGCCGAAATGCTCGGCCGGTACGCCATACAACTTGATGAAAATGAAAGGCGAGCCAGCAATGTAGGCAAACATCCCGGCGATGGCGATACCGCCAGTCAGGGCATGGCCCATGTAGACCGGGTCGGTCAGCAATCGACCGTACTGACGCAGGGCACCGGACAACGGCTGACGCGGAACATGCGCCGGCAGACTTTCCGGCAGGCCGAGCGCCACCGCCAGTCCGGCGAGGGCACTGAACGCCGTCAGCACCAGGAAGATCGACTGCCAGCCCGTGGTGTTGACCAGCAGACCGCCGAGCATCGGCGCCAGAATCGGTGCCAGCCCCATCACCAGCATCAGCTGCGAGAAGACTTTCGCCGAACCCACCGCGTCGCACTTGTCGCTGACCACCGCCCGGGCAATCACCATCCCCGCACAACCACCCAGCGCCTGCACGAGCCGCGCTCCGATCAGCCACTCCAGATTCGGTGCATAGGCGCAGGCCACTGACGCCAGCGTGAACAGCGTCAGGCCAATGAGCAGCGGAATCCGCCGGCCGAAGCGATCCGCCACCGGGCCGTAAGCCAGTTGGCCGATGGACAGGCCGAAGAAGTAAGCCGACAGCGTCAGCTGAACGTCTTTCTCGTCGGTACCGAACGCCAGCGCCATGGTGGGAAAAGCGGGTAGATAGAAGTCGATCGCCAACGGACCGAAAGCGGTCAGGGCACCGAGAATCAGAAGGGTACGGAAGTTCATCAGGCGTCCAGGTCGGGCAGACAATCGGGTTGAGTGTGCAGCCCGACAGTCTAGCCGCGCGAGGACGCCTTGAACATTCCGGTAGCTCGCTAACTATTAAAAAGATCAGGCGAGTTTGATCGCATATCCTTCTTCGCTGATCGCTTCGATGACCTGCTCGGCACTCAGCGCACTTTCGACACCGACTTCCTTCGCAGCCAGATCGACCCGCACGCTGGCGGTCGGATCTTTGCTCTGCACCGCCTGGGTGACGGCTTTGACACAGTGACCGCAGGACATGCCTTCAACAGTGAACACTTGCATGGAATGACTCCTTTGAGTGAGGTTGCCGGCAGTGTCGAGCTTGCCACGATGGCAAGGTCAAGTTCTGCAAACAACTGCCGGGCTGGCAATCGGCGCCGCGCTCGGCCAAGCTGCGTGCATCAATGACATGAATTCAGGAGATTCAGCCATGCGCTGGTCAGCTTTCAGCCTGTTTGGCGTACTCAGCCTTTTTGCCTGCCTGCCCCAGGCCAACGCAACCGGCGAGGATTACGCCGTTCTGATCATCTCCCGCGAGCGTCTGGAAGTGCCGACCTCCTGCGAGATCGGCGTGTACATCCAGGATCAGTTCGCCGGGCGACTCCTTCAGGAGCAGTCCACCTCGTTCAACCTGCCCCACGGCACGTTCTCCCTTCGTCTGAAGCTGGAACCGGGCCAGGTGCCGGGTTGCCAGCCGGGCATGCTGGCACCGCCGGCGCAGGAAATCTCGCTCAAGGCCGGGGATGTGGTGAAGTACCGGATCGCGGCAAACGCCAAAGGGTTGTACCTGCGGCCGGCCGCTCTCGAATACTGAGCGTTTCGAAAATGGGGGGAGCAGGTTTGCTCCCCCCATTTTTTTTGGCGCTTGACCTTGCCAGCATGGCAAGGTTGATCCTGTAGGCATCCACTACAGGGAGTACGACCGATGTCCGATTCCATCACGTTCGATCTGCCCATCAGCGGCATGACCTGCGCCAGTTGCGCCGGCCGCGTCGAGCGCGCCTTGAGCAAAGTCAGCGGCGCCAGCGCCGTCAGCGTCAACCTCGCCACCGAACAGGCCCGCGTACTGGCACCCGGCGACAGCCTGCCGGCACTGATGGAGGCGGTCGAACGCGCCGGTTACAGCGTGCCGCAGCACACCGTGGAATTGAACATCGACGGCATGACCTGCGCCTCGTGCGTCGGTCGTGTCGAACGCGCGCTGAACAAAGTCCCGGGAGTAAAAAGTGTCAGCGTCAACCTCGCCAATGAACGCGCTCATCTTGAGCTGCTTGGCGCGGTCGACCCGCAAACCCTGATCGCCGCCGTGAGCAAGGCCGGCTATTCGGCCAGCCTCTTCGAACTTGAACACCAGACCGACAATCATCAGCAACGCCTCAACCACGAGCGTTGGGCGTTGATCTGCGCCATCGCCCTCGCCTTGCCGCTGGTGCTGCCGATGCTGCTGCAACCATTCGGCATTCACTGGATGCTGCCGGCCTGGGTGCAATTTGCCCTCGCCACTCCGGTGCAATTCATTTTCGGCGCACGGTTTTATGTGGCCGCGTGGAAAGCCGTCCGCGCCGGGGCCGGCAACATGGACTTGCTGGTAGCGCTGGGCACCAGCGCCGGTTACGGCCTGAGTCTCTATGAATGGGCGACCGCCGCCGGGCGCATGCCGCATCTGTATTTCGAGGCCTCGGCGGTGGTCATCGCGCTGGTGCTGCTCGGCAAATATCTGGAAAGCCGCGCCAAACGCCAGACCGCCAGCGCCATCCGCGCCCTGGAGGCGTTGCGGCCGGAGCGGGCGATTCAAGTCATCGATGGCCGCGAACAGGACGTTGCCATCAGTGCTCTGCGCCTCGGCGATCTTGTACTGGTCAAACCCGGTGAGCGCTTCCCGGTGGATGGCGAAGTGCTGGAAGGTCAGAGCCACGCCGACGAAGCACTGATCAGCGGCGAAAGCCTGCCGGTGCCCAAGCAGCCGGGCGACAAGGTCACCGGCGGCGCGATCAACGGCGAAGGCCGCTTGCTGGTAAGCACTACGGCGCTCGGCGCGGAAAGCGTGCTGGCGCGGATCATCCGTCTGGTGGAAGACGCACAGGCGGCGAAGGCACCGATCCAGAAACTGGTGGATAAAGTCAGTCAGGTGTTCGTGCCGACCGTGTTGCTGCTGGCCCTGGCCACGCTGATCGGCTGGTGGCTGTACGGCGCGCCACTGGAAACCGCGTTGATCAACGCCGTCGCGGTACTGGTGATCGCCTGCCCCTGTGCCCTCGGCCTGGCAACACCCACTGCGATCATGGCCGGCACCGGCGTGGCCGCGCGGCACGGGATTCTGATCAAGGACGCCGAAGCACTGGAACGTGCCCATGAAGTCAGCGCCGTGGTGTTCGACAAGACCGGCACCCTGACCTCCGGCACGCCGCGCATCGCGCATTTCAGTGCGATCGATGGTGACGAAAACGCCCTGCTGACAGCCGCCGGCGCGCTGCAACGCGGCAGCGAACATCCGCTGGCCAAAGCGGTGCTGGACGCCTGTGCCGAACGCCATCTGAGCGTGCCGGATGTCAGCGACAGTCAGTCCCTGACCGGCCGAGGCATCGCCGGCCATCTCGACGGTCGACGTCTGGCGCTGGGCAATCGTCGGCTGCTGGACGAAACCGGTCTGGACGCCGGCACACTGGCGGCGTCCGCCAAGGCCTGGGAAAACGAAGGCCGCACGCTGTCGTGGTTGATCGAGCAAAGTCCGGCGCCCCGCGTACTCGGTCTGTTCGCCTTCGGCGACACCCTCAAGCCCGGCGCGCTGCACGCGGTGCAACAACTGGCGGCGCGAAATATCCACAGCCACCTGCTGACCGGCGACAACCGAGGCAGCGCTCGCGTCGTCGCCGAAGCGCTGGGCATCGAAAACGTCCACGCCGAAGTGCTGCCGGCAGACAAAGCCGCCACCGTCGCCGAACTGAAAAAAACCGGGGTCGTGGCCATGGTCGGCGACGGCATCAACGACGCTCCGGCACTGGCCGCTGCCGACATCGGCATCGCCATGGGCGGCGGCACCGACGTGGCCATGCACGCCGCCGGCATCACCCTGATGCGCGGTGATCCACGGCTGGTGCCGGCCGCGCTGGAGATCAGCCGCAAGACCTACGCGAAGATCCGCCAGAACCTGTTCTGGGCCTTCGTCTACAACCTGATCGGCATTCCGCTGGCGGCGTTCGGCTTCCTCAATCCGGTGCTGGCCGGTGCGGCGATGGCCCTGTCGAGCGTCAGCGTGGTGAGCAATGCGCTACTGTTGAAAACCTGGAAACCCGAGGATCTGGAGGACAACCGATGAACATCGGCCAAGCGGCCCGCCACAGCGGCCTGAGCGCGAAGATGATCCGTTACTACGAGTCGATCGGCCTGCTCAAGGCCGCCCATCGCACCGACAGCGGCTATCGCGTCTACGGCGACGATGACCTGCACACACTGGCGTTCATCAAGCGCTCGCGGGACCTGGGTTTTTCGCTGGAGGAAGTCGGCAAGCTGCTGACCCTCTGGCAGGACCGCCAGCGCGCCAGCGCCGATGTGAAGGCTTTGGCCCGCCAGCACATCGACGAGCTGAATCAGAAGATCCGCGAACTCGGCGAACTGCGCGACACCCTGCAGGATCTGGTCGAACACTGCCACGGCGACCACCGCCCGGACTGCCCGATCCTCAAGGAACTGGCGTCGGGCTGCTGCGCGCAACCCGCCCGCGCCTGAGCAGCAGGAGTTTCATCGACAGCACTGTGGCGAGGGGAATGCCGTGGAACAACAGCACCACGGCACCCGGCGCCCACCACGCATAGAACGGTGCGGCGATCAGCATGCCGACGCCGAACCCGGTCATCTGCAACAGCGTCAGGAAACTGAAAATCGGCAGGCGCAGGGGCTCCGGCTCCCGTTGCAAGCGCGACATCAGGCCGACTTCCGAGAACCCGTCACCCAATCCGGCCGGCAGCGAAAACAGCAACAGACCGACGACGCTGTGCTGCTGGAACATCAGGATGAACCCGCAAGACATCAGCAGCACGCCGCCGAAATAGCGGCGCTCGAGATGGATGTTTTCCGAGCCGTTGAGGCGGCTGGCGATGCGCGCGCCGAGCAGTTTGCCGGCGGCCCACACCGCGAGCATCAGGCCCAGCGTGGTGCTGGCTGAATCCGGCGTGAGCAGTCTGGAAATGATCGGGAAGCCGACGTTGTGCGCAGCGCTGCCAAGAGTGTCGGCCATGGTCACCGCCAACATCGCCGCCACCACCGGAGCGCTGCGCAGGCCTTGCAACAACGCCGACCATTCACCTTGTTTAACACTGGATTCAACCACTGGCTCAGGTGCACTGAACCGCAGCGGCACGATCAACGCCGCCGCCAACAAATAGGTCAGCGCATTCAGCGCGAACACCGTTTCAAAACCAAATCCCGCGACCAGCAACCCGGACACCAGACTGCCGCCGACCATCGCCATGGACGAGGCGGACGTGATCCAGGCATTGGTCTTGAGCAACTGCGCCGACTCGATCAAGCGCGACAACTGACTGTTGAGGCCGATGGCGAACATCGAATTACCGAAGCCCAGACCGAACGCAATCAGCGGCAGCAACAACGCCTGCTGACTGACCGGAACGATCAGCAACAGCCCGAGCACAGCGGCGCGCAGCAGATCGAAGGCAATCAACGGCAAGCGGCCGCTGCATCGGCGATAGAGCGCGGTGCCGATCAGGCTGGCGAAAATCCCGCCGCCCACGCGACTGGCGAGAAAAATCCCCACGCTCATCGCGCTGTTGCTCAGCAGATAGACATAAGTGGCCAGCGCCACCATGTTGAGGAACGCGCCGAAATCGGAAATCAGCCGGGCCGTGATGATCAGCCGGGCATTGCGGGACGTGGTGCTCACAATCAATCCTTGAATGTGTAAAACCCGGCCGAAGCCGGGTTTTCTTTTTCAGATGCTCACTGCATCCACGGTGGCGGAGGCGGTTCGTCGGACTTGCCCTTGGGCTCGTCGTCCGCCGCGCGGATGGCTTGCTTGCGCTCCTCATCCAGACGCGCCGCTTCGATCTCGCGCAGTACCCCGCCGACATCGGCCAGGTCCTCGGGATCGTCGAACTCGCCGGTCAGCACGCTGGCCGGGTGCAATGTCCCCGCTTCGTACAACGCCCACATTTCCTTGGCGTATTTGGTTTTCTTCAACTCCGGGGCGAAGCGGCCGAAGTACGACGCCATGTTGCCCACGTCACGCTCCAGCATGCTGAACGCGTGATTGTTGCCGGCGGCGTCCACCGCCTGCGGCAGGTCGATGATGACCGGGCCGGTCGGTGTCAGCAGCACGTTGAACTCCGAGAGGTCACCGTGCACCAGACCGGTACACAACATCAGCACGATCTGCGAAATCAGGAACGCGTGGTATTCGCGGGCCTGATCCGGTTCCAGCACCACGTCGTTCAGACGCGGCGCGGCATCGCCGTATTCGTCGGCCACCAACTCCATCAGCAGCACGCCTTCAAGGAAGTCGTACGGCTTGGGCACTCGCACCCCGGCATTGGCCAGGCGGAACAGCGCCGCGACTTCGGCGTTCTGCCAGGCATCTTCGGCTTCCTTGCGCCCGAACTTGGACCCCTTGGCCATCGCCCGGGCCTGTCGGCTGTTGCGAACCTTGCGGCCTTCCTGATACTCGGCCGCCTGGCGGAAACTGCGTTTGTTCGCCTCCTTGTAGACCTTTGCGCAACGTAACTGATTGCCGCAGCGCACCACATAAACAGCTGCTTCTTTGCCACTCATGAGTGGACGCAGCACTTCGTCGACCAGACCGTCCTCGATCAGGGGTTCAATGCGTTTTGGAGTCTTCATCAGCTTTTATTGTGGGTCCTTTATTACCAAACACGCGAATGTCACTCGTTATACGGCAATCCTCGCATCACGGGGAGGGGTTGCCGACCTGTGAACCTGTGGATGCACACACTGTGCCGGATCAAATACGTCAATCCATCACCCTTGTATCGACCGCTGCGAATCATAGCCGAGCCCACCGAACTTGTTGTCGCAAGGACTTGAGGGCATTTGCGACAGAATCTGACATCCCGCCGCACACAGCTCGTAAGAATTTTCTCTTCCGGCCTCAATTTCCCTCTCGTGCGGCCGAATTCCTCTGTGACAGAGGAATTTGTCCGACAATCGTTCCCAAAAAAATGTTGATGTCGCACCCAAGGAAACGGGTGAGAAATAGGTTTTTCGGCTGCCAATAACCGCGAGTCATCTGCACTGCGTGGGCCTACAAGAAAATCTGGAGCGCGGATGAACATCAAACAGAAGTTGACCTGGGCGTTTGCAATCATCGCCTGCTTGCCCGTGGTGCTGGTCGCCACGCTGGTGGTACTGAACCTGCGCAGCGATGCCCGGGACGATTTTGTCGACAGCAGCGGGCGCGAGATCCGTCAGGTCAGCAATGCCATGCAGCTTTTTTTCGACGGCATCAGCCAGAACGTCGATTACCTGGCGGCGCAACCATTGGTCAAAAACGCCGACGGCAGCGTGCGCAGCCGCATGAGCGCCAACGCTTCCGACACCTCGGATGGCGAGATCGACAAACAACTGTTTGCACTGTTCGAGGGGCTGGCCAAAGCCCACCCTGCCTACTCCTACGTTTCTTATGGATTGAACAGCGGCGGCTATGCCTTCTGGCCGGGCGATCCGAAGATGGCCAACTACGACCCGCGCACCCGCCCGTGGTACAAGACCGCCATGGCCAACCCGGGCAAGACCCTGCGCACCGAAGCCTATTACTGGGCCGGCGACGACGCGGTTCTGGTCAGCACCGTGCGCGCGGTCGCCAACCAGTTGGGCGCCCAGGGTGGCGTGGTCAACATTGACGTGTCGCTCAAGCAACTGACCGAGATCGTTAAACAGATCAAGCTCGGTGAAAGCGGTTACCTGATGCTGATGGAAAACACCGGCACGGTGCTGGTCGATCCGAAGCAACCGGAGCACAACTTCAAGCGACTCGACAGCCTCGGCGACGGCTACGCGCAACTGGCCAAGGCCGGCAAAGGCCTGGTTGACATCGAGCTCAACGGCGAGCGCTACATGGCCAATGTCTGGCCATCGGAGCAACTGGGCTGGACCTTCATCGGCCTGATCAAACAGAACGAAGTGATGAGCTCGGCGACCCGCCTGACCTGGCTGATCGCAATCATAGCCGCGGTGCTGGCGGTGTTCTTCGCCGTGGTCGGCGCCAGTTTCGCCAGCCTGATCGTGCGCCCGATCCGCAGCGTGGCCAATGGTCTGGAAGGCATCGCCCAGGGCGAAGGCGATCTGACCAAGAACCTCGACATCCGTGGCAGCGACGAAACCGCGCAACTGGCCAACTGGTTCAACCAGTTCCTCACCGCGATTCGCAGCCTGATCCAGCACATCGGCGGCGCGGCCGGGAAAATCCTTGCCACTTCGCAGAGCTCGACCCGAGTCTCCGGCGACATGGCTGAAGCCGCCGGCCGTCAGCGCGAAGCGGTGGACATGGTGTCGACTGCGTTTCACGAAATGGTCGCCACCGCTAACGAAGTCGCCCGCTCGTGCAGCCAGGCGGCGGAGTCGGCCGACAGTGGTCAGCGCCAGGCCCGCGAAGGTCAGCAACAGATCGATGCGGCGGTGCACAGCGTCGATCAACTGAGCCAGGAGCTGGAACAGTCGGCACAGTCGATGCAGCAACTGGAGCGTGACAGCAATGACATCCAGTCGATCCTCGGCACCATTCGTTCCATTGCCGAACAGACCAACCTGCTGGCGCTCAACGCCGCCATCGAGGCGGCGCGGGCCGGTGAGCAGGGGCGTGGTTTTGCGGTGGTGGCCGACGAGGTTCGCGCACTGGCCAAACGCACGGCGGATTCGACGGCGGAAATCGACGGCCTGCTGGGCAACCTCGCCAAACGCACCAGCGCGGTGACCCAGCAGATGCGGGCCAGCCTCGACGTGTCACAGCAATCGGTGGCACGCATTGGCGAGGCGCGGGAAAGCTTTGGGCAGATTCGGGAATCGGTGGATGTGATTCGTGACATGAACACGCAGATCGCGACGGCGGCGGAAGAGCAGCATCAGGTGGCCGAGGACATCAATCGGCACATCAGCCAGATTCATGGTGATGCGCAACTGGTGGCCGAGCTGGCCAATTCGGCGCGGCTGGATTCGCAGAGTCTGGCGGGTTTGTCGAATGAGCTGGATGGGTTGGTGCGCAGGTTCCGGACTTGAGATTGGCGGGCATCCTGAAAAGCGCCCTCACCCCAGCCCTCTCCCTGTATGTACCGGAGACATGGTGAACACATGTTCGGAGACATGGTGGACGGTTTTTAGATCCTCTTACCTGCCGTAACAATCTGCAAGTTCAAGTCGATTCGGGCGATACGATGTCTACTCCAGTAGACATCGTGGATGCCATCCTCCGCTGTTTCCCTGATCGCTATCGACAGCCCGTGAAATGCTTTTCCGATTGAGTATTCACGGTTCCTCCAGTAAATCTCGCCCTTCACCTGGACCTTTCTGACCACATCTCCGTCGGCGTATTCCGGCGCCATTTGCTGCTCCTGATACTCCCGAGGGCTGCTGCTGTAGCGAGTCGCCGGCACCTGCATATCCAGCGCTTGATGAGGACGTTTCTGGTTGTAGACATCACGCCAGATATCAAATGCCTGTTGTGCGCTGTTGAGGTCCGTGAAGTGCCGACCTTGCAGCACTTCACTCTTCAGGCTGCGGTGGAAACGCTCCAGTTTTCCCTGGGTCTGCGGATGATAAGGCCGGGAGTGACCTACCTTGATGCCCTGCCCCATCAGCCAGACTTCCAGCGCGGTATAAACCCCAGTCTGGTCACCCCAGGGCGAACCGTTGTCCATCGTTATGCGCAAAGGCAAGCCGTAACGCCGAAAGACCCGGATTAGATGCTCCTGGACGGTGTCGCGCTGCTCATTGGCGCACGCGGCGATACACATCGAAAACCGCGAGTGATCGTCCAGTATCGTCAATGGATGGCAACGCCCCTGACTCAGGCTGAAATGGCCCTTGAAGTCCATCTGCCAGAGATCGTTGGGCGCTTCATGCTCGAACCGGATAAACGGTTTGATCTCAGCAGCCTTTGGATCAACGCGCGAATGACGCTGTAAAACTGCATGCACAGTACTGACGGAAGGCATCGCTAAACCTTTGTCTTCCAGCACGCGTTTGAGCTTGCGAGCGCCCCAAGCCGCGTACTCCTGACTCACGATCAGAATCTGCTTCTCCACCTCGTCAGCACAACGTTTGGGGGACGTCTTCGGTCGTCGTGACTGATTGTTCAGCCCCTCGGCCCCTGATTTTTCAAACCTGCTGAGCCATTTGTAGGCAGTGCTTGGGCTGATGTTGAATCGACGGCAAAGCTGCCGAACATTGGCCCCTTCTTGCCGAGCCAAAAGCACGAATTCTGTACGTAGCTGCACGGTAGACACCTCTTCCCAAGACACAGGCCATCTCCTTCGCGATGAGCAATGTGTCTATTTAAAAGTGTCCACCATGTCTCCGAACACCTGTCCACCATGTCTCCGGTACATACACTCCCGGGGGAGAGGGAGCCGAATCGGGGATGCTTTAGAAATCCGCCGACATGAAAGAACGTTGTTGAATCCATAATCGACACCGATCTTTCAGGTCGATGTATAACGCCAGACACCTCGGTCAGTCCCCTCTCCCTCCGGGAGAGGGTTAGGGTGAGGGCAAGCTTTTGCTCTTCTAGCGCTCGATGATCGCCGTCACACCCTGTCCGCCAGCCGCACAAATCGAAATCAACCCCCGCCCCTGCCCTGCCGCATCCAGCAACTTCGCCAGGTTCGCCACAATCCTCCCGCCCGTCGCGGCAAACGGATGCCCCGCCGCCAGCGAGCTGCCCTTGACGTTCAAGCGGCTGCGGTCAATCGACCCCAACGGCGCATCCAGCCCCAGTCGGGTCTTGCAGTACTCCGGATCCTCCCAGGCCTTCAACGTGCACAACACCTGCGCGGCAAATGCTTCGTGGATTTCGTAGTAGTCGAAGTCCTGCAAGGTCAGCCCATTGCGCGCCAGCAAACGCGGCACCGCATACACCGGCGCCATCAACAGCCCTTCGGCGCCGTTGACGAAATCCACCGCCGCCGCTTCGCCGTCACGCAAGTAAGCGAGAATCGGCAGGCCACGTTCTTTCGCCCACGCCTCACTGCCCAGCAACACCACCGATGCGCCATCGGTCAGTGGCGTGGAGTTGCCGGCGGTCAGCGTGCCCTTGGCGCTTTTCTCGAAGGCCGGCTTCAGGGTCGCGAGTTTTTCCAGGGTCAGGTCCGGGCGCAGGTTGTTGTCGCGGGTCAGGCCGAGGAATGGGGTCATCAGGTCGTTGTGCCAGCCTTCGCTGTAGGACGCGGCGAGTTTGTGGTGGCTTTCGAGTGCCAGTTGATCCTGTTCTTCGCGAGGAATATTCCAGGTCTGCGCCATCAGCTCGCAGTGCTGGCCCATCGACAGGCCGGTGCGCGGTTCGCCGTTGCGCGGGAATTCGGGGATCAGGTGTTTCGGACGCAATTGCAGGAAAGTCTTGAGCTTGTCGCCAGTGGTTTTCGCGCGGTTGGCTTGCAGAAGAATCTTGCGCAGGCCCTCGCTGACGCTGATCGGCGCGTCCGACGTGGTGTCGACGCCGCCGGCAATGCCGCAATCGATCTGGCCGAGGGCGATCTTGTTCGCCACCAGCAACGCCGCCTCCAGGCCGGTGCCGCACGCCTGCTGTATGTCATAGGCCGGCGTGGCCGGCGACAGGCGCGAGCCGAGCACGCATTCGCGGGTCAGGTTCATATCCCGTGACAATTTCAGCACCGCCCCCGCGACCACTTCGCCCATGCGCTGGCCGTGCAGATTGTAGCGTTCGATCAGACCTTCGAGGGCGGCGGTGAGCATCACCTGATTGCTCGCGGTGGCGTATGGGCCGTTGGAACGGGCGAACGGAATACGGTTGCCACCTATGATCGCGACGCGGCGCAGCTGACTCATGAAAAACTCCTTGTGAAATATCCAGTCTGAAAATCGGGCACTGAAAACCCTGCCGGGCCCCAAAAACACCGGGGGCAAACTACTCTGCTGTTCTAGCGTAGGCCTTATTGCGTGGATCGAACGATTGATTGCCCTTCGCAGTCCACACTTTGAACCCCATCTTCTGGAGAGCGTTCCATGTCTGACCGCTATATCGACTTCGCCAACTCGTCCATCGGCCATCGTCTGGTCGGGGCCCTGGGCCTGCCGTCGCCGGTGCGGCTGGAACGCTGGCAGGCCGGGCGCCTGCGGCCGGTGGACGGTGCGCTGCTGATCGGCGGCGGGCCGCTGGCCGAACGGGTCAGCGCATTCGCCAATCGCCTGACTGACTCGATTTACCGTTACGGCGACCAGCCGGCAACTGCCACCCAATGGATTCCCGGCCATGGCCCGAAACTCAAGGCCGTGGTGTTCGATGCCAGCGATTTGCAGCACACCGACCAGCTAAAGCAGCTGCGCGAGTTCTTCCAGCCGCTGATGAAGAACCTCGACAGCAGCGCGCATCTGGTAATCCTCGGCCGCGCCCCGGAAACCCTGCGCGAACCGTTTGCCGCCAGTGCCCAGCGAGCGCTCGAAGGTTTCTCTCGCTCGCTGGCCAAGGAGTTGCGCAGCGGCGGCACGCTGCAACTGATCTACGTCGGCGAAGGTGCCGAGGATCAGCTCGAAGGGCCGCTGCGGTTTTTCCTTTCGCCGAAAAGTGCGTTCGTCTCCGGGCAGGTGATCAGGCTGACAGCCTGCGCTACCCAGGTCACCGACTGGACGCGCCCATTGGCCGGGCGCAAGGCGCTGGTCACTGGCGCGGCGCGGGGCATCGGTGCCTCCATCGCCGAAACCCTTGCGCGGGACGGCGCCGAGGTGATTCTGCTCGACGTGCCGCCCGCGAAAACCGATCTGGAAGCCCTGGCCGCCCGACTCGGCGGGCGCGCCATCACCCTCGATATCTGCGCCGAAGACGCCGCCGCGCAGCTGATCGAACAGTTGCCGGACGGCCTCGACATTCTGGTGCACAACGCCGGCATCACCCGCGACAAGACCCTGGCCAACTTGACGCCCGAGTTCTGGGACGCGGTGCTGGCGGTCAATCTCAACGCCCCGCAAGTACTGACCAAGGCCCTGCTCGACAGCGGCACCCTGCGCGACAACGCACGCATGATTTTGCTGGCCTCGATCAGCGGCATCGCCGGCAATCGCGGGCAGACCAATTATGCGGCGAGCAAGGCCGGATTGATCGGCCTCGCCCAAGCCTGGGCGCCGACGCTGCTGGAGCGCGGCATCAGCATCAACGCCGTGGCGCCGGGATTCATCGAGACCCAGATGACAGCGCACATTCCGTTCGGCCTGCGTGAAGCCGGCCGGCGCATGAGTTCGCTGGGCCAGGGCGGCCTGCCGCAAGACGTCGCCGAAGCCGTGGCCTGGCTGGCACAACCGGGCACCGGCGCGTTCACCGGGCAGGCGCTGCGGGTCTGTGGACAAAGTGTTCTGGGGGCTTAGGCATGAGCATCGAATGGCATACGTTGCACCAGGAACCGAGCCTGCCAGGACTGTATGTCCGGGCGGCGACCCGGCGCAAAATCACCGGCACCACCTTGCCCGACAGCGGCTTGCGCTGCGCCGTCGAGGTAAATGGCAAACGTCTGGCGGCCTACCGCAAGGTCTGCGGTTTTGCCGATGACGGCCTGCTGCCGCCAACTTATCCACACGTCCTGGCGTTTGCGTTGCAGATGCAATTGCTCACGGCCAAAGACTTTCCATTCCCGCTGCTGGGGCTGATTCATCTGAGCAACCGCATTCGCGTACTGCGGCCGATGGGCGGGATCGGTCGGGCGCAGGTCAGCGTTCGGGTCCACAACCTGCAACCGCATCCGAAAGGCGCGACGTTCGAGCTGCTGACCACCCTCGACGATCAGCTTGGCCCACTCTGGGAGGCCGAAAGCCAGATGCTCTGCCGAGGCGTGAGGCTGGAGGGCGAAGCGCTCGAACAGACGTGGGAACCCACACTGCCACTGATGCAGGTGGCGCAGTGGAAAGCCCCGGCGGACATTGGCCGGCAGTACGCCAAAGTCTCCGGCGACTACAACCCGATCCACCTGAGTGCCGCCAGTGCCAGGCTGTTCGGCTTCCCCACCGCCATCGCCCACGGCTTGTGGAACAAGGCCCGTACGCTGGCTGCACTGGCTGATCATCTGCCACGGGCCAACCTGGAAATTGCTGTGTACTTTCGCAAGCCGGTGCGCCTGCCGAGCGAAGTATCGCTGTTCGCCAGCGCTGCGGGATCCAGCGGTGAATTACGTCTGATCGGTGCCGGGGATCTGGAACATATGGTCGGCCACTGGCAACCGATTGCCTGAGTCGACGCACCGCGCCAGTCGCTACCCCGCTCCTGGCGGGGTGCGATCCGCCCCGCGAAACATGATTAATTGTGTGTATATAACTTAAGTTTTTTTCCCCGCCATCCACTTCCTTGCCAAACACCCGGCCTTGATTCTCAAGGCTTTTTTTGCGCGCTTATATCCTCGGCATTAGTCGCTAAGCTGCAGATTCACCCCTCTATATAAAGGCATTAATACCAACTCGAGAATGGCATGAATCCAACCTTGCGATTGATATGAGCACAACGGGCGAAGGCATTGCCGACAACAGAATCGGTGAGCCATCGAAGACAACGAACGTTGTGACAGGTGCAAGGAATTACCCTCATGAAAACTCAAATGTGGTGCAAATCGGCAACAGCGCTGGCATTGATTCTCTCTCTTGGACTGACGGGCTGCAGCAGCGGCGGTGGCGGTCATCACAGCAGTTCCGGCAGCTCTTCACCGGACAGCTCCACCGCAGGCACTGGCGGAACAGGCGGAACATCAGGCACCGGGACCGGCACTGCCGGCACTGATAACGGAACGGGAACAGGTACCGGAACTGGAACTGGAACTGGAACTGGAGCTGGAACTGGAACTGGAACCGGAACCGGGGCGGGCAATGGCGGCACTGCGGGCACCGGCGGGACCGGCGGGACCGGCACAACGAATCCGACCAATCCCACGGACCCGACCAACCCGACGAATCCAACCGATCCGACCAATCCCACCAACCCGAGTACTCCTTCACCCCTGGTCACCTCGACCCTGGTGCAAGACGTTGGCAACACCGTCGCAGGCGTCGGCAGCGGCGTCGGCCAGGTCGGTGACTCGCTCAGTGGCGTACCTGTGGTCGGCGGGGTTGTGCAAAGCGCTGCCAAAACCGCCGGCAACGTCGTGACCACACTGGGTGACGGCGTAGCCAACGGAATCGGCAAACTGGGTACGACCGATAATGGCCTGGGCGTGACAGCGTCGGCCGTCGGCGGCGTGGTGCAGGATGTCGGCAACGGTGTGTCCGACCTGAGCGGCCAACTGGCGAATGCCACAGGCAGCGTTCCGGTAGTCGGCGGCGTGGTCACCAAGGTCGCGCCGCTGCTCGGTGGTGTCGGTGAAAAAGTCACCATGATCGGCGACACCCTCAGCACAGCGACCACCACCGGCCCCCTCGGTTCGCTGACCAAAAACGTCGGCAACAACCTGGTGCCGGTGATCGCCATGGTCGAAAGCACCACCGACAGAATCGGCAGCACCACGGGCCTGGGTGTGCCGTTGAACGGGATCGTTCAGAAAGTCGGCAGCACCGTCAACGGCGTGGGCAACAATGTCACCGCGGCCGGCAATGGCAATGCCTTGACCAACACCGTCGGCGGTGCACTGAGCAACGTCGGCACCACGGTTGGCAAGGTCGGCGGTGTAGTCGACAACGGCACCGGATCGGGAACCGGCGCCGGTAGCGGCCTGGGCAACAATGGCCTGCTGCAGACTGTCGGCGGCGCGGTGGCCAATGTCGGCACCGGGCTGACGGCCGGCAACGGCACACTCAGCGCACCCGGCGGCGTACTCGCATCGACTGGCAACACCGTGGCGTCGCTCAACACCGTGCTCGGCGGTTCGGGCACACCGATCACCGCACCCACCACACCACTGGCAACCCTGGGCAACAACGTCGGCAGCGGGATCGCTCCCGTCACTACCGCCGTCACCGGTCTGACCCAGAACGTCGGCAGTACCACCGGGCTCGGCGCTCCGGTCGCCAGCGTCACCAGTCAGGTGGGCGGCGCGGTCGGCAATCTGGGCAGCACCCTTGCGAGCACCAACAGTAACCCGGTCGTGACCGCTGTCGGCAACACCGTAACCACCGTGGGCAACACCGTCACCGCCGTCGGCGGACTGGTCAACGGCGGCACAGCGACCGGCGGCACTGGCACAGGCGTGGGCGCAGGCCTGGGCGGTGTTCTCGGTGGCCTGACCGGCGCCCTGGGCGGCAACAAACCCTGAATTGCACCTGGCCGATTCGACGGCCTAACCTACAGCGCCTACGCTTGGTTGAGGGCGGAAGATTCCCACGAGTCTTCCGCTTTTTTCTCAGGAAAACCCTGCCTGGTGCTGCGGTTTGAACATGGAGTGTCCTATGCGCGTAATGGCATCCCTGCTGTTCCTCAGTCTCAGTTCCTCTGCCCTCGCCGACACCCTGCCCAGCTTTCTCAACAGCAATGAAACCATTCGCAATTTGCCGGTGCCGAATCTGCCGGCCGATGCTTACCGGCCGAACGCTGCGCCGCTGCAAGTCCCGGAGCCCGGTGCCGCAGCGACCGAACCGCTGAAGATGGGCACGAAGATCAAACTGAAAACCGTGCAGATCGAAGGGGGCACGCTCTACCCGCTCAACGAACTGGCGGAAGTCTTCAAACCCCTGATCGGTCACGAACCCAGCCTTGCCGATCTGATCGAAGCCACCCGCACCATCACCCGGCGCTACCAGAACGACGGCTACCTGTTGTCCTATGCCTTCTTGCCGCAACAGACTTTCGAGGGCGGAGTGGCGCGGGTGGTGCTGGTAGAAGGCTACGTGCGGGACGTTGAGGTTCAGGGCGATATCGGCCGGGTCAAAGGCCTGATCGATAGACTGGCAGCGAAAATCCAGGCTGAACGCCCGCTGACCCGCAAGACCTTCGAACGCTATACCACGCTGATGACCCGCATCCCTGGCGTCACGCTCCAGGCCCAGGTGCCGCCACCCGGCACCACCGACGGCGCGACCACGCTGCTCGCCCAGGCCAGCCGCAAACCGTTCACCAGCACCCTGAGTACCACCGAAGACAACCGCAACGGCACTCAGGCCTTGTTGGGCGTAAGCAGCAACTCCCAGACGTCGATGGGCGAACAATTGACCCTCAGCGGATTGTTTCCGCCCGGGAAGGACCACGAGCATTACTACCGTCTGGACTACAGCCAGTTCCTCGATGACGAAGGCACGCAACTGAGCCTGTCGGCTTCACGCTATCGCGCCGACCCCGGCACCAACGTGCTGCTGAACAACGGCCTGGAACTCAAGCCCCACCGTGAGAACGACCGTTACTCGATCGGTTTCAGCCTGCCGCTGATTGCCGCCTCGAATGAACTGCTGACGGCCGGAGCCCGTCTGTACGCGGTCAATGACAAGACCCGCTACAACGTCATCGGCTACCCGCTGAGTGTTGAAGAACGCACCGATGTCCGCGCCCTCGCCTTCGAAAGCGACTGGCGCAAGGCCGACGCCCGGCAACTGCGGATTCTCAGCGGTGGTGTGTATCAGGGGCTGGACAGCATGGGGGCGCACACCAACAACAGCGCCATCGATCTCAACTTCCTGCGCCTGCGGCTTTCCGGGGTGCAGAGCGACAAGTTCTTCGACAACTGGCAAGGCGTGCTTTCGGGTGCACTGTACTGGACCGACGACACCCTGCCCGACAGCGAGCGCGCGGTGTTCGGCGGGCAGAATTTCGGCCGCGGCTACCCGGACGATCAGGCATCCGGCGACAAGGGCTGGGGCGTGGCCTACGAGATCAACTACAGTTTCAACCGCGACGGCAACTGGGTGCGCATCCTGCAGCCCTATGTCGTGCTCGACCGCTCCCGCAGCTGGTTCAATCAATTGCCGGTGCAGGCCAACAGCTTGTCCTCGGCGGCCGTGGGTCTGAGGTTCGGCGATGCCAAGTACTACAACATCGCCCTGGAAGCGGCCAAACCGATGTCGGATGAAGCGCTGGACACGTTCAATCGCCGGCCGCGCTACAGCGTCAGTTTCAGTTATCAGCTGTAGTCGGCCGGCTTCGCATTCACCCAGGGCTTGGGAAACAGGTTGTCGAGGGTTTCCAGCAACCGCACGTGATAGATCGGCTTGCGAAACAGGTCCAGCACCTGCAACCGCAGCATGTCGCTGACATCCTCCATGTCCGCATGCCCCGAGGTCACGATCACCGGCAAGTGCTGGCGCGAAGTGTGTTCGCGCAGCCGCTTGATCAGCGACATGCCGCTCTCCTCCGGCATGCGCAGGTCGGTGATCACCAGGGCGATATCGGGATGACGGGTCAGGTGATGCAGGGCGAGTTTCACCGACGTCGCGGTATGACAGACGAAGCCCTCGCCCTCCAGCAACTCCGCCAACTCCAGCAACGCATCCTCTTCATCGTCAACCAGAAGCAACTGTTGGCGGGGCAGCGAGGAAGCAGTCATGGGTCAATCCCTGAAAAACTGAAGGTGGAATCGAGTGTAGTGCGAGATTCGCCACCCATCGAGTCAGGGTAACTGCGTCGGCGCAGTCTGTGCCGTGCCACCCAAGGCCACGAGGATGTTGTTGAAGATCGCCAGCACCTTGGCGCCTACCGACGTCACGAACACCACCACCACAATGGCGACCATTGCCACCACAATTGCATACTCGATGGCCGACGCGGCTTCGGTGCTTGCCAGGAACGAGCGGGCACGCAACATCAGGTATTCGAAGAACATGGACATTCTCCTTCATGCCCGGGTCTTCCGGGCACCGGAAAGCCAATGATCAGGGCAATGCCTGCGCGCTTTCTCTCAGCGCCAGACAGGCATCGACAGAGGGAAGGGAAATTCGGTCAAGGTATGCCGGGTTTGGTCGGGGCCGTGCCACCCAGCGAGGTCAGTATCGCGCTGAAAATGTTGAAGACCTTGGTGCCCATTGGCGTCACGAACACCACGACCACCACCGCTACCATCGCCACCACGATCGCGTACTCGATAGCCGAAGCCCCTTCGTCACTTTTGAAAAACAGTCGTGCCCTGGCCAGCAGATAATCGAGAATCATACGTCCACTCCTTTGCGCTCCTGGCGCCGATGTCGCTACAGCGGCAAAGCTTCCACCGTGCCATCTGAGCATTGTCAACAAAGCCCCCGTCAACAACTGTAAGAACGGATTAATCACAAAGGATTAATTGCATCGTCGCTTCCCTCATTTCGACTGCTAATTGGCCAACCCCCATACTTTCGTAGGTTATTTGCCCGCCAGTAATGGCGTTTTGGCTTGTTTCAGCTAGCGTGGAAATAGCGAAATAGTTGGATGTTCATAGCTGCCTGATTGCGATGTTCCCTTGGTAGGAAGTGCGGGCTGGTAGTGCAGCAGGAAAGGGAGAGCCGTCATGAACAGTCGTGTCACCATGGGCCTTGCCGCCGTGCTTCTGCTGGGGGCCATCATTGTCGGCTACTGGGGCCTGGTGCTCAGCCGGCAACCGGCGCCAGTTGCCGAGGCACCTGCGCCAGCGGTGGTCACCGTCGAAAAAACCGTCGCCGCCGCTGAAGACCAGACCCGCCAACCCGTCGTGGTGCTGGTGCGCGATGTCCCTCCATTCACGCCCCTCACTGCTGCCGACCTGGCCGTTGAAAAACTGCGCAGTGCACCTGCCGGCAGCCTCGGCACAATCGAACAGGCCGTGGGTCGCACACCGTGGCGCCATCTGAGTGCCGGAACCTGGCTCAACGATGAAAGCTTCGAGGCCGGCGGAACGCTGGCGCGCATGATCCACAAAGATGAACGCGCACTGGCAGTGTCGGTCGATGAAGTCATTGGCGCGGCCGGACAATTGATTCCCGGTGATTACGTCGATGTGCTGTTGTTCCTGCGCCAGGACGCCAGCAACCCGCAGCAGTCGGCGCAGATTGTGGTGCCGGCCATGCGCGTGCTGGGTGTCGGCGAGCAATACGGCCTGACCAATGATGGGCAACCGTCTGCTCCCGCGTTGAGTGCCGACGACAAGCTCAAACAGGATCAGCGCCGGCTCACGGCGCGCACGGTGGTGCTGGCAGTACCGGAACAACTGCTGAGCCGGATGATGCTCGCCACCCAGGTCGGCACCTTGCGCCTGGCTGTGCGCAGCAGTGAAGAACAGCGCCTGGCCAAGTATTGGGCCGGCGAAAATCAGGCTCCGGACAAACTGGTCGCCGCCAACAGCCAACTCTTCCAGTTCACCCAGCTTGCGCTGGGCGCTGCGCCGAAAGTCCCGTCCGGCGGCGAGCACAGCGGCGCAGCGCGGCCTGCGGTGGAAGTGATTCGCGGCAATCAGATCACCCAACAGAATCCATGACTGAGCAAGGATCCAAGTGCATGCAGAGTCGTTCCTGGCCGACCTTCAATCCCCTGCTCCGGGCCTTGCTGCTGATGGGACTGTCGATCAATGCCGCGCAGGCGGCGACCGGCAATTGCTCGGCCCTCGGCCGCTTGCCACCGGTGATCGAAGTCAACGAAGGCTGGCAAAAGGATCTGCAATCGCCGGTGGCAATCACGCGCCTGGCCATCGGCGATCCGAAAATCGCCGACGTGCACGCCACCGGCAACGCGTCGTTCCTGGTCACCGGTATGGCCCCCGGCGCCACCAGCCTGATGGTCTGGACCGGCTGCTCCAGCGAGCCGCGTCAGAGCATGGTGTTTGTCCAGGGCGCCGCCACCGGGGCGCTGACCGGCACGGGCTCACCGCCTGCGGAGGATGCGCTGCTGCCTTCGCAAGTGCAGACCGATATCCGCTTCGTCGAAGTCAGCCGCACCAAACTCAAGCAGGCCTCGGCCAAACTGATCGGCACCCGCGGTAATTTCCTGTTCGGCTCCCCCGGGACACTGCCGCCCATCGATGGCGTGCCGCAGCCGCGACTGCCGGTGGATAACTCGCTGTTCAACTTCTCCTGGATCGGCGGCAATACCATGGCGATCATCAACGCCCTGGAGGGCAGCGGCTTCGCCTACACCCTGGCGCGGCCAAGTCTGGTGGCGCTGAACGGGCAGAGCGCGAGCTTCCTCGCCGGTGGCCAGATCCCGATCCCGGTACCCAGTTCCGGCAGCGACAGCGTATCCATCGAATACAAGGAGTTCGGCATCCGCCTGACCCTGACGCCGACCATCATCAGCCACGACCGCATCGCCCTGAAAGTCGCGCCGGAAGTCAGCGAACTGGACTTCAGCAATTCCGTGCAGATCGCCGGAACCACGGTACCGGCCCTGACCATCCGCCGCACCGACACCAGCATCTCCCTCGCCGATGGCGAGAGCTTCGTCATCAGCGGACTGATCAGCACCAGCAACAGCTCCCAGGTCGACAAGTTTCCGGGGCTCGGCGATATCCCGGTGCTCGGGGCGTTTTTCAAGAGTTCACAGATCAAACGCGAAGAGCGTGAACTGTTGATGATCGTCACCCCGCATCTGGTGCGTCCACTGTCGGCGGAAGCGCAACTGCCTTCGCTGCCGGGAGAAAAACTGCGCAACTACGACCCGAACTTCTATCGCATGTTCTTCATGGAAAACGGCAACTTCGACAAGCGCAGCGGGTTGTCCCAATGAGCCAGAGCATGAGCCAGACCTTTCTCGCCATCACCCGCAACAGCACCGATCTGGAATGGCTGCAAAGCGCTCTCGCGCCCCTGGGGCAAGTAGTCAGCGCCGGTACGGGCAGCCTCGATGAATTGCTCGCGCTGGTGGATGTCACCTTCGCCAGCCTGGTGTTCGTCGGCCTCGACCGTGAACACGTGGTGGCCCAGAGCGCGCTGATCGAAGGTGCGCTGGAGGCCAAGCCGATGCTGGCGATCGTCGCCCTCGGCGACGGCATGGACAATCAGTTGGTGCTCAACGCCATGCGCGCCGGGGCACGGGATTTTGTCGCCTACGGTTCGCGCTCCAGCGAAGTCGCGGGGCTGGTACGCCGCTTGAGCAAACGCATGCCGCCGGTGACCCACACCACGCAGTCGGGCGGGCTGACGGTTCTGTACGGTGTGCAGAGCAGTTCCGACGGCGCGTTGCTGTCCAACCATATGGCGCTGGTGGTGCAAAAGAGCGGGCAACAGACGCTGCTGCTGGACCTCGGCCTGCCCCGTGGCGACAGCCTGGCGCTGTTGGGTCTGGAAAGTTCGTTCCACTTCGGCGATGCCCTGCGCCACTTGCGCAGGCTCGACGCGACGCTGATCGACAGCGCCTTCACCAGCGCCGAAGCGGGTCTGCGGATTCTGGCCTATGCCGACACTGACGAGCCACTGGAGAGCACCAGCGCCGCCGAGCTGTACATGTTGCTCAGTGCCTTGCGCCAGCACTTCCAGCACATTGTCGTGAACCTCACCGGCCAGCCTGACAGCGAAGCCTTGCGCACCTTTGTCAGCCATTGCGACAAGCTGATCTGGTACACCGACCAGAATGTGCTCGATTGCCGGCGCAACCTGGCGGTGTTCAATCTGTGGCGGGAAAAAGGCATGAAACTCGATCACGGACGGCTGTTGGTCGACCGCTATCTGAGCAACGTCGCGCCGGATGCGGACACCCTCGGCAAGACCTTCAATCTGGAAGTGATCGCGGTGCTGGCCCTGAGCCCGGAGCTGCGCATGAACGCCAAGAACCAGGGTGTGAGCCTGTTTGAACTGGCCCCCCGGGAGAAACTCACCCAGAGCCTGCGGGCGCTTGGCGAGCGTCTGGCCAAACGCTCCGAAGGCCTGACCAAACCCAGAATCACCTGGTTCGACCGGTTGCGAGGCAGCTCATGAGTCCGGAAAAACTCTTCGGTGCCCCTGCTCGCGGTCAGTCGGGCAACACCGACCACGAAGGTCTGAAACTGGTCCTGCATCGCTACATCATCGATGCCATCGAGGAGTCCGGGAAAAACCTGCTGGAAGGTTCTCGGCAGTTGCTGGCGCAGTTCGTCACCGACAAGGTCGCTGAGTACATCGCCCGTCTGCACCTGGCGATTTCCCGTTACGAGATGGAGCGCCTGGCGGAAGAGATCGTCGATGAACTGACCGGTTTCGGCCCGCTGGAGGTGTTGCTGCGCGACAGTGCCGTGACCGAGATCCTGGTCAACGGCCCGCATCGGGTATTCGTCGAACGCGACGGCGTACTGCACCAGAGCGACTTGCGCTTCATCGACGCGCACCACGTCGAACGGGTCATGCAACGCATTCTGGCGCCGCTCGGGCGACGGCTGGACGAGTCGTCGCCGATGGTCGACGCACGCCTGCCCGACGGTAGCCGGGTCAACGCGATCATCCCGCCGATCGCCCTCGACGGGCCGTGTCTGTCGATTCGGAAATTCCGCAAGGACATGCTCAAGAGCAGCGACCTGATCGCCATGCAGACCATCGACCTGGCGATCTTCGATTGCCTGCAGGACGCGGTAGGCAAGCGCTGCAACATTTTGATCAGCGGCGGTACCGGTACCGGCAAGACCACGCTGTTGAACATTCTCAGTCAGTTGATCAACCCCCACGAGCGCCTGGTGACCATCGAGGACGTCGCCGAATTGCAGCTCGGTCATCCGCACGTGGTGCGTCTGGAAACCCGGCCGCCGAACGCCGAAGGTCATGGCGAGGTCAAGGCCAGCGACCTGATCCGCAACGCCCTGCGGATGCGCCCGGACCGGATCATTCTCGGCGAAATCCGCGGCGTCGAAGTGCTCGACGTGCTCACGGCAATGAACACCGGTCACGACGGTTCGATGAGCACGGTCCACGCCAATAACGCCCAGGATGCGTTGCTGCGGCTGGAAACTTTGGTCGGCCTGACCGGGCGCACCGTGGCCGAACGCACCCTGCGGCAGATGATCTGCGCGGCGCTCGACGTGATCATTCAGCTGACCCGCATGCCCGACGGCCGGCGCTGTGTCAGTGAAGTGGTGGAAGTGGTCGGCGTGCGCGAAGACGTCTACGTCACCAACACTTTGTTCCGCCTCGATCGACGCACCGGGTTCGGCTTCCTGCGCGAAGCGGTCAATCCGGCCGGCGACAAGTTGCGGCACGAGTCGAGTCTGGGCTGAGCGCATGGAGCCTTCGTCATGATCGGACCGGTGATTCTCATCGTCATTTGCCTGATGCTGCTGGTGCTGTCCATCCGTCTGTTCCTGCAGGGTGTACGCAAGACCGCCAACGAACGAGTGCTCAAGCGACTGGCTGCCGGGCAACCGCAGACAGCGCCCGGCAAAACTTCGTGGACAGGGCTCGAACGCATGTTCCTGAAGGCCGGCCTGGGCCGCCCCGGCGAGCGTCTGGGGTTATGGCTGGCGTTGTGGGCCATCGCGATGATGCTGGGTTATCTGATCGCCGACTGGATCGGCCTGCTGATCCTGACGCTGGCGCCGCCCCTGGTGTTGCGCCTGTACATCGCCTGGCTGTATCACCGCCGGCTCAATCGCATGATCGAGCAACTGCCGCAGCTGCTGGACCACTCGGTGCGCAGCCTCAAATCCGGGCGCACCCTGAGCGACGCCGTGCTGGGCGGCATCGATTCCTGCGAGGATCCGTTGAAGACTGCGATGGGCCGGGTGCAGCGCAACGTGCAACTGGGGGTGAACCTGCCCGATGCGGTGAGCGACTTCGCCGAGCTCTACGAACAGGACGAACTGCGCATGTTTGCCCTCGGCCTGAAGGTCAATCACCGCTACGGCGGCAATGCCAGCGAACTGCTGGAAAACCTGATCAAGCTGATCCGCGAACGCGATCAGGGCGCCCGTCAGCTGCGCGCCCTGACCGGCGAAACCCGCTTGACCGCGTGGGTGCTCGGATCACTGCCTGTGATCCTGGTGAGCTACTTCATGCTGACCAATCCCGGCTACATGCTTGGCATGTGGAAAGACCCCGGCGGCCAGACCATGCTGATCGTCGCGGTGGTGCTGCAGGTGATCGGCAGCCTGGCGCTGTGGCGCATGTTGAGGAGTGTCTGAGATGGTGATCCTGGCCAGTCTCATGCTGCTGCTCGGGGCGCTGCTGCTGGTCGGCAATCATTTGCTGAGCGAACGTCGCCGGGTGCGTCAGGTCAACCAGCGCCTGCTGGGCCATCTGGTGCGAGAGAGCCGCTTGCGCACCTTGCTGCGGGCGCTGGGCAACAGCCGGTTCGGCCAGCGTTCGGTGAGCATGGACAGCGAAACCCAGACCTTGCTCAACCGCCTCGGCTGGCGCCGGACCAGTGAACGCTCGCTGTTTGCCGCGTGCCAGATCGGTACACCGTTGCTGGCGCTGGGTATCGGTTTGTTTCTGCAGGAAGTGTTCTTTCCCCAGGCGCCCAAGGGCTGGCTGGTGCCGATGCTCGCCACCGGCACCGGTTACCTGCTGCCCAAGCGCCTGCTGGCGTATGCCGCCGCCCGACGGCAGAAAATCATTTCGGTGGAGGTTTCGACGTTCATTCCTCTGCTGCGCATCCTGTTCGAGTCCGGCATGGCGGTCGAACAGGCACTGCGCGTGTTGAGCATCGAAGGACAGAAACTGCTGCCGGAACTGACCAGCGAATTGCGCCTGATCCTTGCCCGCGTCGACTCGGGGCTGGAGCTCGGCCAGGAATTGAACAAGTCGGCGGTGATGCTGGCGGTGGATGAATTCACCGACACCTGCGTGATCCTGCAACAACTGATTCAACAGGGTGGCGGCGCGATGAAATCGCTGCTGGCGCTCAAGCAACTGCTCGATGACCGACGCCTGACGCGCTTGCAGGAATACATCTCGAAGATGTCGGCGAAGATGTCGGTGGTCATGATGCTGTTCCTGTTTCCGGCCTTGCTGATCGTACTGGCGGGCCCCGGATTTACCGCAATCACCCGGGCGTTTGCGTCCTGACATGGAGAGCGTTTGATGAAAGCACTGATGGTGGTGGCAAGCCTGTTGCTGCTGGGCGGTTGCGCAACGGACGGTCAGGCGCCGTGGACCGCCATGCTGGCGCCGAGCAGTTGCAGCAAGCTGAGCGCCGAGCAGGAGCTGTCGCTGAATCTGGTGGACGACCTGGCCAACGACGGCAAGCTGCACGCCAGTCTGGCCAACCTGCAAGGCCTGCCCGACAACCTCGTGGAGGTGCGTCTGCGCAAGGCCAAGGTCTATCGTCTGCTGGGGCGCAGTGAAGCCGAACCGCTGTATCGCGGCCTGCTCGGCACCTGTCTGAGTGCCGACGCCGAACACGGTCTGGGTCAGCTGTATGCCGCCCGTGGCGACAACGGCCAGGCCCAGGCGCACCTGCAGCGCGCCGTGCGACTGGCGCCGACCAATGAAAACATTCACAACGATCTGGGCGTGGTGTACCTCAATCAGTTGCGGCTCGAAGACGCGCGCTTCGAGTTCCTCACGGCCATCGAGCTCAAGCAGAACAATCAATTGGCGACGCTGAATCTGATCACCCTGCTGATCTACCAGAACAACTGGCAGCAGGCTGCCGAAATCGTCAGTCGCGCACACCTGACTCCGGAACAGTTCACCGACGCTCAAGAGCGGGCAGAAAAACTCAAGTCGCCCGTCAAGGCGAAAGCCGCCGCGGGCAATCAGGTCGCGGTAGTGGCTGACCCGCAACCGGCGACCATCAAGTGATCCTCAAGGAGGTGCCATGAACATCGTCAAGACACTGTGCTGCGTGGGGCTGCTGAGCCTGCCGCTCGGCGCACAGGCCATCGACGCCGGCCCCGCCTCGGCCCAGCAGCAGGAAACCGAGGGCTGGCTGTTGCTGCAAAGCCGCAACAAGGCCGCGTCCCCCGATCCGCAGGCAGCCACGGCCACCGAACGTGAACTGGCCATGCAGCGCTGGCTGAAGAAATACAAATATGACATCCCCGACTTCTATGACCCCGATGCCGGGGGCAAGATCGAGAGGAAGAACTGACTGGAGGTGTCGACGTTCCTGGCCGCCCGATGGCGGCCAGGAGCAACGAGCTAGTGCGCGGTAACCCGCTGACGTAAAGCCGCAGCACGCGGCGTAAGCGCCAGCGCCAGTTGGGTGCGGTTGTGCATGTGGGTCAGGCGCAGCACCTGCGAGACGTAAAGTTTCACGGTGTTTTCGGTGATGCCCAGCTCGCAGGCGATCTGGTAATTGGTCTGCCCCTTGCCCACCAGGCGCGCCACGTCCAGTTGCCGCGGCGACAGCTGATTGAAAATGGCCGGGATCTCCAGCACGTCGGTGTCACCCGATGCCTGCTCACTGACGGGGGCCGGCCCGCGGCGCACTTTGTCCAGATCCTGATACAGATCATCGATGGACGACGACAGGTCCTGCAGTTTCTGATTCAACTGCCCCAGTTGCAGGGTTTTGTGCCGCTCCTGCAGAACGGTCTCCTGACGCTGCAGGCCTTCGAGCAGTTCATCCAGATTGACCGGCTTCTGGTAGTAGTCGGCAATCCCGGCACGCAGCGCCTTGATCACATCCTGTTTGTCGGCGCGGCCAGTGAGCATGATCGCTTCGAACACTCGCTGCTTGCCGGCCTGGCGCTGCAGCTCCTGCACCAGCTGGATGCCGTCCAGGTCCGGCATGTGCAGGTCGCACAGCACCAGACCGATCGCCGGATCCTCGGCAAAACGCTCGACCGCCTCTTTGCCGGACCCGCAGGGGACACAGCGATAGCCGCTGCTCTCGAGAAACTCACAGAGTTCCTCGACGATCAGTGCCTGATCATCGACCACAAGAACTTTTACCGCAGATGTAAGCTTGTTCACGTGCCACTCCATGCCCGGGCCAAACCTGACCGTTCCTGTACTGTCAGCCGTTGGCTGTATAACCAGTACATTGAAAGTAGACGCACTTTCCGACTATGTACATAAGACTAGTGGCGTTTGGCGACTAATGGATCCAAGGTAGTGCGAGTAAAAAACCGATCAGCACGAACGGCGCAAATGGCAGCTTTTTTGACATCGATGGCGCCATATATCGAAGACGTTGCCTAACCCCTTGACTCATATGAAGCCAGAGTCTTGGCGCCAGCAGGATCCAGACAAGGCTCGCAACGCCGGCGCCGATAAATATCCCGAGCAGCGATGTACCGTCCGTCGCAAGGCCAAGGGCTGTCATTAATTTCACATCCCCGGCCCCCATGCGCCCCATGAAATACCCCGGCAGGGTGAACGCCAGCGCCACCAGGCAGGCCCAGCCGCCCTGTTCCGCTGCGGCGCCCATCCAGGTGGTTCCGCAATACAGCAGATAAACCAGTGCCAGGGCGCCAACGCCCAATGTCAGGAGGTTGGCGATTCTCCGTTGCCGGGCATCCTGGGCTGCACACAAGCCCAACCAGATCAGAAGAACAAGGCTTTGCATCCGGTAAAAACCGTCCGTTTTGGCTGAATGATTCTATGCTGATACTACGCAGTGACTGTCAGGGTAGACGCACGGATGAAAACCGGCTCTCGCAAGGCACAAAAAGGTGCGGTGGCGATCGAATTCGCCCTGGTGTTCGTGATCTTTTTCGCGGTGTTTTACGGCCTGGTCAGCTATGCCCTGCCGTTCGTGCTGATGCAGACGTTCAATCAGGCCACGGCCGAAGCGGTCCGCCGCAGCGTCGCCGTCGACCCTGCGACGCCCAACTACTCGACGGTTGTCGTCAACACCGCCAATGCCGCTCTGACGCAGCAGTTTTCAGGCTTGCCAACGTCCCTGAACGTGGTAGTAGGCGTGGACACTTCAGCAACCTATGACTCAACGCTGGGCACGCTCACCGTCAGCGTCAATTACCCCGTCAGCAAACTCAATCAGGTCATTCCGTTTCTGGTGTTGCCAGGCATCGGCGCCGTACCCAGCCTGCCCACCAACCTGACCGCCAGCTCGAGCCTGAAATTTTGACGGCCGGGGACAATCTGTTCGGCCGTCTGCTCAAGCGCGCCCCGCTCGCCGGGGACTTGCCGGACGTGCTCGGCTCACCCGCGACGGGCCTGCATCTGCACCTCGATGGCGAAGGCGCCGTGTTGCAAATGGCCGGCCCCTTGCGCCTGTTGCTGGCGCAGCAGATACCCCATGACAAACCGTTGCCACTGCACAACTTACTGCTACCCCACAGCACCCTGGCGATCGAAGGCCGGCCGCAGGAATGGCAAGGGCAACTGCTGGACCTGGACTTCACCGGTCTGGGCGAACAGACCCTGCACCTGCGCGGCTGGGCCCAGCCTCTGGGCCACGGCTGGCTGCTGCAACTGATCGACATTGCCGACCTGCTGTCCGAACGCCGGCAAGCGCATCAACGCGAGGCGTGCCACGGGATTGCCGAGCAGATCAGCAAGCAGTTGCGCAGTTGCAGCCTGGGACGACTGCCGATGGTCGTCAGCGATCAACTGCAGATAATCGCGCAGCGCTGGCAGATCCCGTGTGTGGCACTCGCCTTGCTCAATGAGCAGGAACAGGTGTGGCAGATTCACTGCCAGTTCCACGCCCACGATGCGCCCGCGCTATGGCAGGACGGCCAGCGCCTCGGCACGCCGCTGGACAGCCTCAATGGCGCCGGCCCGCAGCGCCTCGGGGCGCATTACGGTCAGTATGAACACACACGGGTGCAGGGGCTGTTCGGCAATGCCGAGGGGTTCGCCGTGCCCTACAGCGATGATCGTGGCGTGATGGCGTGGCTGCTCTGCGGCTTTTATGCGGTGGACAAGACCGCGCCGTATCTGACCGACCGTGACTGGCTGATGCTGGCCGGGGCGCTGGCAGGTCCGTTGCTCGGGCGATTGCGTGAGCAGCAGCATCAACTGCAGCTGGAACGACTGGAGTCGTTGCAGACATTGCTGGGCACCGGCTGGTGGGAAATCGGCAGCAGTGGCGAACACATCCAGCTGGCCCCGACACTGGCCGCCATCCTGCAACGGGACAGCTCGACGCTGACCCTGGAAAACTGGCTGAATCTGATCCACCCCGCTGACCGCGAGGAAGTGCGCAGCCGCCTGCAGGACCTGCAGGTGCACGGCGAAATCCTTGACCTGTGCGTGCGCCTGCAGCTTCGCGACAGCAGTCAGCCCCCGGCGTGGTATCGCCTTCAGGGGCAGGTCAGCGGCACCGGCGATCACCGTCGGCTGGCAGGCTTCATGCTGGACATCAGCGACATCAAGAATCAGCAGCAACTGGCCGCTGCGGCCCATGCGCGACTGAACAATCTGATCGCCAGTTCACCGGCGGTCATCTATGTCCAGCACTACGTCGAGGGCGCGTTGCTGCCGGCGTTTTTCAGCGCCAGTCTGCAACCGTTGCTGGGCTGGAGCCTGGAAGACTGCGATGCCGGCGCACTGGTGGAGCGGATACACCCGGAGGACCGGGCCCTGTATTTCGAACGCACCCGCCAGCTGTTGCGCGAAGGGTTGGTACGTGCCCGCTATCGCTTGCGCGACAGTCGCGGTGATTACCACTGGCTGCTCGACGAGGCCCGCCTGCTGCGCAATGACCTCGGCCTGCCGGTGGAAGCCGTCGGCTTGTGGCTGGACGTCACCGAGGCGACGCTGGCTGCCGAACAAGTCAGACAGAGTGAAGAGCGCTACCGGATTCTGGTGGAGGACTCGCCGGCGATGATCTGCCGTTATCGTCCGGACCTGATCCTGACGTTCGGCAACCAGCCGTTGGCGAAGTATCTGGAATGCGCTCCCGAAGATTTACCGGGGGTCAATCTGGGCAGCTGGATGTCGGACGTACAACGCGCAGACTTCGTCGAGCGCCTGGCGTTGTTGACCCCGGAATCCCCCGTCAGCACCGCCGAAATCAACCTGCAATTGCCGGGGCGCGAGCATGCGTGGTGGGTGTGGTCGGATCGGGGCGTGTTCGATGAGCACGGGAAACTGATCGAAGTACAAGCCGTTGGCCGCGACAACACCGAAGTGCGCCGCTCCCAACTACAACTCACCCAGAGCGCAAAAATGGCCACCCTCGGCGAAATGGCCACAGGTCTCGCCCACGAAATCAACCAGCCGCTGAATGTCATGCGCATGGCCATCGTCAACGTGCAAAAACGCCTGAGCAACGGCGATGTGCAGATCGACTACCTGACCGACAAACTCAACCGCATCGACGCCCAGGTCCAGCGTGCCGCGAAAGTGGTGGATCACATGCGGGTGTTCGGCCGTCGCTCGGAAATCGAACAACAGTTGTTCAACCCCGCCAGCGCCATCGAAGGCACGCTGTCACTGCTGGCCGAAGGCATGCGCGGCAAAGGCGTGGATTTGCGCATCAGTGAAACCGCGTTCGAGGTTCAGGTGCGCGGATACGTCGATCAGCTTGAACAGGTGCTGATCAACCTGATGGTCAACGCCCGGGATGCGCTGCTGGGCAAACGCGAGTCCGATCCGGCGTTCAAGCCGTGGATCTCGATCTACGCCGAACGGGATGAAGAAAAGGTGCGCCTGTGGGTCGAGGACAATGGCGGCGGCATCGACCCGCGTCTGCTGGAGCGGATTTTCGAGCCGTTCTTCACCACCAAACCGGTGGGCATCGGTACCGGTCTGGGGTTGTCGGTGAGTTACGGAATCATCGAAAACATGGGCGGCCATCTGAGCGTGTGCAACTCGGCGGACGGTGCGCGGTTCTGCATCGAACTGCCGATTGCACCCGATGACTAGATGACGAGATACGCCTTGCCGGTCTGGCCGCAGGTCATGTTGGCGCCGACATCAACATCCATCAGGTTGATCCCCAGCCCCTTGAGAAGGTTATTGAGCAACGGGTCGAGCAGCGGGCTGACCAGGTTGGTGATCAGCGGTTGCAGGATTGTCGTGACGCTACTGATCAGGCCCGCCACACCCGCTACAACGGAGCCCAGCGGATTGCTGCCAATCGGTTGGTAGACAATCAGATTGATTCCGGCGAGCGTGCTCGACAGGCTGTTGACGATGTTGCTGGTGGGTACGACGGAAATCACGCTCGGCGGCTGTTTCAGGTTGGGTGGCGTGGCGAACGGTGTGCTGCTGGAAAACACCAGATCCTGAGTGTTCTGCGCCACGCTGGTATCGACCATGATCGCGATACCGCCGGCGCCGTATTGCACGTGGGTACTCGAGTCACAGCTGCCAATACCTAAAATCGTATGGCAGGTCACAATGCCCAGGTCCACCAGCGGCAACGGGGTGACCGTGGGTTCGGCAGAGGATGAAAACGCGTTGGTCGGGTCAATCTTGCCCAGTTTGAGGTCGGCAATCGAGGTGATGGTGTGGGCCGTCAGGCTTTTGGTGCCGGTATTGCCGGTCGGGCAGCTGTAGTCGGTGACGTAGCTGATGGCGCCGCCGGCATCCAGGCTGATGTCGATTTCCGGTGACGGCAACAATAACGGGTCCATCCGTTGGCAACTGAGGCAAAGGAGTGAGTTGGCCAACGAGACCAGATTCAGGGTCAACAGCTGATTGACAGTCGTGCTCAGAGTGCCGACCAACCCCAATACCGCGTTGCTCAGCCCGGCCACCCCGGTCAACACCGGCAGATTCACCGAGAGCATCGTGCGAATCTGCGCAGTGCGCACATAAATCCGGTTCGGCCCCAGAGGATTGGCCTTGGCCAGCGCCGGATCACCAATCGCCGAGAACTGCGGCGGCTCGATCACCTTGACCCGCACCGTAACATTCGCCAACCCCAGCACGCTGATTGGCAGGGTCGCGGCCACCGCACTTTTGCTGTTGGCCAGTTGAATCACGCCCTGAACCAGTTGTAACAGTTGCAGATTGGCATCCAGCCCGGCCGCCGTGGTGCCGGTCTGCAGTTGCAGGATGTCGCCGAGTTTTACCGGCGCAGCATTGATCGCCGCCACTTGCAACTGACCGAGCGCCGTAATCACATCGGCGGTGGCACCGTTGAGTTGCACCACGGTAGCCGCAGCCTGGATCAATTGGGTCACCGTGGCCTGGGTATTGAGCAACTGGCTGTAATTGCCGGCGGCCACGTTGAGGTTGATTGCCAGTTGATTCAGGTAGCTGAGCAGATTGATGTCGGTGTTGAGCAAGCCGTTCCAGCCCAGGGCCGTCAGATTGACGTTGCCGCCGAGCAATCCGGAAAACAGCGGGTTGAGGATGTTCGATTGCGCGGTGTCGATACTGGCCAGATTACTGCGGATGTTCAATTGAGCGACGGTCGGCTTGGGCTTGGCCGCCACCGCCGAAGCGTAGAGCACGGTATTGAGACTGACCGGTGCGGCACTGAACAGCGCCTGCACGCCGCCGGCAAAACTGGTGGTCACGGTGCGGTTGGCCGCGACCTTGACCGCCTCTGATTGCGTCGCGTCAACCGTAAACGTGCGCAGGCCGGTGGCGGCTGTCACCAACTTTCCGCAATCGATCACAAGGACGTTATTGGCATCGGCGACAAACCCGTTGCGTGTCGCACTTTGCCCGGCGTAGCTGGCGGCAGTGAGGCCCGGCAGGCAATTGCCGCCACGGCTGACCGCCTCCAGTGCCGCGTTATCCACCAGCCGCTGCAATTTGCGCTGTTCCATGTACAGACGGCCGGTGTCCACCACCAGCAACATCAGGATCAGCGCGAGGCTGAGGGTGGCAGCCGCCATCAAGCCGATGGCCCCGCGCTGCCGGGCGGGGCCGCGACACTGCGAAAGACGCGACATGGCGCACTCCTTTGCCGGCGCACGGCCGGGCGCAAGCTCCATTGGTGGATGTCAGTGTAGACGCGGCGTGACGACACGGCTGGCAACACGCCAGCCGTCCCTTCAGAAAAAACGGGAGCTCCTGGGCTCCCGTTCAAGGCGCTCACTTAGCGCGGAGGGTAGTTCGACAGGATACGCGTCACCGTTTCATGGATGGCGCTGCTGCGATCCGCAGGGTTCGGCGTGCGGCTGAGCATCTGCTCGTCGCTGCCTCGCCACACCAGTTTGCCGTCCTTGCCGTCGAGCAGGTCGATCTGAATGGTCGCCACCTTGTAGGTGACGTTGCGGGTTTCGTTGTACATCGGCCCGCCCCAATAACCGTTCCATGGACCACCCCAGCCACCGCCGTAATTGGTGGTGACCTGTTGCTGGCGATCCTCGACGATCAGGTAGGCCTGCACACTCAAGTCACCTTTGCGGCCCGCCGTGGCCGGGCGCAGGCCGCGCTGGTCCAGTTGATCGGCGACCGACTGGCGGATCCGCTGTTCCGTCAGGTCGCTCTTGATCCGAGGATCGTCGGGGCGGTACTGCAGGGCAGGCTCTTTCCAGCTCCAGCTGCGGTAGGCGGCGAAGTCGCGGCTGGCGTCAAAGTCATGATTGACCTGGTTGGTGGCGCAGGCACTGAGCAGCGCGGCCACAGCCAGTAAAGCAAAACGGCGGAACATGGTTTTTCTCCGGTGGAAAACATGAACCTGAGGGAGCTTCCGGTTCACGGGAAGCTAACTGGGAGGATACGCCGACATGGCCTTTTCGACAGCCTCCCGGATCGCATCGGCACGGTCACTCTGGTTGCCCTGAGTGCCGGTTTCGGCGCTGGCACTCCAGACCGGCTGGCCGGTGCCGGCGTCGAAAAGATCGACCCGCACCACCACGACCTGCTCCTGATAGGTGCGGACAATGGGCACCGTGTTGTACATCCCGTAACCCCGGCCGTAACGGTCATAACCGCCGTATCCACCGTAGTAACCGTAGTCGTCCTGGACCTGACGCAGGCGGGTTTCCAGGCTCAGGTTGGCGCTGACGAACAAGTCGGCCGGGCGATTGTCGTGCAGCGGGCGCAAGCCGCGCTGGTCCAGTGCACTGCTGACGGCCTCGGCCACTTGTGCCGAATCCGCCCAGGCACTCCCCGGCGGCAGGCGCCCGTTGAGCCACGCCCAACTGCGGTAGCGCCCGTAATCCCGCGGTGGCGCGGGATAAGCGCTGCGGTCGAAGGTGGTCGCAGCTTGCGGTGGCGCCGGCGGCAAGGGCCGCGACTGCGCCACATAAGGGTTGCTGCCCTGGCAGGCGGCCAACCCCAGACAGATCAGCAATAACCCTGAATGACCTTTCATTTCATGCTCCGATCAGATCGGCCGGCAGATCCAGTGCAAGTAGCGCCCAAGCCCGGCGAAGCTTGGGTGACGACGGTGGGCGAGTTCCATCTCGAGCAAATCAATCAACTCGGCGCGGGCCTGGAATTCCACCGGCATGTAATCGTGGAAAACCCGCACCCCGCTCTGGGTTTCGACCTGCCACAACCCTTCGAGTTGCGTGGCCAGCTCCCGAGGATCCAGGGGCTGCTGCGGGGTCAGGCTCTGCTTCTCGCCGGCCATGTCGTTCTTGCGCATCTTCTTGAAATGGCCTTTGAGCAGGTTGCGATAGACCAGCGCATCACGGTTATAGAACGCCAGCGACAGCCACCCGCCAGGTCTGGTCAGTTGATGCAGCACCGGCAGGATCGCGTGGGGTTCGGCGAGCCATTCGAGCACCGCGTGACAGATCACCACGTCATAGGGTTCGGTGAGTTGACCGAGCAACGCCTGCCACGGCGCCTGAATGAACGTCGCTGTCTGCCCGGCCTCGGCAAAACGCTGACGCGCGCCTTCAAGCATCGGTTCGGCCGGCTCGGTGAAGGTCACGTCGTGCCCACGCTCGGCCAGCCACAGAGACATGTGGCCCAGGCCGCCACCGATGTCCAGCACCCGCAACGGACGATCCGGCAAGGCTTCTGCAAGATCGGCCTGCAGCACCGCGAGGCGGATCGCGCCTTTGGCACCGCCATAGATTTTTTCGGCGAAACGGGTCGCCAACTGATCGAAATGACGGTCGCTCATCAGCTGAACCGCCGTTCGCTGTCGGCGAGTTTGCTACGCACCACTTCATTCATGTCCAGCCCCAGTTCGCTGCACAGCAGCAACAGATAAAGGACGATGTCCCCGACTTCCTGGCCGGCGTGGGCCAGTTTTTCGGCGGGCAGTTCGCGGGACTGGTCTTCGCTCAGCCACTGGAAGATTTCCACCAGCTCGGCCATTTCCACGCTGGCCGCCATGGCCAGGTTTTTCGGGCTGTGAAATTGCCGCCAGTCATTACGGTCGCGAATGGCGTGCAGGCGTTCGGTCAGTTCAACAAGGTTCATCGTTTTCTCCTGAAGGCGTATAGCTTCGAGGGGATGCTGCGCGAAGGCAAGGGGCAGCCACCACCCGGCAAACCCTCTATGCTTGCAGGGAACTCGACCGCCCCTGCCGCGGCCCAAGGCTCAGCTCTTTCATCAGGATGAAAACATGCAGGTAGAAAGCTTCTTCGAATGGCTGGGCCAGGCGCTCGGCTCGATCATCCGCTTCATCGTCGACGGCCTGAGTGGCCTGTTCAACGTGCTGAGCCATGCCGGCGGCAACTTCGTCGACGGGCTGGCGAAGGCCCTGGGCATGGACACTTCGATCATCAGCATCATCGCGTTGATCGTTGGCCTGATGCTGCTGTGGTCGGCGATCCGCGCCTTCATGAATGCGTCGATCATTGCCGGGATCATCTGGTTGCTGCTGGGGCTGTGGCTGCTGAGCTGGATCATTCACTGACACCTCCCGCTACAATGCCGCTCCCCAAGGAGCCCGCATGTCCAACCTGATCGCCGACTGGCGCGACCGCCCGACCCATCGCCGGGTCTGGGCCCTCGCCGCCCCCATGATTCTCTCCAACCTCTCTGTGCCGCTGGTGGCGCTGGTCGACAGCACCGTCATCGGTCACCTGCCCCATGCCCACCAACTGGGCGCCGTAGCGGTAGGCGCGAGCCTGTACACCGTTCTGGCCTGGGCCATGGGTTTCCTGCGCATGGGCACCACCGGGTTCGCCGCGCAGGCGGCCGGGCGCAGCGATGGTGCGGCACTGCGGCAGATTCTGCTGCAAGGCTTGTTGCTGGCAATGGGGCTGGCGCTGCTGCTGGGGGCCGTGGGCGTGCCGCTCAGCGGCGTCGCCCTGCATTTCATGCAACCGTCGCCGGAACTCAATGAACTGACCCGCGACTTCTTCTACACCCGCCTGTTCGGGCTGCCGGCGGCGCTGGCCAGTTATGCACTGGTCGGCTGGTTTCTTGGCACCCAGAACGCCCGGGCGCCGCTGGCGATTCTGCTGACCACCAACCTGATCAACATCGTGCTGAACCTGTGGTTCGTCATCGGTCTGGACTGGGGCGTGGTCGGCTCGGCCCGGGCCTCGGTGGTCGCCGAATGGTGCGGCGCCCTGCTCGGCCTGGCACTCACCCACAAGGCCTTGCGCGCTTACCCCGGGCATATCGTCTGGGCGGCATTGAGGGTGTGGCAGAGCTGGCGACCGCTGCTGGGGGTCAACCGCGACATTTTCATCCGCAGCCTGGCGCTGCAATCGGTATTTTTCCTGATCACCGTGCAGGGCGCCCGACTGGGTGATGCCACGGTGGCAGCCAACGCGCTGCTGCTCAACGGCCTGCTGCTGACCGCCCATGCGCTGGACGGCCTGGCCCACGCGGTCGAGGCTTTGTGCGGACACGCCATCGGCGCCCGTGATCGCCTTGCGCTGCGTCGTTCGCTGGTGGTCGCCGGTGGCTGGTCGTTGCTGGCAAGCCTGGGTTTTGCTGTGTTGTTTCTGTTCGCCGGGCACTTGTTCATCGAAATGCAGACCGATATTCAGAGCGTGCGCGAGACCGCGTTCATCTATCTGCCCTACCTCGCCGTGCTGCCGTTGATTGCGGTGTGGAGCTACTTGCTCGACGGCCTGTTCATCGGCGCTACCCGCGCCCGGGAAATGCGCAACGGCATGCTGCTGACCGTCGCTTTGCTGCTGCCGTTCGCCTGGGCGTTGAGCGGGCTGGGCAATCACGGACTGTGGATTTCATTCCTGCTGTTCATGGTGCTGCGCAGCCTGACCCTCGGCACATTGGCGTGGCGACTGCGGCGCAACGACGGCTGGCTTGCCGGCGGTGCTCATTGAGGCGGCGTGTGCCGGATAAACTCGTCGATCTGATCGAGCACCGGCAGGATGCGCGCGAAACCTCGTGTCAGGGTGGGTCGTTCTGCCAGCGTCGACGCAGATGATCGAGCCGCTCTTGCTGGGTCAATCCTTGCGGCGGTTGCATCAGTTCTGCACGCGGATGCAGCAGACGTAGCCACAACCAGTCGTCCAGCACGGCCCGCTCGCTGAAACCCAATGTCAGGCCTTGTTCGACGTGGGAGGACAACGCGCGGTAATCGGTTCCCGTCGATTGGCTCCAGCGCCAGATATGTTGTTCCAGCAGGCAGCGGTGCAAGTGTTCACGCTGATGACGGGTCAGGGACTGCTCGATGTTGAGTGGCTCGACGTCCAGCCCAGGATTGCGCAGTTGCTGCCAGCCCTGGATGCCGCTCGCCCGGTCGGCCCAGGTACCGCCGAACCAGCGCAGCCAACCGATCGGCCCGAGCCAGCGGCTCAACTGGCGCGCATCGCAGGCGTCGAAAAAGTAGCTGGCCGTCTGCCGGTCGTAGTAATTGAGCAGCGCACGATGATTCAGACCGACAGAAACCGTCAGCATCCGTTGCAAATGTTCACGCAGCGATTCGCTCGAGGCATCGCTGCCCAGCAACAGCCCGCACCAGATCTGCGGGTCTGTATGACATAACGCCGACAGCATCGGACAATCGCGCAGATCGACCAGCAACGGCCCCTGCTCGCACACGGGCTGAAACTCCGTACCCTCGAACAGCTTCAGGCTCGGCACATCCGGGAAACCCTGGCGCAATACACTCAAGGCCTGCGCCGCATGCGCAACGTCCAGCAACAGCCACTGCGCACGTTGCCCCGGCGCTGCACCGCTCATCGTCCATCGCCAGGTTTGCGCCCCGCGAGCAGCCGGCAACTGCACACGGCCTCCCGACAGTGATGATAGCTGCCGCCCCCCGGCATCAGGCACAGCAGCAACAGGGGTTCGGCGCCATGCAGCCATTGTGCGATTCCTTCACTGGCCAGCGTCTCGGGCAATGGCGGCGGTTCATCCTCCTCATAGCTGCCGTCGTATGCCGGTGGCTGCAGGACTCCGCTGATGACCGGCTGCTCGGGATCACCCTCAAGAAAACTGACCACCACTTCGACACCCTCGCGCAATGCCTTTGTCGCCGTGTCGGCCAATGCCGGAGCCAGTGGCAGCCAGCAGTGGCTGGGCGCTGCGCCCTCGCCCTGGTAGAGCCAGTCGAACTGCACCGCAACGGGCCTCGAACGGTCAGGTCGGGGCTCATCGACCGCCACGACCCAGGCGCGTTGCAGACTGCTCATGCTCAACGCCGGGCGTTCGACGGCCGGCGCATTGACCTGCAAGTGTTCGACGGCACAGATTCGGTTGCTGTAAGTGGGCTCGAGCAACTGATCGGCGCGATGCTCGACTCGGGTCAGCAACCAGTTCGTACCGCATTGCGCAAATGGCTGCGACGACAGGCTCAGCCATTGACCGCAGCGCAGGGTCGGCACGTCGGAGTGCCCCTGCGCCGATCGAATCCGCCGGGCATGTTCACCGGAGCCACAAGCCTGTTCCCCGGTCGCCCAGCGGCGCACCGCCGGCGCCTGCCCCTCAACGTCGAATCGCACCGCCTCTGATGGCGGCAGCAACGCCGGATCATCGCCGAACACCAGGCAGTGGCTGTCCTGCCCATGCTCGAAGTGATAGTGAATCCGTGCCTGTGCACACAGGCGCTGCACCAGTTGCAGATCCGATTCGCCGTATTGGGTGCAGAATCTGCGGGCCGGATGCTCGACCTGCAATTCGAAGCGGCGCCGGGAACCGGTGATTCCATGCTCCCTGAGCACTTGGTCCAGAATCTGTGGAACAGACCGGCCACTGAAAATCCGCTGGCTGTGACGCAGCCCCAGGCAACTCAGCCGGGGCCCCAGCCGCGCTCGGCACAATCTGGGCCCATGGCCATGTTCGTGCTGGACAAGCCCCTGCAACTGACCGTGAACGCCGTTGCCCGACGGCCCGAAGGACAGGCGTGCCGAGCGATAGAGCAGGCCGGCAAGGTCCAGATGAGGATCGTCGATCAACACATCGATTTCGAACGCAAAAGGCTCGCTGATGGCCTCGCTCCCCGTAAAGGCCAGGACTTCGAACGGGGCAGACAGACCCGCTACATCGAGGCGAAACGACGGCTCGTCGGCTGGATCGAACATGGATGATTCTCTACAGGAGGGGCGGGCGGGGATTCTCGCCGAGAGCCATGGCCGAGTAGAGAGCCGAAGTACAAATTAGGAAATGACCTACGTGAAAAGCAGACGACATCACTTTTCTCGTGAGGACGACAGTCAATTCGCTAGTCGAAAAAGACAAGTCTCACCAGGTTGTCTGAAAACTCCGATTAATACGGAACAATTTCAGACAACCTGATGGATTCGGAACCTGCCGTCAGGAAGACAGGTAGGAGGAACGAGTCAGCCCCAGGCGCAGTGCATCGAGGAACTGGGTACGCTCACTGGCGCTGATGCGGGCACTGGCGCACTTGTCGCGGTAGTGGGTCATCAGCTCTTCCGGCGACAGGTGTACGTAACGCAGCATGTCTTCGATGGTGTCGTGGGTTTCGATCCCGGCGTGGTACACACTGCCGTCGGCGTTCTGGTAGATGTTCACCGAGTCGGTGTCACCGAACAGGTTGTGCATGTCGCCAAGAATTTCCTGATAGGCGCCGACCAGGAACACGCCCAGCAAGTAATCTTCACCTTCGTTCAGCGCATGCACAGGCAGGCTGGTCTCGATGCTCTGCTCGTCGACGTACTGGTTGATCTTGCCGTCGGAGTCGCAGGTCAGATCCTGCAGCACCGCGCGACGCAGCGGCTCTTCATCGAGACGGTGCAGCGGGATGATCGGCAGCACCTGATCGATGGCCCAGGTATCCGGCAGGCTCTGGAACACCGAGAAGTTGCAGATGTACTTGTCGGCCAGCTTGTCGTTGAGTTCGTCCAGCACCTGGCGGTGCGAACGCTGGCGCGCCTTCAGCGAGTTGTGCAGGCGACGGCATACGGCGAAGTAGCATTGTTCGGCCAAGGCTTTTTCAGCCAGGGTCAGTTTGCCGTCGGCGTACTGGGCGGCCACGTCGCTCATGTAGTGGGTGGCGCGCCAGTAGGTTTCGGTGACCATTTCGATATCGGTCGGGCCGAGCAGGTCAACCAGCCACTGCACGGTTTCCGGCAGCGCGTCCTTGTTCTCGATCTGCGGCACGTCGTCGTTGTGTTTCTCGACGTCGGTCACCTGCACCACCAGCATCGCGTGGTGCGCGGTCAGCGAACGGCCGCTTTCGGAGAAGATGTGCGGATGCGGCAAGGCCTGCGCGTCGCAGAACTCCTTGAGCATGCCGACCACGACACCGGCGTAGTCATCCATGTCGTAGTTGATCGAGCTGGCATTGCGCGAGTGAGTACCGTCGTAGTCCACACCCAGACCACCGCCGACGTCGATGTGATCGACCGGCAGGCCCAGATTGCGCAACTCACCGTAATAACGGATCGCTTCCTTGAAGCCGTGCTGGTAGTCGGCCAGGTTGGCGATCTGCGAACCCATGTGGAAGTGCAGCAGGCGGATGCCCTGATCCAGGCCCGCCGCGCGGAAGCGCTCGACCACCGACAGCAGTTGCGCCGCCGACAGACCGAACTTGGACTTCTCGCCACCGGTGTCCGCCCACTTCGACGAAGCCAGCGAGGACAGGCGAACACGCAGGCCGACCTGTGGCTTGACCTTCAGCGAAGCCGCTTCTTCGATCACCAGGCCGACTTCGGATTCTTTCTCGATCACGATGAACACGTTGTGGCCGAGCTTCTGGCCCATCAGCGCCAGACGGATGAACTCGCGGTCCTTGTACCCGTTGCAGACGATGGTGCCGCCCTTCGGCGCCAGTGCCAGCACTGCCAGCAGCTCGGGCTTCGAACCGGCTTCCAGACCGATGGAAACGTTCTGGGTGGCGATGATGTTCTCGATCACCGCTTCCTGCTGGTTGACCTTGATCGGGTACAGCGCGGTGTACTTGCTCTGGTATTCCAGACGCTCGATGTTGGCATCGAACGCACCGGTCAGCTGACGGACGCGGTCTTGCAGGATGTCGGGAAAACGCACCAGCAGCGGCAGGGACAAGCCACTCTTGCGCAACTGGTCGACTTGTTCGAACAGATCGATAGGCGAACTGCTCGGGCCGTTCGGACGAACTTCGACGCGACCGGCGTCATTGATCGCGAAATACCCGGCCCCCCAATGGCGAATCCCGTAAACACTGCGGCTGTCCGCAACTGTCCATTGGCTGCCATCGTCTTTGCGTGTGCGTCGTACGGACATCGAAGTCCCCTATAAAGAAGTCATAGTGCGTCGCCTGATCTCAGGCCGGCGCAGTCTAAAGAATGAAAATGACGGTTCGTCAGCGGGGCGGTAGACCGCGCTGACAGCGTTGAGTTTAGAAACCGGTCATGAACAGGCTCTGTGAAAACCATGGAAACGACGCCGGAACCGATGACGATCAGTGCCGGATCAAGCCGCAGGTGGTTTTCACAGAGGCTGCTAGCCGCCGGACTTCTTCGCCTTGAAACCGTGCTTGATCAACTCGGCCAGGAGCAACTCGACATGATCGCCCTGGATCTCGATGACCCCGTCCTTCAACGCACCGCCGGTGCCGCAACGTTTCTTCAACGTTGTCGCCAGCTCCTTGAGTGCGTCTTCGGCCAGGGGCACGCCGGTGATGGTGGTCACCGTCTTGCCGCCACGGCCCTTGCTCTCGCGACGCACGCGGGCAATGCCGTCACCGGCCGGGATCACGGTTTGTCTGCAGATACAGGCGTCCACCGGCTTGCTGCATTCCGGGCAATGACGACCTGCGTCGGTGGAAAATACCAGGCCGCCCAGGGCGGCGAAGGATGCGGCTTTTTTGGCCACCGGCAATCCTCTTGGGAGGACAAAGACTGATCGCAGCCTTGGGCAAGGCTATCGACCGCGAAGCCCCACTCAGGCAGGGGCAGCGCTACTGCACCGGTTGCTCCTGAAAACAGGCCGGCACAGCTTGAAAAGGTCGCGCAGTGTAACGGCAAAAACGCCGATTGCTAAGTGCCAATCGGCGCCAATTTATGAGTTCTTTGCGACGTCGCTTTGCTGAGCCTTCAGATAGCGTTTCAACGCTGCCAGAGAGTCCGGGCAATAAGGCTTCAGCTTGATTTCGCGCATCACCTGATCGACCGGAATGAAGCGCGCTTCGAGCACCTCTTCCGGTTGCAGGATCAACGGCCCGTCCCACACCGCCGAAAACGCCGAACACCACAGGCGATTGCCGGTGTCTTCGAAGTAGAAATGGTCGTGGGCCGTCAGCTCGACGCCGCTCACCCCCAACTCTTCCTCCAGTTCACGGGCCGCCGACTCGGCGTAGGTCTCGTTCGCCTGCACCATGCCGCCTGCCGCCACGTCCCAGTAACCGGGATAAATGGCTTTGCTCAACGTGCGCCGATGCACGCAAAGTTCACCGGCGGAGTTGAACAGCATGATGTAGGTGCCACGGCCGATCAGCCCGCGCTCGCGCAGGTCGGAACGTACCAGGGCGCCGAGCAGGTTGTCCTGCTCGTCGACCCAGGCGATCTGTTCGGCATCCGAGGCGGCGCGGTGGGCCGCCTCTCTGGCGCTCTCGTCCATGACTCAGCCCTGATTGAGCAGTTGACGCAAATCGATCACGGCGGCGTTGGCCCGGGAAATATAGTTGGCCATGACCAGCGAGTGGTTGGCCAGCACACCAAAGCCGCTGCCGTTGAGGATCATCGGGCTCCAGATCGGCTCCTGAGACGCCTCCAGTTCACGAATGATCTGACGCACGCTGACGGTCGCGTTCTTCTTCGCCAGCACATCGGCGAAATCGACTTCGATGGCGCGCAGCAGGTGCGACAGCGCCCAGGCCTGACCACGGGCTTCGTAGAACACGTTGTCGATCTGCATCCACGGAGTCTCGACGACTTCCTCGTCGACCTGCGGCACTTCACCCACCGCCGGCACTTCGGTTTTCAGCGCGGTGTTGAGCTTGACCCGGCCAACACTGGCGGACAGCCGTTGCGACAGCGAACCGAGACGCGTCCCGACGTCGCCCAGCCAGTTGTTCAGGTTGTCGGCGCGGGCGTAGAACAAGGCGTTTTTCTGGGTAGGGTCAGACAGGCGCGCCTGATAACGGCTCAGGGAATTGATGCCTTCCTGGTATTCCGACTCGCTGGACGGCAGGATCCAGCTCTTGTTGTCGAAGTTGAAGCGTGGTTCGGCCTTGGCCAGATCGGCATCTTCAGCCGACTGCGACTGCGAGCGGGCAAAGTCCTTGCGCAAGGCACGGGTCAGGTCGCGCACCTGGACCAGCACGCCGTATTCCCAGCTGGGCATGTTGTCCATCCACAGGCCTGGCGGGAAGCGGTCGTTGGAAATGTAGCCGCCCGGTTTGTTCAGCAGAGTACTGGCGACGGTCTTGAGGGTTTCGACGGTGGTGTAGCCGACCACCATCTGCTTGCCTTCCTTCTCGGCAGCCAGCTGGGCGTTCTGCGCCACGGGAAACAGGGCCGGTTCCTCGCTCCAGTACCAGCCCAGGGCGATGGTCACCAACAGATAAATACCGACCAGCGTGGCCAGCGCGCGGCTGAACAACAGGCCGCCCACATAGCTGCGGGCGGCGGATTTCGGCTCGGCGGCACGTTCGGGCGCACTGCTCGCGCGATTCTTCCAGTCCAGCATGGCGATATCCTTTCAATCTTGGGTTCAACGGTTCGACAGCAACCATACAACAACGTGCCTCTGGCCCGCACCCGTCAATAATGACAGGGGGTGACTCTTTGGACCGGGCGTCGTGCACTAAGGGATTCCCTGATGCCCGTCACCCCGAGAAATGCTTGCCGATACCCACGGAAAAACTCGTGTTCCCTCAGGTTTTCGTTACGCGTTTTCGGCAGAAACTGCTTCTCGACACGCCACTAAGTGCCCTGTTCACGGGGCCTCTACCGACGACCCGGTTCGAAGCAAAACCCGCCGGTCAGAAACTGAATGGTGACGCACCGCAGATTATTGACGTACGACACTGATGTAACCGGAAAGAGGTGCTAGCATAGAGCCACCAGTCGATCTCAGCATGCACCCTAACTAGTAGTCAGGATATGACCGAGCCAGAAGACCCCAGCCGCGAGCGCCTCAAGCACCACTTTGCCCAGCGGGTAATTCATCAGGCACGTCAGATTCTTGAGATATGGCAACGCCTGCAACGCAGTGAGTGGTCCACTGCCGACCTCGCCGAACTGAGCGAGGCCAATCTGCGCCTGCTGCGTTTTGCCGAGCGCTTCGAACAGCCCGAGCACACCCAACTGGCCCATCACATCAGCCAGTCGCTGGAAGCCGTCGACGCCAATCGCGGGCGCCTGAGCAGCGGCCTGATCACCGATCTCAACCGTTTGATGCAGCGTCTGTCGCGCACCGGCCTGCGCCATGGTGATCAACTCGACCAGACCTTTCTGCCGCCCCTGCGCAAACCGATCTACGTGATGCTTCAGGATCACGACCGCGCCGAACGACTGGCCAAACAACTGGAGTTCTTCGGTCTCAGCGCCCAGGCGCTGGACAGTGTGTCGGCGTTTCGCTCCTCGATGGTCGAGCGTCTGCCCGCCGCCATCGTCATGGACGTGGACTTCAGCGGCGCCGGCGTCGGCCTGAAACTCGCCGCCGAAGCCCAGCAGGGTCTGGAAGAGCCGTTGCCACTGCTGTTCTTCAGCCTGCATGAAACCGACACCCCGACCCGCCTCGCCGCCGTGCGCGCCGGCGGTCAGGAGTTCCTTACCGGCACCCTCGAAGCCTCGAGCTTGCTGGAGAAAATCGAAGTCCTGACCTGCGTCGCTCAGTACGAACCTTATAAAGTGCTGATCATCGACGACTCCCGCGCCCAGGCGATGCACACCGAGCGCCTCCTCAACAGCGCCGGGATTGTCACCCGTACCCTGATCGAGCCGATTCAGGCGATGGCCGAGCTGGCGGATTTCCAGCCGGACCTGATCATCCTCGACATGTACATGCCGGCCTGCACCGGCACCGAGCTGGCCAAGGTCATCCGCCACAACGACCGTTACGTCAGCGTGCCGATCATTTATCTGTCGGCCGAAGACGACCTCGACAAGCAGCTCGACGCCATGAGCGAGGGCGGCGATGACTTCCTGACCAAGCCGATCAAACCGCGCCACCTGATCACCACGGTGCGCAACCGCGCCGCCCGTGCGCGCAACCTGAAAGCACGGATGGTCCGCGACAGCCTCACCGGTCTGTACAACCACACGCACATTCTTCAGTTGCTGGAAGACTGCTCGTTCCGCGCCCGCCGCGAAAACAAGCCGCTGAGTTTTGCGATGCTCGACATCGACCATTTCAAACGGGTCAACGACAGCCATGGCCACCCCATGGGCGACCGGGTGATCAAGAGCCTGGCGCTGTTCCTCAAGCAGCGTCTGCGCAAGACCGACTTCATCGGACGTTACGGCGGCGAAGAATTCGCCATCGTCATGCCTGACACCGATATAGAAGCCGCGCACAAAGTGCTCGACGAAATTCGCCAGCGCTTCGCTGAAATCCATTACCCGGCCCAGCCACAGGATCTTTGGTGCACCTTCAGCGCCGGGGTAGTGGAGATGCACGACGACTCCGACAGCCTGATGATGGCCAGCCAGGCCGACGAGGCGCTTTACCGCGCCAAGGGTGAAGGCCGCAATCGGGTGCAGACCGCGCGAGACTCAAAGCAAAGTGCCACTTTTTCACCGGAATCCACCGATTCGGTCATAACCTTGTAACAGAACAGAAATAAATTCAGGCACTTACCATTTCTGCCGTTGGTAGCCGTCATGCGCCTGAAGTTGCTCACCAATCTCAACACGCTGTTGCTGGTCGCCGTCTGCGTGGCCCTCGGTGCCACGCTGTGGTGGTCGCAAAAAGCCCTCGAACGCCCGTATCTGCTGATGGAGCGCTACCTCGGGCTGTCACAGCAATTTCAGAATGAAGTCGCGCGCAACGTCGAGGACTACCTCGGCAGCGGCGATGCCTTGCGCCTGAGCAGCGCCAGCCAGGCCATCGACAGCCTGCAGAAAGAACTCGGCGAGCTGCCGCCCGCCCTGGCCGACACTCTGCGCCCGAGCCTCACCAGCCTCGATGAATTCAGCAAGACCGACCTGCTGGCCGCCGGCAAACTGGCCGGCGATCCGCAGGCGCTGCTGTTGCAGGCCGAGCGCGAATTGAGTGCCAGCCTCGATCAGCTCAACACCTATGCCGGCGGCAACTCGACCTATCTGGCGCCGTTGCTTGGCGCCTCTCAGCATCTGGGCAAGTTGTCGCTGGCCCGCGACAAACTGGTCAGCAGCGGGCGCAGTGAACTGGCTGCCGATGTCGAGCGCGAGATCACCAACATCCGCACCCAGGCCCAGGCAATCGATGCCCTGCCCTTGCTCGGCGTGGTCACCCGTAGCGAATCCGGCAGCGACGATTTCGCCTCGATGATGGGCATTGAAAGCACTGAAAAAGCCGTCGCCGAAGACGCCGGCGTCGGTCTCAAACGCGAACTCAACAGCTTGCTTGGCCGCTATCCGGCAGAACTGGCCCGCACCCGCGACCAGATCCAGAAACGCACCGAACTCAGCACCGCGACCCACCAGAAAATCGCCGCCGTTCAACAAGCCATCGCTGGCCTTGAGCCAGTGGTACGTGCCCAACACGGGCAGATCCAGAGCGAAGTGCGCCTGATGCAAGGTGTGATGATCGGCTTGATCCTGTTGATCGCCCTGCTGATCGACACCCTGCAGCGACGTCTGGCTCGTACCCTGACCAATCTCGCGCCCGCATTGTCGACTTGGGCCGAGGGTGATTTCAGCCGTGACATTCATCTGGGCAAGACCAACCTCGAACTGCACGACATCGAAGCCTCGCTCAATCGCCTGCGTGCCTATCTGGTGGATCTGGTCGGGACGATTCGCGGCAATGCCGAACAAGTGGCGGGCAGCAGCCGCACCCTGGCCGAACTGAGCAACGACCTGCACAGCGGCGCCGAGCATCAGGCCGGCGATACCGCGCTGATCCGTGACTCCCTGAGCGAACTGGAAGCGACCATCCAGCAGGTGGCCGGCGATGCCCGTCAGGCTGCGGACGCCAGCCGTCACGCGGGACAGGCCGTCGAGCATGGGCAAAAGGTCATCGGCCTGAGCCTCACCGGCCTGCATGCGCTGGTCGGAGAAGTGCAAGGCAATGCGCAGATGATCGAACATCTGGCGCAAGAGTCGGCCACCATTGGCGGCGTACTGACAGTGATCCGTTCGATTGCCGACCAGACCAATCTGCTGGCCCTGAATGCCGCGATCGAAGCCGCCCGCGCCGGAGAAATGGGCCGCGGGTTTGCCGTGGTGGCCGAGGAAGTCCGCTCATTGGCACAACGCACCGCCGGCGCCACCGCAGAAATCCAGACCTTGATCGCCGGCCTGCAAACCGCCGCCCGACAATCGGTCGAAGGCATGCGCGCCCAGGTGGAACACGCCGAAGCCACGGCCAATCAGGCGCAATCGGCGGACGGTGCGCTGGACAAGATCGTCGGCGCGATCCAGACCATTTCCGACACGGCAGTGCGCATCGCCGAGGTCACCGCGCAGCAAAGCGGCGCGGTCAGCGAAATCCGCGATCACAGCGAACGCATTCATCAATTGGGTGGGGATAACTTGTTGCGCATCGGTGAAGGACGCGAACAGGGGGAGAATCTGCTGGTATTGGGCGGGCAACTGCATACAGCGGTGCAGGCATTCCGCGTCTGATCGCGATTGTGCCGGGTTTGGCCGCGTGAATGACCGGATCTGATCACTCAGTCACATATTTCGCGCAAACATCGGAGATCGTGCTGGCTATTGCAGAGAACTGGACAGTCACAAAGTCTTTGCGGCATAGTCGCCGGGTTCTGATGAAGGCTCACCCATAACAAGGAACACGCAGATGGCAACGCTACTGGTGCTGCACGGCCCCAACCTGAACCTGCTCGGCACCCGGGAACCCGGGACCTACGGGTCGACCACCCTGGCGCAGATCAATCAGGATCTGGAGCGCCGCGCCCGTGACGCCGGCCATCATCTGCTGTATCTGCAAAGCAATGCCGAGTACGAATTGATCGACCGCATCCACGCCGCGCGCGGCGAAGGTGTGGACTTCATTCTGATCAACCCAGCAGCTTTTACACACACAAGTGTCGCATTACGTGACGCGCTGCTGGCGGTGAGCATCCCATTCATCGAAGTGCATTTGTCCAACGTGCACAAACGCGAACCTTTCCGCCATCACTCTTACTTCTCCGACGTAGCGGTGGGAGTGATCTGCGGCCTTGGCGCCAGCGGTTATCGACTGGCCCTGGAGGCTGCACTAGAGCAGCTTGAACAACAAGCTATACGCCCCTGACCGACCCTTGGGAGTTGATGATTCATGGATATCCGTAAAGTTAAGAAACTGATCGAATTGCTGGAAGAGTCCGGCATCGACGAGCTCGAGATCAAGGAAGGCGAAGAGTCCGTACGCATCAGCCGTCACAGCAAGACCCCGGCGCAGCAGTACTACGCACCGGCTCCGATGCAGGCTCCGGCCGCTGCACCTGCCGCGGCTGCCGCTCCGGTTGCTGCTGCAGCCGCTCCAGCAGCCGCTGCTGCTCCAGCGCTGAACGGCACCGTTGCCCGTTCGCCGATGGTCGGCACCTTCTATCGCAAATCTTCGCCAACCTCGCCGTCCTTCGTTGAAGTCGGCCAGACCGTGAAGAAAGGCGACACCCTGTGCATCGTCGAAGCCATGAAGATGATGAACCACATCGAAGCTGAAACCAGCGGTGTGATCGAGTCCATCCTCGTCGAAGACGGCCAGCCGGTTGAGTACGACCAACCGCTGTTCACCATCGTTTGAACTGCGGAGAGCCTTTGATGACTGCGAAGTTGGAAAAAGTTCTGATCGCTAACCGCGGTGAGATCGCCCTGCGGATTCTGCGTGCCTGCAAAGAGATGGGCATCAAGACCGTCGCCGTTTACTCCAAGGCCGACAAAGAGCTGATGCACCTGGGTCTGGCAGACGAATCCGTCTGCATCGGCCCGGCTTCTGCCGCGCACTCTTACCTGCACATCCCGGCAATCATCGCGGCCGCTGAAGTGACTGGCGCTACCGCCATTCACCCAGGCTACGGCTTCCTCGCGGAAAACGCCGACTTTGCCGAGCAGGTCGAGAACTCCGGCTTCGCGTTCATCGGCCCGAAAGCCGAGACCATTCGCCTGATGGGCGACAAGGTATCGGCCAAGCACGCGATGATCGAAGCGGGCGTTCCCACCGTTCCAGGTTCTGACGGCCCGCTGCCGGAAGACGAAGAAACGGCGCTGCGCATCGGTCGCGAAGTCGGCTACCCGGTGATCATCAAGGCCGCCGGTGGCGGCGGTGGTCGCGGCATGCGCGTGGTGCACAAGGAAGAAGACCTGATCGCCTCGGCGAAACTGACCCGCTCCGAAGCCGGCGCGGCGTTCGGCAACCCGATGGTCTATCTGGAAAAGTTCCTGACCAACCCGCGTCACGTCGAAGTGCAGGTTCTGTCCGACGGCCAGGGCAACGCCATCCATCTGGGCGACCGCGATTGCTCGCTGCAACGCCGTCACCAGAAAGTTCTCGAAGAAGCGCCGGCTCCGGGCATCGACGAGAACGCGCGCAAGGAAGTCCTGGCTCGCTGCGTCAAGGCGTGCATCGACATCGGCTACCGTGGCGCCGGCACTTTCGAGTTCCTGTACGAGAACGGTCGTTTCTACTTCATCGAAATGAACACCCGTGTTCAGGTGGAGCACCCGGTTTCGGAAATGGTCACCGGTATCGATATCGTCAAGGAGATGCTCAGCATCGCCGCTGGCAACAAGCTGTCGTATACCCAGGATGATGTGGTCATCCGCGGTCACTCGCTGGAATGCCGGATCAACGCCGAAGACCCGAAAACCTTCATGCCGAGCCCGGGCACGGTCAAGCATTTCCACGCACCAGGCGGCAACGGCGTTCGCGTCGATTCGCACCTGTACAGCGGTTATGCCGTTCCGCCGAACTACGACTCGCTGATCGGCAAGCTGATCACTTACGGCGCCACCCGCGACGAAGCCATGGCCCGCATGCGCAATGCCCTGGACGAAATCGTGGTCGACGGGATCAAGACCAACATCCCGCTGCACCGTGATCTGACCCGCGACGAAGGCTTCTGCAAAGGGGGCGTGAACATTCACTACCTCGAGCACAAGCTGGCTGGCGAGAAGCACTAAGCTTCAGCCCGCACCTGACAAAGCCGCCTTCGGGCGGCTTTGTTGTTTCCGAAGGTTTCATCTGCTCATACATTCCCCGCTCCCACAAAAGCGTCGAGCTCGCGTAAACTTGCGCGCTTCTCGCAGGCCGCTAGGCTGCAATCAATCTTTTTCACAGGTGCCCGCCATGCCTTGGCTGCAAGTACGTCTGGCCATCAGCCCGGAACAAGCCGAAACCTACGAAGACGCTTTCCTTGAAGTCGGCGCCGTTTCGGTGACCTTCATGGACGCTGAAGATCAGCCGATCTTCGAACCGGAACTCAATACCACCCCGCTGTGGGCACACACCCACCTGCTGGCCCTGTTCGAGGGCGGCACCGAAGCGGCGCCGGTACTGGCCCATCTCGAACTGCTGACCGGCAGCCCGCTGCCCGAGCACCACAGCGAAGTGATCGAAGACCAGGACTGGGAACGCAGCTGGATGGACGGCTTTCAGCCGATGCAATTCGGCCAGCGTCTGTGGATCGTGCCGAGCTGGCACGCCGCACCGCAACCCGATGCAGTCAACCTGCTGCTGGATCCGGGCCTTGCCTTCGGCACCGGCACCCACCCGACCACCGCCCTGTGCCTGGAATGGCTCGACGGCCAGGATCTGAAAGACTGCAACGTGCTGGACTTCGGCTGCGGCTCGGGGATTCTGGCCATCGCCGCCCTGCTGCTCGGCGCGAAAGAAGCCGTCGGCACCGACATCGACGTGCAGGCGCTGGAAGCTTCGCGCGACAACGCCGGGCGCAACGGCATTGCCGACGAACTGTTCCCGCTGTATCTGCCGGAAGACCTGCCACAGGTCAAAGCCGACGTACTGGTGGCCAACATCCTGGCCGGCCCGCTGGTATCCCTGGCGCCGCAGCTGTCAGGCCTGGTCAAGTCCGGCGGGCGCCTGGCGCTGTCCGGGATCCTCGCCGAACAAGGCGAAGAAGTCGCCGCCGCCTACGCGCAGGACTTCGATCTCGACCCGATCGCCAATCGCGATGGCTGGGTGCGCATCACTGGCCGTCGGCGCTAGAATGACCGCCTGCTCAATCCGGATCGCCGCATGACCGACAGCTTCGTCACCCAGTGCCCGCATTGCCAAACCAGTTTCCGCGTCAGCCATACTCAATTGAGCGTGGCCCGCGGGGTGGTTCGTTGCGGCTCCTGCCTGCAAGTGTTCAACGCCGCCAAACAGCTGCTCGAACAACGCGCAGGCAAGGAAGCAGTCACGCCGACGGCGCCAGCCATCGCAGAACCGGCACCGGCAACCGAAGCACCGGTCGTCGCCAGACAACCCGAGCCCATCGAACCACCTGAACCTCGCGCCATCAGCCAGAAGCAGTGGAGCGCTGCCGAGCTGGATCTCGACAGCCTGGATCTCGATGAAGAGCTGGCTCGTCTCGAGCAGCGGGAAATCCAGCCGACCACCGAATTCGGCGGTGCGCGCCAAGAGTCCCTCAGCGCTCGCCGTGACGACCACGAGCCGGATGACGAGCCTTGGTCGGACAGCCTGTTCAGCAAACCGGCAAATGAACGGATCGTCGAGCCTGAACACGCCAGCGATCCCGCCGATTTCGAACCGGTGAAACCGGAACGCACCGAACCTTCACTGTCGCTGGAGCCGGTCGACCTCGATGACGAGCCAGCCATTCCGCAGTTGCGCCTGCATGACCCGATCGATCCGGCAGCGCGCCACGAGCGCCTGTCGGCGAGCACGGAAATCGATGACGATCTGCCGGCGGTCGAACCATCCCGCAAAAAGCGCGAACGTGACGAATCCGGCGTACGTGCCGAAGTCCTGCAGGATCTGACCGACGATCCGCTGCAACTGGACTGGCAGAAGCGTCGCTCGCCCTGGGGCCGGCGCCTGCTCTGGCTGTTGCTGGTGCTACTGGCCGCCGGCGGTCTCGCCGGCCAGTACATCAGCTATCACTTCGACGAACTGGCCCGCCAGGACCAGTACCGCCCGTGGTTCCAGCAACTGTGCCCGCAGATCGGCTGCACGGTGCCGTCCAAGGTCGATATCGCCAAGATCAAGAGCAGCAACCTGGTGGTGCGCAGCCACCCGGAATTCAGCGGTGCGCTGGTGGTGGATGCGATCATTTATAACCGCGCACCCTTCTCGCAGCCTTTTCCGTTGCTGGAGTTGCGCTTTGCCGACCTCAACGGACACCTGATCGCCAGCCGGCGCTTCAAGCCCGGCGAGTACCTCAATGGCGATCTCGAAGGCATGGCGGAAATGCCCCCGCAGACGCCCATCCACATCGCCCTGGACATCCTCGATCCCGGACCGAAAGCGGTGAACTACAGTCTGAGTTTCCACTCCCCCGAGTAGAACGCTCCACTGCTTCAGGATTGACGGCAGTTTTCTGACTTTGCCCGGCACGACCAAACCGTCGGCAATAACGAAATGGCTGTTCAGATTTTGTTCAATTCAGCCTTTATCCAGTCATCGAGAGCGGGTATCATGCCAACCCTTTTTCGAACTCTCATGATCCGGCCCCACTTCAGGGAAGTCCTATGTCGGCGGTACGCATCGGCCCATATACATTGCAGAACGGCTTGATCCTCGCCCCCATGGCGGGTGTCACCGACCAGCCCTTTCGTCAGTTGTGCAAGCGTTTGGGCGCAGGGCTTGTAGTCTCGGAAATGGTCACCAGTGACATGAGCTTGTGGAATACCCGCAAGTCGCGCATGCGCATGATCCACGAAGGCGATCCCGAGCCACGCTCGGTGCAGATTGCCGGTGGCGACGCGCAGATGCTGGCGGATGCAGCCCGGGCCAACGTCGAACTGGGCGCACAGATTATCGACATCAACATGGGTTGCCCGGCGAAAAAGGTCTGCAACAAGGCTGCCGGCTCCGCGTTGCTGAAGGATGAAGCACTGGTTACCGAGATCCTGCACGCCGTCGTGGCTGCGGTTGATGTGCCGGTAACCCTGAAGATCCGCACCGGATGGGATCGCGACAACAAGAACGGCCTGACCGTGGCGAAGATCGCCGAGCAGGCCGGGATCACGGCGCTGGCGGTGCATGGCCGCACCCGCGCCGACCTGTACACCGGCGAAGCCGAGTACGACACCATTGCCGCGATCAAGCAGGCGGTGTCGATTCCGGTCTTTGCCAACGGCGACATCGTATCGCCGGAAAAGGCCCGCTACGTGCTCGACGCGACCGGTGCCGATGGCCTGTTGATCGGCCGGGCTGCCCAGGGGCGGCCATGGATTTTTCGTGAGATCGAACACTTCCTGCGTACCGGCGAGAAATTGCCGGCACCGGAGCTGATCGAGGTGGAACGCATTCTGCTTGAGCATCTGGCTGCCCTCCACGCCTTTTATGGGGATGTGATGGGCGTACGCATTGCCCGAAAGCATGTGGGCTGGTATCTCGCAACCTTGCCGGGCGCCAAGGAGTTTCGCGCCCGTTTCAATCGTTTGGATGGTACGGAAACACAATGCGCCAACGTTCGGGAGTTCTTCGCCGAACGTTACAAGAGCCTGACAGGGGACGGAGAAGGGGTGGCCGCATGACGATGATGACCGAGACTTTAGTGAGTGGAACAACACCCGTGAGCGACAACGTGAATTTGAAACAGCACCTCAATACCCCGAGCGAAGAAGGCCAGACCCTTCGCGGGAGTGTCGAGAAGGCGCTGCACAATTATTTCGCCCACCTTGAGGGCGCAGCCGTCACGGACGTGTACAACCTGGTGCTCTCCGAAGTCGAGGCTCCCCTGCTCGAAAGCGTGATGAACTACGTCAAGGGCAACCAGACCAAGGCCAGCGAGCTGCTCGGACTCAACCGCGGCACGCTGCGCAAGAAACTCAAGCAGTACGACCTGCTGTAAGCATTCAATCCAACCAGAAAGGCGCCCGCGTAAAACCGGTCGCCTTTTTTGCTGACTTCCCTTGCTTTTGATGGAAATTGAGATGACCGACCAGACTACCCGCCTGCCGATCCGCCGCGCCTTGATCAGTGTTTCCGACAAGACCGGGATCCTCGAATTCGCCAGGGAGCTGGAAGCCCTGGGTGTGGAAATCCTTTCCACCGGCGGGACCTTCAAACTGCTGCAGGACAACGGCGTGGCCGCAGTGGAAGTCGCGGATTACACCGGTTTCGCAGAAATGATGGACGGTCGGGTGAAAACCCTGCACCCGAAAATCCACGGCGGGATCCTCGGTCGTCGCGGTATCGATGACGCCATCATGAACGAGCACGGCATCAAGCCGATCGATCTGGTAGCCGTCAACCTGTACCCGTTCGAAGCCACCATCAGCAAGCCAGGCTGCGACCTGCCGACCGCCATCGAGAACATCGACATCGGCGGCCCGACCATGGTCCGTTCGGCAGCGAAAAACCACAAAGACGTGGCCATCGTGGTGAATGCCAGCGACTACGCCAACGTTCTGGAAAACCTCAAGGCCGGCGGCCTGACCTACGCTCAGCGTTTCGACCTGATGCTCAAGGCATTCGAACACACTGCCGCCTACGACGGCATGATCGCCAACTACATGGGCACCGTGAACCAGGCTGCCGAGACCCTGAGCACCGAAGGTCGCAGCGAATTCCCACGCACCTTCAACAGCCAGTTCATCAAGGCCCAGGAAATGCGCTACGGCGAGAACCCGCACCAGAGCGCGGCGTTCTACGTTGAAGCCAAGCCTGCCGAAGTCGGCATCGCCACCGCCACCCAGCTGCAAGGCAAGGAACTGTCGTACAACAACGTGGCCGACACCGACGCCGCGCTGGAATGTGTGAAGAGCTTCGTCAAACCGGCCTGCGTGATCGTCAAGCACGCCAACCCGTGCGGCGTGGCCGTGAGCCCGGACGCCGAAGGCGGCATCCGTCAGGCCTACGAACTGGCCTACGCCACTGACACCGAATCGGCGTTCGGCGGCATCATCGCCTTCAACCGTGAACTGGATGCCGAAACCGCCAAGGCGATCGTCGAGCGTCAGTTCGTTGAAGTGATCATCGCACCCAGCGTCAGCGAAGAAGCCCGCGCCATCGTTGCTGCCAAGGCCAACGTACGCCTGCTGGCCTGCGGCGAGTGGTCGGCCGATCGCGTTCCGGCCTGGGACTACAAGCGCGTCAACGGCGGCCTGCTGGTACAGAGCCGCGACATCGGCATGATCGGCGCCGACGACCTGAAAGTGGTGACCAAGCGCGCCCCGACCGAACAGGAAATCAACGATCTGATCTTCGCCTGGAAAGTCGCCAAGTACGTTAAATCCAACGCCATCGTCTACGCCAAGAACCGTCAGACCATCGGTGTCGGCGCCGGCCAGATGAGCCGCGTGAACTCGGCGCGTATCGCTGCGATCAAGGCTGAGCACGCCGGTCTGCAAGTGGCTGGTTCGGTGATGGCGTCCGACGCGTTCTTCCCGTTCCGCGACGGTCTGGACAATGCGGCCAAGGTCGGCATCACTGCAGTGATCCAGCCGGGTGGCTCGATGCGTGATGCCGAAGTGATTGCTGCTGCCGACGAAGCCGGTATCGCCATGGTATTCACCGGCATGCGCCATTTCCGTCACTGATACACAGATTCAAATGTGGGAGCGAGCCTGCTCGCGAATGCAATCTGCCAGCGACGTTGACGTTGACTGACACACCGCTTTCGCGAGCAGGCTCGCTCCCACATAAAGCGCTCCAACAGCGCCTGACAGAATTTTGAGGTTTTTGAAATGAATGTTTTGATCATTGGCAGCGGTGGCCGCGAACACGCCCTGGCCTGGAAAGTGGCTCAGGATCCGCGTGTGCAGAAAGTTTTCGTCGCACCGGGCAACGCCGGCACCGCGATTGAAGCCAAGTGCGAGAACGTCGCCATCGACGTGCTGGCCCTTGAGCAACTCGCTGACTTCGCCGAGAAGAACGTTTCCCTGACCATCGTCGGCCCGGAAGTCCCGCTGGTCGCCGGCGTCGTCGATCTGTTCCGCTCCCGTGGCCTTGACTGCTTCGGACCGACGGCGGGTGCCGCACAGCTGGAAGGCTCGAAAGCCTTCACCAAGGATTTCCTGGCTCGCCACAAGATCCCGACCGCCGACTACCAGAACTTCACCGAGATCGAGCCGGCCCTGGCTTACCTGCGTGAAAAAGGCGCACCGATCGTGATCAAGGCCGACGGCCTGGCCGCCGGTAAAGGCGTGATCGTCGCCATGACCCTGGCCGAAGCCGAAGACGCCGTGCGCGACATGCTCGCCGGCAACGCTTTCGGCGACGCCGGTTCCCGCGTCGTGATCGAGGAATTCCTCGACGGCGAAGAAGCCAGCTTCATTGTCATGGTCGACGGCAAGAACGTCCTGCCGATGGCCACCAGCCAGGACCACAAACGCGTCGGCGACGGCGACAGCGGCCCGAACACCGGCGGCATGGGCGCCTACTCCCCGGCCCCGGTGGTCACCGCCGACGTGCACCAGCGCGTGATGGACCAGGTGATCTGGCCGACCGTGCGCGGCATGGCCGACGAAGGCAACGTCTACACCGGTTTCCTGTACGCCGGTCTGATGATCGACAAGGCCGGCAATCCGAAGGTCATCGAGTTCAACTGCCGTTTCGGCGATCCGGAAACCCAACCGGTGATGCTGCGTCTGCAGTCGAGCCTGGTGTTGCTGGTCGAAGCAGCGCTGGCCCAGGCCCTGGACAAGGTCGAAGCCCAGTGGGATCCACGCCCGAGCGTCGGCATTGTGCTGGCGGCCGGCGGTTACCCGGGCGATTACGCCAAGGGCTCGACGATCAACGGCCTGGACGCGGCAGCGGCTCTGGAAGGCAAGGTCTTCCATGCCGGCACCGCGCTCAAGGACGGCAACGTCGTGACAGCCGGCGGTCGGGTGCTGTGCGCTACCGCCATGGGCGCCAGCGTAGGTGCCGCTCAGGAGCAAGCCTACAAGCTGGCCAAGGCCATCGACTGGGAAGGCTGCTTCTACCGCACCGACATTGGCTACCGCGCCATTGCCCGTGAACGCGGCGAAACCCGCTAATAAGCTACGCTGTGTTTCCGGCAGGGGCTCATCGCCCTTGCCGGACTGTTCCGACGCTGCGCATCGTTATATTCTGGCATCAACCTACGAAGGGATTTCGCCGTGCGCTGGCTCAGGATTGCCATAGGCTTCACCGTCACCTTGCTGACCTTGCTCTGCATGCTTGCGGCCCAGGCCGCGCAAGGCAGTGGCTGGTCGATATTGCTCGACGATCAGGGCAACCTCCAGCTGAGCGATATCCGCTCCTCCCGCTACACCAATCAATTCAGCCCCATCGAGCTTGACCGCCTCACCGCGGCCGAACCCGATGGCGCACTATGGCTGCGCTTCAAACTGGCCCCCGGCAAGCACGAACAAGTGCTGCGAATCTTTGCCCCCGACCTGTCGCACCTCAGTCTGTACGTCCTGGACGGCGAGCGACTGATCGAACAACGGGAAACCGGGACCGGGCAGGCCCAGGCCGAACGTCCGCTGCCCAGCACTGACTTTCTGTTGCCATTGCCGCAAAGCGACAAGACTCTCGACATCTACCTGCGAATGGTCTCCGATCACCAGTTGCGTCCGTACATCACTCTGCAATCGGCGGTGATGGGCGCGGCCAATCATAACCAGACGCTGATCTACGGCTTGCTGTTCGGCTGCCTCGGCATGCTGATCCTGCACAACCTGATCCGCTACGCCTACACCCGCTCGCGCAGCAGTCTGTGGCTGGCAGTGTGTGAAGGCCTGCTGACCCTGAGCCTGTTGCTGTTGCTCAACCTGGCCGGCCCATGGCTGCCGAACTGGCACGCGATCCAGACCCCCGGCGCCTATCTGGCCCTGCTGCTGACCGCCCCGTCCGGACTGATGTTCGCCTACCGATTTTTCGCTCCGCTCGGCGAACATCCGCTGAACAAGCTGTTGCTGGGCGACATTCTGTTCATCGTGATTTGCAGCCTGCTGCTGTTGTTCGTCAACACCTTGCCGCTGAACATCATTACCTATGCACTGGTGGCCCTGGCGGGCCTGAGCATGTTGCTGGTGGGGTTCTACCACTGGCAGAAAGGCTACCGCCCTGCCCGGTTGTTCGTCGCCGCGATGGTGGTGTTCAACATCGGTACGCTGATCATCCTCCCGGCCTTGTTGGGGTTGACCCTGGTGGCGCCGCAAGGCCTGATCATGACGCTGATGGGGTTCATCTGCATCAGCGGGCTGCTGATGAGCATCGCCCTGGGCGAACGCCAGCGCAGCATCACCGAAAGCCGTTTCAGCATCAGCCGCGATCTCGCCGCGAGCAACGCCGAAATCAACGCCAAAGCCGAATTCCTGGCCAAGATCAGCCACGAAATCCGCACCCCGATGAACGGCGTGCTGGGCATGACCGAACTGCTGCTCGGCACGCCGCTGTCGGTCAAGCAACGGGACTACGTGCAGACCATCCACAGCGCCGGCAACGAACTGCTGACCCTGATCAACGAGATCCTCGACATCTCCCGGCTCGAATCTGGCCAGATCGAGCTGGACGACGTGCAGTTCGACCTCAACGCCTTGATCGACGATTGCCTGAGCATCTATCGGGCGAAGGCCGAACAGCAGAGCGTCGAATTGATCAGCTTCATCCAGCCGCAGGTGCCCCGGGTCATCAGCGGTGATCCGACGCGCCTGCGCCAGACTTTGCTGAGCCTGCTGGAAAACGCCCTGAAGAAAACCGAGGAAGGCGAAGTACTGGTCGTGGTCGCCCTCGATGAGCGCAGGGCCGGGCCACGCCTGCGCATTGCCGTGCAGGACAGCGGTCAGCCGATGGATCAGGAAGAGCGCGATGCGCTGATGCACGCCGAGCTCCACAGCAAGCATTTCCTGTCGGCCAACCGACTGGGCGGCAATCTCGGGCTGGTGATCGCACGGCAACTGATTCGCCTGATGCACGGCGAGTTCGGCATCAAGAGCGGTGGCACTCAGGGCAGCACACTGTGGCTGACCCTGCCGCTGGATCCCGATCGCCTGGAGCACCCGACCTCCGATCTCGACAGCCCGCTGCAAGGGGCGCGGGTGCTGGTGGTCGACGACAACGAAACCTGTCGCAAGGTGCTGGTGCAACAGTGCAGCGCCTGGGGCCTGAACGTCAGCGCCGTGCCGTCAGGCAAGGAAGCGCTGGCCCTGCTGCGTACCAAGGCGCATCTGCGCGACTATTTCGACGTGGTCCTGCTGGACCAGAACATGCCCGGCATGACCGGCATGCAACTGGCCGCCAAGATCAAGGAAGACCCGAGCCTGAACCACGACATCCTGCTGATCATGCTCACCGGCATCAGCAATGCGCCGAGCAAGATCATCGCGCGCAACTCGGGGATCAAGCGCATCCTGGCCAAACCGGTGGCCGGTTATACCCTCAAGACCACGCTGGCCGACGAGCTGAACCAGCGCAACCGCGGCCAGGCGGTGTTCCAGCCACAAGCGACCGGCCCGGCCACGGCCGTCAAGGTTCCGAGCGACTTCCGCATCCTCGTCGCCGAAGACAATACGATTTCCACCAAGGTGATCCGAGGCATGCTCGGCAAGCTCAACCTGCAACCGGACACCGCCAGCAATGGCGAAGAAGCCTTGCAGGCCATGAAGGCCCAGCGCTACGACCTGGTGCTGATGGATTGCGAAATGCCGATCCTCGATGGCTTCTCCGCCACCCAGCAACTGCGGGCCTGGGAGGTCGGCAATCAGCGTATCCGTACGCCGATCGTCGCGCTGACCGCGCACATCCTTGCCGAACACAAGGAGCGTGCGCGCCAGGCCGGCATGGACGGGCACATGGCCAAACCGGTGGAACTGTCGCAACTGCGCGAGCTGATCGAGCACTGGGTAGCTCAGCGTGATCAACACAATCGCACGGCGGCACGAACGCCCTGAACCTGGCGAGCGCTCACTTTCTCAACGGATCTTGCCGTGATGACGCCAGATCCGCCTGATAGACTCCGTTCAACTTTCGTCGGCGCGAGTTTCAATCATGCTCCATGTGTTGTTCAGCGTTTACCTGAAGATGCTGGTGCTCTACAGCCCGTTCTTCGTGTTGTCCTGCTTCATCAGCCTGACCCGGGGTTATTCGCGCAAGGAACAACGGCGCCTGGCCTGGAAAGTTGCGATCGCCACCCTGGTATCGAGCGTGTTGCTGTACCTGTTCGGGCGAGTGATCTTCGACGTGTTCGGCATCACCGTGGATGCTTTCCGCATCGGTGCCGGCAGCGTGCTCTTCATCTCGGCGCTGGGCATGGCGCAGGGCAAGTCGGCGGTGCAGGCCGACAATGTGCAGCAGGACGTGACCATCGTCCCGCTGACCATCCCGCTGACCGTCGGCCCCGGCACGATCGGTGCGCTGCTGGTGATGGGCGTCAGCCAGCCGCACTGGGATGACAAGCTGATCGCGATCATGAGCATCGCACTCGCCAGTTTTACCGTCGGCGTGGTGTTGTATCTGTCGAATCGAATCGAGCGGATTCTCGGCGATCAGGGGTTGCAGATCGTCAGCCGGCTCATGGGATTGTTTGTCTGTGCCCTGGCTGCGCAGATCATCTTTACCGGGGTGAAGGGTTATCTTGGCTGACCTGCCACCCCGCAAATGAAAAAGCGGCTCCGAAGGGCCGCTTTTTCATTTCTCAGCTATCGGGTTTCTCGCCATACCAGCGCGGCGTGTACACCCACTCCCCACCGGCAGCCCGTGGAAAAGTGCAGGTCGTGGAGGATCCCACCAGCACCATGGTGCGCATGTCCACCTGATCCGGTGTCAATGCGCCGAGTGTCGTCACCCGCAACGTCTGCCCCGGACGACCGATATCACGGCCCAGCACCACCGGTGTCTGCGGCACACGGTGTTGCGCGACGATTTCCAGTGCGCGCCCCAACTGCCATGGCCGGGCGCGGGAGATCGGGTTGTAGAACGCCAATGCCAGATCGGCTTCGGCGGCCAGATCCAGACGCTTTTCGATGATCGACCACGGCTTGAGGTTGTCCGACAGCGACATCACGCAGAAGTCGTGGCCCAGCGGCGCACCGGCCTGAGCAGCGGTGGCCAGCGAGGCGGAAACACCCGGCAGGATTTCCAGATCGACGCTGTGCCACGCCGGATCCGTCGACTCGTGCAACGCTTCGAGCACCGCCGCCGCCATGGCGAACACGCCCGGATCGCCCGAAGAAACGACGATCACCGAACGGCCCTCAGCGGCCAGCCTGAAGGCATGACGGGCACGCTGCATTTCTTCGCGATTGTCGGTGCAATGCTGAACCTGATCGTCGCGGAACGGACCGGCCATGCGCACGTAGGTTTCGTAGCCGAGCACATCGGTGGCTCGAGCGAGCTCGGCTTTCACCGCCGGCACCATCAGCTCCGCCGCACCAGGGCCAAGGCCGATGACAGCCAGACGTCCGCGCGGACGACCGATCTGCGAAACATCCAGCGGCTGTTCGGCCACGGCGATGGCTATATCGTGGGATGTTGTGATGATTCGAGCGTCAGGGACTGCATCGCGAGCCAGCTCACCGATGTCATTCGCTGGCGCAACAAAGCGCAGCGGCACCGCCAGCTCGAGCGCAGCTTCACGTAATGCCGGGCTGGCCATCTGAACGTCAGCCGCCACCAGACAGGCCAGCGATTGAATCGCCACCCCGGCCTGCTGCAACGCACCGCGAATCGTGCCCGGCAGGTCAGTCACGTCTGAACCGACCGCCACCGCCACGCTGCGCGGATAAATCAGCAACTCACTGGCGCTCGCCATGCGGGCATCGCTGCTCACATGAATCGAACGCTGTGCCAGGGGATCTTCCGGCAGTTGCGCCTGCTCAAGCCACGGCGCAGCACCGTCGATGCGCACACTGTGGCCGGCGAGCAGATCAGAGACAAAACGTTTGCCCTGCTCCAGATCGCCTAGCGCGTAACCGCCGGGCGGGTTGAGCAGGCAAGTGCCGAAACGCAATTCGCCGCTGGTGGTGATCGCCGCTGCGACTTCAAGTGCTGCTGCGATCTCGCGGGCCATGACGTTCACCCCGCCGAGGCCGCCGAGCAACGGCACCACGGCGCTGCCGTCTTCAGCCACGGCGAGCACCGGCGGCTCGACGCCTTTTTCCAGCAACAGCGGCGCCAGGGTTCGAATGACAATGCCGGCCGCGCACAGGGCAATGATCGGCGTGTCCTGTTGATACAGCTCACGCAGGGTCGTGCCGAACTCGCTGTAAGTCTGATCGGCGCCTTCGACGCGTCCGCAGAGGCCGTGAATCTGCGCAGCCGGATAAACCTGTTGCAGGCGACGGGCCGTGGCCAGTGCGCCCTGGCCGAGAATGACGATGGCCGGTGTGGAATGAGTCATCAGCCTTGCCACCGTTCGCCGGGCACAATGATCAGCGAGAAGTACGGCGACGACATCGGCTCGACCTCATCCAGCGGCACGATCTTCTGGTTGGCCATGGTCGCGCGCTCGACGTACAGCGCACGCTCGGCCAGACCCAGTTCTGCCAACACGTCGCGTACTTTCGGGAAGTTGCGCCCCAGCTTCATGATCACCGCCGCGTCAGCATCGGCCAGACGCCGCTTGAGCTCGTCATGAGGCAGCACGCCGGACAGCACTGACAGGCTCTGATTGCGATACACCAGCGGCGCGCCCAGCACCGAAGCGCCGCCGAGCATCGAGCAGACGCCCGGCACCACTTCGGCTTCGTAACGGCTGGCCAGGCGATCGTGCAGGTACATGTAGGAGCCGTAGAAGAACGGGTCACCTTCGCAGATCACCGCCACATCGCGACCGGCGTCCAGGTGCGCGGCCACTTCCTCGGCAGCGTCATCGTAGAAATCGCTGATCACCTGTTCGTAGGACAGCGGCGCCGGCAGCACTTCGGTGGTCACCGGGTACACCAGCGGCAGCAGATTCTGCGCGTCCTGCAGATGCGCTTCGATGATGCCGAACGCGTTGCCCTTCTTGCCCTTGGCCACGAAGTACGCCACCACCGGCGATTCGCGCAGCAGGCGCAGGGCCTTGACGGTAATCAGTTCCGGATCACCGGGACCGACGCCCAGACCAATCAAACGTCCTTTAGCCTGCATCATTCGATCTCCGTGGCGAGGGCATTGACCGCAGCGGCGGCCATGGCGCTGCCGCCGAGGCGGCCCTGCATGATCACGAACGGCACGCCACGGCTGTTGGCGGCCAGCTCGGCCTTGGATTCGGCAGCGCCGACGAAGCCCACCGGGAAGCCGAGGATCAGCGCCGGTTTCGGAGCGCCGGCGTCGAGCATTTCCAGCAGATAGAACAGCGCGGTCGGCGCGTTGCCGATCACCACCACGCTGCCTTCCAGATGCGGGCGCCACAGTTCCAGCGCCGCTGCCGAGCGAGTGTTGCCCAGTTCACGCGCCAGCTCCGGCACGCTGTCATCGCGCAGGGTGCAGATCACTTCGTTGTTGGCCGGCAGGCGCGCACGGGTCACGCCCTCGGAAACCATTCGCGCATCACACAGGATCGGCGCGCCAGCGGCCAGCGCGTCGCGACCGGCCTTGCCGGCGCCTTCGGAGAATTGCAGCCCGTCGATGGCCTCGACCATGCCGCAGGCGTGGATCACCCGCACCGCGAGTTTTTCCAGATCGGCCGGGATGCGCGCCAGGTTGGCCTCGCTGCGAATGATCGCGAAGGAGTTGCGATAGATCTCCTGACCGTCGCGGATGTAATCAAGCATCAAGGGGGCTCCGTGAGCGGGCGGCGAGCAGGGCCGCGGCCGCTTCGATAGTAAGGTTGTGGGCGTGCAGCGCGCCAAAACCCGGCAGCGCTGCATCGCGAAAATAGAGATCGTAGTGACCGGGGCCCACCGCCAGCAGAGTCACCGCAGCCCGGTGTGCGGCGGCGCAGGAGCGCGAGCAGCCGGACAGGTGCACATCCACGGCGTGCGGCAACAGCGTAGCCAGACGGCGGGCATCGTGTTTGGTGTCGGCAAGACCTTTGCCGCAGCCGTTGGCGCCGGTGCAGGCGATCAGGCGCGTCAAAGGATCTTCGACATGGGTCAGCAGGTTCAGCCTGCCCAATTCGTCGAGCACTTGAACCGCATCGGTTTCCCGCACAGCGGGCAGCAACAGACTCTGCCAAGGGGTGAAACGCAGGCTGCCGTCGCCAAAGGCTCTGGCCAATTGCGCGGCGCCACGCAGCATGTCCGGATCGAGGCGGCCGAGCGCCGGTGTGGCACCGACATAGACCTGACCGGCCGATTGCTGAGGATGAATGCCGATGTGCAAGCCCTCCGGCACGGTTTCACGTTGCCAGTCGGCGACGTTTTGCAGACTGATCCGCTGACCGAGTTTTTCGAGGAACTCCGGTGCCGGACATTCGTCCAGCAGATGCCGCATTCGCGTCTGCTCCGGTCGGGCCAGATCGAGGAAAAGTTCCAGCACCGCGAGCACCAGTGCGTGTCCGTCCGCAAGCGCCACGGCGGCCAGCGGTCGATCCGTCGGGCAACCCGCCAGGCCGAACGCCAGCAGCGTATCGCCGTGATCTTCGAATGCCGACAACCACAGATCGTGGGGATGTTCGAGCATCGCCAGTGCCTCGCCACCGTCCAGTTGCACGGCGAACTTGGCACTCAGCTCGTGGAAGCGCGGATGGCTTTGCAGGGTCTCGAGAATCTGCCCGGCCAATGGGCGGGTATCGAAGCGCAACTGCGGGTCGATGCCGGCGGCGGGGCTGAGCATCAGGTTGCGCACGTCGTCGCCCGCTGCGGTTCGCGGCCCGAGACCGGCAGCCAGCAGGCTGTCGATCAGCGCAGCGGACTGCTCGCCGATCCCGCGAATCTGCAGATTGCCCCGGTTGGTCGCCTCGATCGCCCCGCCGGCAAACCGCTCGGCGGCATTGGCCACCGCATCGGCCTGGTCGGCCGTGATCGAACCGCCATCGAGCTTGATCCGGCAGATGCCACCATCCAGCGCCTGGACGATACGCAGCAACCCCGGACAGGCCGAGGGGCGTATGGCATTGGACATCGGACGTTCGTTCAAGGGCTGGCAGCTCTGTGGGAAAGGCGCTTCGCGGGCGAAGGCGCGGTATTATGCCTGCTTTGTCCGACGGCATGAAAAGTCTGCCCGTCGGAACGGCGCGTTTGCGGACACTTTTTTGAGAGGCTACAGATGTCACCCTGGCTGACAGTAGTAGGAATCGGTGAAGACGGCTTCAAGGGCCTGGGCAAGAATGCCCGGCGCGCCCTGATGGGCGCTTCGCGGATCATCGGCGGTCAGCGTCAGCTGGATCTGTTGCCGGTGTGCATCCGTGGCGAGCGTCAGTTGTGGCCGAGCCCGTTTTCCCTGGCCCCGGTGCTCGAGCGTCGCGGCGAAGCGATGTGCGTGCTGGCCAGCGGTGATCCGATGTTCTACGGCGTTGGCGCGAGTCTGGCGCGGCAGGTGCCGGGGGCCGAGATGCTGGTTCTGCCGGCGCCGTCTTCGTGCTCGCTGGCGGCTGCCCGACTGGGCTGGCCGTTGCAGGAGGTGGTGATCGTGTCCTTGGTGGCACGACCGTTGGCCGCCCTGAATGCACAGTTGTCCAGCGGCGTGCGCCTGTTGCTGCTGAGCAATGACGGTCAGAGCCCGGCCGCCGTTGCGGCATCGCTGCGCGAGCGTGGATTCGGCGCCAGTCGCCTGAGTGTTCTGGAACATCTGGGCGGCAACGCCGAGCGCCGGATCGACGGCACCGCCAACGACTGGAACGACCCGCTCATTGCCGACCTCAACGTGATCGCCATCGAATGCCTGGCCGATCCGCAGACACCACGCCTGTCCCGCCTCGCCGGTCTGCCGGACTCGGCCTTCCAGCATGACGGCCAACTGACCAAACGCGACGTGCGCGCGATCACCCTCGCCCGCCTCGCCCCGACACCGGGCGAACTGCTGTGGGACGTCGGCGCCGGCAGCGGCTCGATCGGTATCGAGTGGATGCGTGCTCATCCAAGTTGCCGCGCGCTGGCCATCGAGGCCGATGACGGCCGACAGCAGTTGATCGAACACAACCGCGACGCCTTGGGTGTTCCCGGCCTGCAACTGATTCGCGGCAGCGCACCACAGGCCCTTGTCGGGCTGGAACGTCCGGACGCCATTTTCATCGGCGGCGGCGTGACCCGCGAAGGCGTGCTCGACACCTGCTGGGAGCAACTCAAACCCGGTGGCCGGCTGGTCGCCAACGCCGTGACCCTGCAAAGCGAAATGACCTTGATGAGCTGGCGCGAACGCCATGGCGGCGAGCTGACCCGCATCCACATCGCCCAGGCGCAACCGCTGGGCGAGTTCGACACCTGGCGCCAGGCGTTGCCGATCACCCTGCTCGATCTGGTCAAACCCCTCGATGCGTGACGAAACCGCCGAACAACCCGCGCCCCTGCGCAGCGGCCTGACCACCGGCAGCTGCGCCACGGCCACCAGCCTTGCTGCCGCCCGCCTGCTGCTCGGCGGAGCGGTGGCGGACGCCGTGCAGATCGTGTTGCCCAAGGGCAAGCAGGTGCAGATGCGTCTGGAGTTCTGCCGGCTGACCGATGACGGCGCGGAAGCCGGGACGATCAAAGATGCGGGCGATGATCCGGACGTGACTCACGGCGCCCTGCTCTACTCCCGTGTGCAACTGATCGACGAGCCGGGAATTCGCTTCATCGCCGGTAAAGGTGTCGGCACCGTCACCCGCCCGGGACTGGTGCTGGCCGTCGGCGAACCGGCGATCAACCCGGTGCCGCGCAAGATGATCAGCGATCACCTGACGCTGCTCGCCGAAGAAACCGGCTATAACGGCGGTTTCGAAGTGACGGTCAACGTCGAGGGCGGCGAAGCCCTGGCGCTGAAAACCATGAACCCGCGCCTGGGGATTCTCGGCGGGCTGTCGATCCTCGGCACCAGCGGCATCGTCCGGCCGTTTTCCTGCGCGGCGTACATCGCCTCGATCCATCAAGGCATCGACGTGGCGAAAACCAACGGCTACCTGCACATCGCCGCCTGCACCGGCAACGCCAGCGAAGACACCATGCGCCGGGTCTACAACCTGCCGGAAATCGCCCTGATCGAAATGGGCGACTTCGTCGGCGCCGTGCTCAAGCACCTGCGCAAAGTGCCTGTGGATAAACTCAGCCTGTGCGGCGGCTTCGGCAAGATCAGCAAACTGGCAGCCGGGCACATGGACCTGCACTCGCGCCACTCGAGCATCGACCTGCCGCAACTGGCCGAGTGGGCGGCGGCGATTGGCGCCGACGACACCTTGCAGCAAGCCATACGCGGGGCGAACACCAGTCAGCAGGCATTGGCGATGGCCAGTGCGGCGGGTGTTGCCCTTGGCGATGAAGTTTGCCGCCATGCTCTGGAATTCGCCCGCAGCGTGGTGCCGGCTCAGGTGCAGGTCGAGGTGTTTGCGATTGATCGTCAGGGCGGCATCGTTGGCCATGCGGGGGCTTTTACATGAAACGGATTTTGTTGCTCGGCGGTGTGACTGAAGCGCTAGCCATCGCGCGCACGTTGGGGCCGGAACACATTTACAGCCTGGCGGGCGTCGGCCGGGTCCCGACCGATCTGACATGTCAGGTGCGCGTCGGCGGCTACGGTGGCGCCGAAGGTCTGGCGCAGTTCATTCGCGACGAGGGCATCGATCTGCTGCTCGACGCGACCCATCCCTACGCCGCACAAATCAGCCGGAACGCCGCCACCGCTGCAAAACTCACCGACATCCCCTGCTGGGCCCTGCGCCGCCCGGCGTGGCAACCGCAACCGGGCGATGACTGGCGCGAAGTCGCCGACTGGGCCGAACTGATCACCGCCCTCGAACCCTTCCGTCGCCCCCTGTTCACCCTTGGCCGCGAACCGCTGCAACACCTCGATGAAATCCCCGCGCACCAGTTCTGGACCCTGCGCGCCCTCGACGTCTACCCCGGCAACGAACGCTGCGAAGTCATCGGCGCCCGTGGCCCCTTTCTGCTGGAAGATGAGCGAGCACTGTTCGAACGGCGGCAGATCGACGTGCTGATCAGCAAGAACAGCGGCAGCACCGCGACCGAGCCGAAACTGGACGTGGCGCGGGAGCTTGGGGTACCGGTGATGGTGTTGAAGCGGCCGGTGTTGGCGGGGGTTGATCGGGAGTTCAAGTGTACGTCTGAAGTCCTGGAAGCCCTCTCTACGTCAGATAATTCCTGATTTCGAGCTAATCCTTGATTTGACCGGCAGAATTTCAGGAACCAGCCGACTGTTCGCCCCTGCCACCTCACGCCAAGATTTCGATTCCTTTAATCCACACAGATTTGCAGCGAGCAAATTCTTGAAGCGCACTGCTGCCTTCAAGAAAAACGCGCCTTGTCAGTCTGTATCCCAAGGAATACGATTTCGACATGATCGAATTTGAACGATCCCCTGCATTTGCCGATTGGCTCGACTCGATGAAAGACACCAACGGCAAAGCTCGCATCATCGCCAGAATTCGAGGTGCAGAGCATGGAAATATGGGTGATTGCGAGTTCGTTGGCAGTGCCGTTTATGAAATGCGCGTTCATTACGGTCCCGGCTACAGGATGTACTTCACACGTAAAGGTAACGTGATTTATCTGCTACTGCTGGGGGGCGACAAGTCGACACAAAAACGAGATATCAAACGCGCCATCCGGATGGCGCAAAGCATCGGTAATGAGGAGTAAGTCATGACCGAAAAATTCACCCGCTTCGACGCTGCAGAGTTTCTTAAAACGCCGGAGGAAATGGCGGCTTACCTGGACGCCTGTTTTGACGAAGATGCTGGCGATGGCGTTCTCATCCGTGCAGCGCTTAATGACATTGCCCGCGCCCAAGGCATGACTCAGGTTGCGCGGGATGCAGGTCTGGGTCGTGAAAGCCTTTATAAAGCGCTGAGCAGCACTGGAAATCCGGAATTCGCGACTATCATGAAAGTCATGAAGGCGCTGGGTTTGCGGTTGCATGCCGTAGCAGGCTGAATCCTCTGCGACACCAAACCGCACGACGCTTTTTTACTTATCGGCCCTGATCAGGCTAAATAGCCGCGCCTGATCGCCCACCCTACGGATCTGTCCCATGAACCGACACCGGCTCGCATTTGCCTGGATCGCCTGCTTTGCAGTGCTGTTCAACATGCTCGCCATGCCGTTGACGGGAGCGATGGCGCAGGCGGCGCAGACGCCGGCCGAGCAGTTGCTGTGGAGCAGTTTCTGCACCGGCAGCGGGACGAAGATGGTGGCGATCGACATCGGCAGCCTCGATCAGAAAGCGCCGCAAAGCGGTGACCATCATTCGACCATGCAGCATTGCTGGTGCTGTTCCGGATCGGCGCCGGTGATGGCGTTGCCGGGGCATTCGCCGCAGCTGTATTTCGCCCGATACGAAAGCAATCGCAGCGTGGCGCCCGCCTTGCTGCAGACTCCGACACCGCGCCAGCAATGGCCGAGCCTCAATCCCCGCGCCTCTCCTCTGGTTTGATTTGTTCCCGCATTTGACCTGCGTTTCAAATCGTTCTGGAGAACTGCCATGTTGAACAAATTCATCGTCATCGCTGCGCTGTTGCTGCCTGCGTGCTTCGCCCATGCCCACGAATACAAGGCCGGCGAGCTGGAAATCGCCCACCCGTGGTCGCAGGAACTGCCGCCGAACGCGCCGACCGTTGCCGCGTATTTCATCATTCACAACGCCGGCAAAACCGCTGACCGGTTGCTCAGCGTCGATTCGCCCATCGCCCCGACAGCCGAACTGCACGAACACGTGATGCAGGGCGACCTGATGAAGATGCAACAGGTGCCGAACGTGGCGATCCCGGCCGGTGGCAACGTGACCTTTGCGCCGATGGCCTATCACGTGATGCTGATGAATCCGAGCGACCGCAGTCTGCTCACCGACGGCAAGCGCTTCCCGCTGACCCTGCACTTCGAAAAGGCCGGTAACGTGACCGTCGAAGTCGCCGTGCAGAAGAAGCCACCGCAAGACATGCCGGAACACGCGCACGCCCAGTAACCCCTTCGGCAGACTCCGCCCATGCGCCCGCGCAGCGCCAGGTCGTCCGTGCAACGCCGTCAGACTGAACACCTGACCCGCGGCAGCTGGATCGCCCTGTTCGCCATGTTGATGATCTTCATCGGCCCGCTGATTTCCCAGTCGATGCCGATGGATCAGCACGCCTCGACCTCCATGCCGATGAGCATGGACATGTCGATGGACATGCCGGGCATGGATCATGCCGGGCACGGTGCACAGCCCTCGGCGGAACACTGCCCGCCGCAATCCTCGCACCACGTGCTGTGGGAAAAGTGCGGCTATTGCAGCCTGCTGTTCAATTGCCCGGCGCTGACCAGCGGCGGCAGCTTTGCCACTTTCAGCATTCCACTCGTCAACACCTTCACCCCACCCTCCCCGCGTCTGGGCCATGCCCGGCAGACCTTCTTCCCCGGCGCCCGCACCCGCGCCCCGCCCGTCGCAGCGTAAACACCTACCTCTGATTGCACACGGTTGAGAAGACAGCTTCAGGCTGCCGGCCGTGTCGTTTACGACTGTTTGATGGAAATTGTCATGTCCAGGTTTTCTGCTGTCCCACGCCCGGGTTGTGCCCCGGCGTCCTTTGCCCTGAACGAATCCCGCGTTCGTTTCAGGCACGCTACCGCCGTCCTTTGCGGCGTCCTGCTTTCCCCGCTGGTTCACGCCGATGAACACACCGGCCATGCTGACGAACTGAGCCCGACGGTGATCACCGCCATCGCCCCGAGCTCGCCGCTGACCATCGTCACCAATCCGAAAGATCCGCGCCAACCGGTGCCGGCCAGCGACGGTGGCGACTACCTGAAGACCATTCCCGGCTTCGCCCTGGTGCGCAACGGCGGCACCAACGGTGATCCGGTGCTGCGCGGGATGTTCGGTTCGCGTCTTAACATTCTCACCAACGGCAGCATGATGCTCGGTGCCTGCCCCGGCCGGATGGACGCGCCGACCTCGTACATATCGCCCGAGACCTACGACAAACTCACCGTGATCAAAGGCCCGCAAACCGTGCTCTACGGACCGGGCGCCTCGGCCGGCACGATCCTGTTCGACCGCGAGCCGGAAAGCTTCGGCGAACTCGGTACCCGCGTGAATGCCAGCGTGCTGGCGGGCTCCCACGGCCGCTTCGACAAAGTCGTCGATGCGGCGGCCGGCGGATCGCTGGGCTATGTGCGGGTGATCGGCAACACCGCGCAGTCCGACGACTACCGCGACGGCAACAACGACATCGTTGCCTCGCGTTATGACAAGTGGAACGGCGACGTGGCGCTGGGTTGGACTCCCGATGCCGACACCCTGATCGAACTCACCGCCGGCAAGGGCGACGGCGAAGCGCGCTACGCCGGACGCGGCATGGACGGCTCACAGTTCCTGCGCGAAAGCCTCGGTCTGCGCTTCGAGAAATCCAACATCACCGATGTACTGGAGAAGCTCGAAGCCCAGGTCTACTACAACTACGCCGACCACGTGATGGACAACTACACCCTGCGCACGCCGTCCGGCACCGGGATGATGGCAGGTCCCATGGCGTCCAACGTCGACCGTCGCACCCTCGGCGCACGGATCAAGGCCACCTGGCGCTGGGCCGACATCCAGCTGATCACCGGGCTCGATGCGCAGACCAACGAACACCGTCAGCGCAGCGGCATGGGCATCGATACCTACAAGGATCAGCCGTACACCAAGGACGCCGACTTCCATAACTACGGGGTGTTCAGCGAGATGACCTGGTACGCCGCCGACCGCGACCGGCTGATTACCGGCGCCCGGGTCGACCGAGCCTCGGCCAAGGATTACCGCCAGACCACCGGCTCGGGAATGATGTCTCGCCCGAATCCGACTGCCGGCGATACCCGAGCCGACACCCTGCCCAGTGGCTTCATCCGTTACGAGCATGACCTCGCCGACAGCCCGACCACGCTCTACGCCGGCCTCGGCCACGCACAACGATTCCCCGATTACTGGGAACTGTTTTCGCCCAAGTCCGGCCCGGCGGGTTCGGTCAATGCGTTCGATTCGATCAAACCGGAAAAGACCACTCAGCTGGACTTCGGCGTGAACTACAAGGACGCCGATCTCGAAGCCTGGGCCTCAGGCTACATCGGCGTGGTGCGCGACTACATCCTGTTCGACTACACCCCGACGATGATGGGCATGAGCACCTCCCGCGCCGAGAACATTGACGCGCGGATCATGGGCGGTGAACTCGGCGCCGCCTACAAACTCACCGACAACTGGAAAGCCGATGCGACCCTGGCCTACGCCTGGGGCAAGAACAGCAGCGACGGCAAGGCCCTGCCGCAGATGCCGCCGCTGGATGCACGTTTCGGCCTCACCTACAGCGAAGACAACTGGAGCGCCGGCGCACTGTGGAGGGTGGTTGCCGCGCAAAACCGGATCGACCAGAACAAGGGCAACGTGGTCGGCAAGGATTACGACAAGAGTTCGGGCTTCGGCGTGTTCTCGCTCAACGGTGCCTACCGGATCAACAAGAACTGGAAGGTCAGTACCGGCGTCGACAACCTGTTCGGCAAGGCTTACGCCGAACACCTCAACCTGGCAGGCAACGCCGGGTTCGGCTATCCGGCCAACGACCCGCAAGCCATCAACGAGCCGGGGCGCACGCTCTGGACCAAGGTGGACATGAGTTTCTAACCCTCAAGGGCACTCGCTCCTCTTGAGGGAGCGAGTGACAACAGACAACTAGAAGATCCAAGCCAAGCGGAGCACTCGTGATGACACAGCCCAAACCGAATTTCTACAACCTGGCCTGGCGTTGGCATTTTTATGCCGGACTGTTCGTCGCGCCATTCATGGTGATGCTGGCCCTGACCGGCATCATTTACCTGTTCAAGCCGCAGCTCGATTCACTGATGTACAGCAGCCTGCTGAACGTCCCCGCCGGACATCACACCGTGCCGGCCGACGACCTGCTGCAAAAGGTCAGAAGCGCTTATCCACAAGGCCAGGTCACCCAGTACCTGCCACCGGCGAACGCCGAGCGCAGTGCGCAATTCGTGGTGAAGAATGCCGGCCATGAGCTGAACGTGTTCGTTGATCCGTACCACGGCGACATCCTCGGCGAGCAGGATGCCAAGCAGAACCTGCAGGCGCTCGCCCGGGCGATCCACGGCGAACTGATGATCGGCACCGTCGGTGACCGGCTGATCGAACTGGCCGCCGGGTGGGGCGTGGTGCTGGTGGTGTCCGGGGTTTTCCTGTGGTGGCCGCGAGGTCAGGCAGCGGGGATTCTGTGGCCACGCCTGAACAGTCGCGGTCGCGTGCTGTGGCGTGACCTTCACGCGGTCACCGGGTTCTGGGGCGCGGCACTGCTGCTGGTGATGCTGCTCAGCGGCATGACCTGGACCGGCTTCTGGGGCAAGCAGTACGCCCAGGTGTGGAACGTGTTCCCGGCGGCGATGTGGAACAACGTGCCGACCTCCGACGTCGAGGCCGGCAGCCTGAACAACGCCGCGCGCCAGACCGTGCCGTGGGCGATGGAAAACACGCCAATGCCGATGTCCGGTGACCACGCCGAACACATGGCCCACGGCGGCATGCAACACGGCCCCGCCGCGCCGAGCATCCGCCTGCAGGATGTGCAGAACATCGCCATCGAGCGCAAGGTCGAGCCGGGCTACAGCATCACCCTGCCGACTACTTCCACCGGTGTGTTCACCATTGCGGTGTTCGCCGACGACCCGCGCAACGACGCGACCCTGCACGTCGATCAGTACACCGGCAAGGTGTTGGCCGACGTGCGTTTCGAGCAGTACGGCGCGGTTGCCCGGGCCACCGAGATCGGCGTGATGCTCCACGAAGGCAAGATGTTCGGCACCTTCAACCAGATCATCGTGTTGCTGATCTGCCTGATGATCCTGCTCAGCGCCGTCAGCGGCGTGGTGATCTGGTGGAAGCGTCGGCCCCAGGGCAAATTCGGCGTGCCGCCGCTGCGCCACGATCTGCCGAAGTGGAAAACCGGCGTGGCGATCATGCTGGTGCTGGCGGTGGTGTTTCCGCTGGTGGGGGCTTCGCTGGTGGTGGTGTGGTTGCTGGATCGGCTGCTGCTGTCGCGCCTGGGCCGACAAACTGAATCTGCCTCAACTTCATCATGAAACAGGCGAGATGCGCGAGCCAGACAGACCTTTAAACTGCCGGGGCTTAAACTCCGGCAATTTTTAGTGTTACTGTATAACGCAAATTTGCTGCTCTGCCCGCAGCCATGCACTGTCATGAGCCTGCGGGCTTTTCTTTTGAAGAAGTGATTCACCGCCCCGATGAACAAGTACCTCTTGTCCAGCCTCTGTCTGTTCGCCTTGAACAACAGCGCCCACGCCGACAACGCCCCGCTGACGCTGCCCACCGGCACCATCACCGCCCTGGCCAATGACGACCAGACTGTCAGCCTGACCACGCCGACCAGTGCCGGCTCGCGCCTGAACCTCAGCGCGATGGAAACCCCAGCCAGTGTCGAAAGCCTGAGCGGCGAACAAGTCCGCACCCGTGGCGACCGCAGCGTGCAGGACGCGGTGTCGCGCAGCACCGGCATCAGCCGCACCGGCACGCCGGGCGATGGCGGCACTTCGTTGCAGGCCCGGGGTTTTACCGGACAGAGTTCCGTGATGCAGTTGTATGACGGCAACCGCATGTACACCGGCATGGGCACCGTGACCTTCCCGGTCGACACCTGGTCGGTGGAGCGCGTCGACGTGCTGCGCGGCCCGGCCTCGGTGCTGTACGGCGAAGGCGCGACCGGCGCGGTGGTCAACATGATCCCGAAGAAGCCGTTCGCAGGCGAAATCGAAAACCATGTGCGGGTCGGCTACGGCTCGTTCGACAGCCAGCAACAGTCGTTCGACAGCGGCGGCTCGCTGACCGATACCCTGAGCTATCGCCTCAACCTCAATCGCCTGCGCAGCAACGGCTGGGTTGATCGCGGCGACTCGTCCAGCGACTTCATCAGCGCCGCCCTGCGCTGGCAGGCCACTGACGACCTGATCTTCACCCTTGCCCACGATTACGGCGATCAGCGCCCGCAGAACGACTTCGGCACACCGCTGATCAACGGCCAGTTGAAAGACAGCCTGCGCAACAAGAACTACAACGTGCGCGACGACAAGCAGCACTACAACGATCAATGGACGCGCCTGACCACCGATTGGCAGATCAACGACGCGGTCAGCGCCAGCAACGAGCTGTACTACCTGAAAGCCCAGCGCCGTTGGCAGAACGCCGAAAACTACAACTTCGACGCTGACAGTCAGCAGCTCAGCCGCAGCGGCTACTTTGGCATCGGCCACAAACAGGAGCAGGTCGGCGACCGCCAGACCTTCACCTTCAAGCATTCGCTGTTTGGTCTCGACAGCCAGACCGTGACCGGCGTCGATTACAACCGCATCCGCTTTCAGCTCGACAGCAATTCGCCGTTCAACGATGTATTGCCGAGCGGCAAGCCGCTGGATCGGTATCACCCGCAGATTGGCTATTTCGAGAGCGCCGACCCCTATCGCGATCAGTTCGACAGCACCACCAGACAGATGTCGGTGTTCGCCGAAAACCGCACGCAACTGAGCGAGCGCTGGTCGCTGGTGACCGGTGTGCGCCGCGACTACGTGCACGTGGATCGCAACAACCTGGTCGACGGCAGCCAGAGCGACAAGACCCTGACCGGCAACAACTGGAAGGCCGGGCTGGTGTTCGCGCTGACGCAGGACACCTCGTTCTACGGCCAGGTCGCCACCAGCACCGACGGCGTCGGCGGCCTGATTTCCCTGAGCCCGAGTCAGCAGCAATACGACCTGTCCACCGCGCGGCAAACCGAGATCGGCCTGAAGCAGCTGTTCTGGGATCAGCGCGGCGAGTTCACGTTGGCGGCATATCGCATCGTGAAGAAGAAGCTGCTGACTGACGACCCGGGCAACCCGACGCTCAAGCAACAGGTCGGCCAGCAATCGTCGAACGGCCTGGAGGCCAGCCTCGATCTGCAACTGCCGAACGCCTGGCAACTGCAGGCCAACGCCGCAATCGTGAAGGCCAAGTACGACGATTTCGAAGAAGTGATCGGCGGCGTGCCGGTGTCGCGTAATGGCAATCGCCCGGTGGACGTGCCACGGCGCACTGCCAATCTGTGGCTGAGCAAGGCGCTGACCGATGATCTGAAAGCCGGCGCCGGTGTGCGTTATGTCGATGCGCGTTATGCCGACATGGCCAATCGCAACGAGCTGCCGAGTTACACCGTGGTCGATGCGACGCTGTCGTGGAAAGCCCTGCGCAACACCACGCTGGGGTTGCAGGTGAACAATCTGTTTGACCGGACGTATGCACAAAGCCAATACAATGAGGGGCAGCAGTGGATTCTGGGTGAGCCTCGTTCGTTCTTTGTCACGGCTGACTACACCTTCTAGAACAGGAACGAAATGACCTCACTGTCCCTCACCGATCTCGCCTGGACACCCCTGGGCCACGGCCACTGCCATCACCAGTTCCAGCTGCGTGACGCCTCGCTGCAAGTGGCCGCCGGTGAGTTCGTCGGGCTGATCGGGCCCAATGGCAGCGGCAAGACCAGCCTGTTGCGCTGCGCCTACCGCTTCAGCCAGCCGGAACGCGGTGAGGTCAAACTCGACCACCACAACGTCTGGAAACAATCTTCACGCTGGTGTGCGCAACGCATCGCCGTGGTGCTGCAGGAATTCCCCGACGCCTTCGGCCTGACGGTCGAAGAAGTGGTCGCCATGGGCCGCACGCCGCACAAGGGTCTGTTCGATGGCGACACACTGGAAGACCGCCAGCTCGCCACCCAGGCCCTCAAATCCGTGGGCCTCGACGGCTTCGAAGACCACGCGTTCGCCACCCTTTCCGGTGGTGAAAAACAGCGTGTGATTCTGGCCCGCGCCCTGACCCAGCAACCGCAACTGCTGATCCTCGACGAGCCGACCAACCACCTCGACCCGCGCTATCAGCTGGAACTGCTGCAACTGGTCAAGCGTTTGCAGATCGGCACGTTGGCGAGCATCCACGACCTGAACCTGGCCGCCGCGTTCTGCGACCGTTTGTATGTGATCAACCACGGTCGCATCGTCGCCAGCGGCACCCCGCAACAAGTCCTGACCGTCGAACTGCTGCGCGACGTGTTCGGCGTCGAAGCACTGATCGATTCCCACCCCCTCCACGGCTACCCGCGAATCACCTGGATAACCCGACCATGACTGCGCGCTCCCTGCTTTGCCTCGCTCTGTTGCTGGGCACCACTCAAGCCTTTGCCGAGGCCACGAAGTACCCGCTGACGATCCAGAGCTGCAACCGCGAAGTGACCTTCGAGCAAGCGCCGAAACACGCGGTCAGTCACGACATCAATATGACCCAGATGATGCTCGCCCTCGGCCTCAAGTCGAAGATGGCCGGTTACAGCGGCGTCAGTGGCTGGAAATCGGTAACGCCTGAAATGCAGAGCCTGCTCGACGGTCTGCCGGAACTGGCAGCCAAGTACCCGTCGGTGGAAACCCTGCTCAACGCCAACGTCGATTTCTTCTTCGCCGGCTGGGATTACGGCATGCGCGTCGGCGGTGATCTCACGCCGCAGACCCTGCAACCGCTGGGCATCAACGTCTATGAACTGACCGAATCCTGCGCCTTCGTGATGAAGCGCCCGGCCGCCACGCTGGACGACACTTACAACGATCTGCGCAACCTCGGAAAGATTTTCGACGTGCAGGACCGCGCCAACGCGCTGATCGCCGACATGCAAAGTCAGGTCGCGGAAATCCGCAAAAACCTGCCCGCTGAAAAACCACGGGTGTTCCTGTACGACAGCGGCGAAGACCGCGCCATGACCTCCGGCCGCCTCGGCATGCCGCAGGCGCTGATCGACGCCGCCGGCGGGCGCAACGTGCTCGATGACGTAGAAGCGAGCTGGACCCGGGTCAACTGGGAAACCGTGGTCGAGCGCAATCCGCAGGTGATCGTGATCGTCGACTACAGCGAAATCACCGCCGAGCAGAAGATCGAATTCCTGCTGAAGAACAAGGCACTGCAATCGGTGGACGCGATCAAGAACCAGCGTTTCATCGTCATCCCTTACGTGCAGGCCACGCCGGGGATCGACAACGTGCTCGCAGTTGAAACCCTGGCCAAAGGGTTCCACGGCGAATGATCGATCGTCGCTATGCGCTGCTGCTGATCGCCCTCGGTGCCGTGCTGCTGGTGTCGTGCGTGGTGTCGCTGGGCTTCGGCCCGGCGCGGGTGCCGGTGGACGTGGTGTGGCGGATTCTGCAGCACAAACTGTTCGGCCTCGGCGTGCCGGACTGGAGCGCCGGCCAGGAGCTCATCGTCTGGCTGATCCGCGTGCCGCGCATGTTGCTCGGTGCATTGGTGGGTGCAGGGCTGGCGTTGATCGGCGCGGTGCTGCAAGCGGTGACGCGCAATCCGCTGGCCGATCCGCACTTGCTCGGCGTCACCTCCGGTGCCACCCTCGGTGCAGTGATCGTGGTGCTGCACGTCGGTGAAATCGTCGGCCTGCTGACCTTGCCGATCGCCGCATTCATCGGCGCATTGTTGAGCATGTTTCTGGTGCTGGGCATCGCCAACCGTCAGGGGCGGCTGGACAGTGATCGTCTGCTGCTGTGCGGCGTGGCCGTGTCGTTCGTGATGATGGCGATCGCCAACCTGCTGCTGTTCATGGGCGATCACCGGGCAAGTTCAGCGGTGATGTTCTGGATGCTCGGCGGACTCGGTCTGGCGCGCTGGGAATTGTTGGCGGTGCCGGCGCTCAGCGTGTTGCTCGGACTGATTCTGCTGATCGGCATGGCCCGTCCGCTGAACGCCTTGATGGCCGGCGAACAGACCGCCGTCACCCTCGGCCTGAATGCCCGGGCGGTGCGTCTGCGGGTGTTCGTGATTGCTTCGTTGATGACCGGGGTACTGGTGTCGATCAGTGGTTCCATCGGCTTTGTCGGGCTGATGGTGCCGCACATTGCCCGGCGTTTGATCGGTGCAGAGCACCGGCGTCTGCTGCCGGTGTGCGTGTTGCTCGGCAGCGTATTCCTCGTCTGGGTCGACGTCGCCGCACGCACGCTGATTGCTCCCGAAGACCTGCCCATCGGCGTCGCCACCGCGGCCCTCGGCGGGCTGTTCTTCATCGGCCTGATGCGCCGTCGCTGACTCCTCGGGGCGCGCCCCATTCTGGCGCACCCCGCTGCACCTTTGCATGCAACACGTCCTCCGATGGTGCGCGGACTTTGCGCGCAACCGCTCTAAACCGACATTTCCCTGCTCAAACACGACCGGGCACAGCCCTTGCAAAACACCCTTCAGTCGTTCGCATCTGCCAACCATAAAAAACTTTAACGTTCATGGAGATCGCACAATGAAGCGTCGCAGTTTGATCAAGGCTTTCACACTCACGGCATCGATTGCCGCGATGGGCATGACCTGGACGGTACAGGCCGCCGAGACCATCAAGGTCGGGATTCTGCATTCGTTGTCCGGCACCATGGCGATCTCCGAAACATCGCTCAAGGACATGGCGTTGATGACCATCGACGAGATCAACGCCAAGGGCGGCGTGAACGGCAAGATGCTTGAACCGGTGGTGGTCGACCCGGCGTCGAACTGGCCGCTGTTCGCAGAGAAGGGCCGGCAGTTGCTGACCCAGGACAAGGTCGCGGTGGTGTTCGGCTGCTGGACTTCGGTGTCGCGCAAATCGGTGCTGCCGGTGTTCGAAGAACTCAACGGCCTGCTGTTCTACCCGGTGCAATATGAAGGCGAAGAGATGTCGCCGAACGTGTTCTACACCGGCGCCGCGCCGAACCAGCAAGCGATCCCGGCGGTTGAATACCTGATGAGCGAAGAAGGTGGCGGCGCCAAGCGCTACTTCCTGCTCGGCACCGACTACGTCTACCCGCGCACCACCAACAAGATCCTGCGTTCGTTCCTCCATTCCAAAGGCGTCGCGGATAAAGACATCGAAGAGGTCTACACCCCGTTCGGCCACAGCGACTATCAAACCATCGTCGCCAACATCAAAAAATTCTCGGCCGGCGGCAAGACCGCTGTGATCTCCACCGTGAATGGCGACTCCAACGTGCCGTTCTACAAAGAGCTGGCCAACCAGGGCCTGAAGGCGACCGACGTACCGGTGGTGGCGTTCTCGGTGGGTGAAGAAGAATTGCGCGGCATCGACACCAAGCCGCTGGTGGGCAACCTCGCAGCGTGGAACTACTTCGAGTCGGTGGAGAACCCGGTGAACAAGAAATTCGTCGCCGACTGGAAAGCCTACGCGAAGAAACACAACCTGCCGGGCGCCGACAAAGCGGTGACCAACGACCCGATGGAAGCCACCTACGTCGGTATCCACATGTGGGCGCAGGCGGCGGAGAAAGCCAAATCCACCGACGTCGACAAGGTCCGCGAAGCCCTCGGCGGCCAGACCTTCGCCGCGCCGTCCGGCTACACCCTGACCATGGACAAGACCAACCACCACCTGCACAAACCGGTGATGATCGGCGAGATCCAGGCCGACGGTCAGTTCAACGTGGTGTGGCAGACCGAGGGGCCGATTCGGGCACAGCCTTGGAGCCCGTTCATTCAGGGCAACGACAAGAAGCCGGATTATGCGGTGAAGAGCAACTGAGGCGGGTTCCGAAACTGAGGTGGACCTGACACTTCCCCCTCACCCCAACCCTCTCCCTCAGGGAGAGGGGGAAAGGGAGCCGATCTTCAAGCCTTTCAAAGCCTGAGATCGACTCGAATCTGCAAGTTGCAGCACATCGCTCAAGCACCTCGGTCAGTCCCCTCTCCCTCCGGGAGAGGGTTAGGGTGAGGGGGCGGTTGAACAGGACACCACCAATGCCAACTGCCATCTACCGCTTTATCTGCGCCATCGCACTTTTGCTACCGATGGCCGCCCACGCCAGCGACGCCGAAGACTTCGTCGCCGCCAACCCGACGCAACAGGCCAAACTGCTGGAAGCCTGGGCCGCGCAGCCCGATCCGGCGCGTGTCGAACTGATCAACGCCCTGCAACAAGGCGAACTGACCGTCGACGGCCAACCCAAAACCCTGCGCCTGAACAACCGCCTGCGGGGTCTGATCGACACCGCACTGGCCAGCCACCAATTGCTCGCCGCCGACGCCAAAACCCGTCTGAGCGCCGCGCAGCAATTGCAGAAAAGCGCCAAACCGGCGCAGCTGAAATTCCTCGACCAGCAACTGGCTGGCGAACAAGATGAAAACGTCCACGCCGCCCTGAGCCTGGCGCTGGCCAACCTGCAACTGGTCGACACTGACCCGGCGGTGCGCCTCGCGGCCGTGCGTCTGCTCGGTGAAACCGGCGACCCATTGGCTCGCACCCGACTTGAAGGCCTGCTCGAACCCGGCATCGAAGCCGACGCCAACGTGCGCACCGCTGCTGAAACCAGCCTCGCCCAGGTCAAACGCAAATTGCTGGTTGGCGAACTGCTCGGTCAGGCGTTCAGCGGCATGTCCCTCGGTTCGATTCTGTTGCTCGCAGCCCTGGGGCTGGCGATCACTTTCGGCCTGCTCGGCGTGATCAACATGGCCCACGGCGAAATGTTGATGCTCGGCGCCTACTCGACCTACGTCGTGCAGTTGATGTTCCAGCGCTACGCCCCGCAGGCCATCGAGTTCTATCCGCTGATCGCGCTGCCGGTGGCGTTCTTCGTCACGGCCGCCATCGGCATGGCCCTGGAGCGCACGGTGATTCGTCACCTCTACGGCCGGCCACTGGAAACCCTGCTCGCCACCTGGGGCATCAGCCTGATGCTGATCCAGTTGGTGCGTCTGGTGTTCGGTGCGCAGAACGTTGAAGTGGCGAACCCCGCGTGGCTGTCCGGCGGGATTCAGGTGTTGCCGAATCTGGTGCTGCCGTACAACCGCATCGTGATCATCGCTTTTGCGTTGTTCGTGGTGGCGCTGACCTGGCTGCTGTTGAACAAGACCCGCCTCGGTCTGAACGTGCGCGCCGTTACCCAGAACCGCAACATGGCAGCCTGCTGCGGCGTGCCGACCGGACGCGTCGACATGCTCGCCTTTGGCCTCGGTTCGGGCATCGCCGGGCTCGGCGGCGTGGCCCTGAGTCAGATCGGCAACGTCGGCCCGGACCTGGGTCAGAGCTACATCATCGACTCGTTCCTGGTGGTGGTGCTCGGCGGTGTCGGCCAACTGGCCGGCAGCGTGTTCGCCGCGTTCGGCCTGGGCATCGCCAACAAGATTCTCGAACCGCAGATCGGTGCGGTGCTCGGCAAGATCCTGATCCTCGCGCTGATCATTCTGTTCATCCAGAAACGTCCGCAAGGCCTCTTCGCACTGAAAGGACGGGTGATCGACTGATGAACCAGCCTCTACTAGTCACGGCCACACAAAAGGCCGGCCCGAAAGTCACCCTCGCTGTCGGCGCGGTGGTTCTCGCCTTGCTGATCGCCCTGCCGCTGCTGTCGCTGTTGCCGGCGGACAATGCGCTGCACGTTTCCGCTTACACCCTGACGCTGGTCGGCAAGATTCTCTGCTACGCCATCGTCGCCCTGGCGCTGGATCTGGTCTGGGGGTACGCAGGTCTCCTGTCGTTGGGCCACGGCCTCTTCTTCGCCCTCGGCGGTTATGCGATGGGCATGTACCTGATGCGTCAGGCCGCCGGTGATGGTCTGCCGGCGTTCATGACCTTCCTGTCGTGGACCGAGTTGCCGTGGTACTGGAGCGGCACCGGCAGCTTCCTCTGGGCGATGTGCCTGGTGGTGTTGGCGCCGGGGTTGCTGGCGCTGGTGTTCGGTTTCTTCGCGTTCCGTTCACGGATCAAGGGCGTGTATTTCTCGATCATGACCCAGGCCCTGACCTTCGCCGGCATGCTGCTGTTTTTCCGCAACGAGACCGGTTTCGGCGGCAACAACGGTTTCACCAATTTCCGCACGATCCTCGGTTTCGGCATCACCGAACCCGGCACTCGTGCGGTGCTGTTTCTGGCGACGGTGCTGTTGCTGGTGGCGAGCCTGTTCATCGGCTGGCGCCTGGCCCGCAGCAAGTTCGGCCGGGTGCTGACGGCGTTGCGCGATGCGGAAAACCGTTTGATGTTCTGCGGCTACGATCCGCGCGGCTTCAAGCTGTTCGTCTGGGTGTTGAGCGCGGTGTTGTGTGGTCTGGCCGGTGCGCTGTACGTGCCGCAGGTGGGGATCATCAACCCCAGCGAAATGTCGCCGACCAACTCGATCGAAGCCGCCGTGTGGGTGGCCCTCGGCGGGCGCGGCACCCTGATCGGCCCGCTGCTCGGCGCCGGTGTGGTCAACGGCATGAAGAGCTGGTTCACCGTGGCCTTCCCCGAATACTGGCTGTTCTTCCTCGGCGCGCTGTTCATCGTCGTGACGTTGTACCTGCCCAAAGGCGTGATCGGTCTGCTGAAGAAACGAGGTGAATCATGAGAGTCACGGCGAGCGCTGAATTCATGCTGGAACCGGCCTTTTTCCCGGTGGAGCCCAACAAGGACGAAGGCACCAGTCGCGACTCGATCGGCCTCGGGCAACGCGTCGGTCCGGGCCTCGACACCCGTCACGGCACGATCCTGACCCTGGAAGACATCAGCGTCAGCTTCGACGGCTTCCGGGCGCTGAACAATCTGAATCTGTACATCGGCGTCGGCGAACTGCGCTGCATCATCGGTCCCAACGGCGCGGGCAAGACCACGCTGATGGACGTGATCACCGGCAAGACCCGCCCGAGCCATGGCAAGGCGTGGTTCGGCGAAACCCTCGACCTGACGCAGATGAGCGAAGTGCAGATCGCCCAGGCCGGCATCGGTCGCAAGTTCCAGAAACCGACGGTGTTCGAAGCGTTGAGCGTGTTCGAGAACCTGGAGCTGGCGCAGAAAACCGACAAGTCGGTGTGGGCCAGTCTGCGGGCGCGGTTGAGCGGCGAGCAGAAAGACCGGATCAGCGAAGTGCTCGACACCATTCGCCTGACCACCTCGGTCAATCGCCCGGCGGGGTTGCTGTCCCACGGGCAGAAACAGTTTCTGGAAATCGGCATGTTGCTGATGCAGGACCCGCAATTGCTGTTGCTCGATGAACCGGTGGCGGGCATGACCGACGCCGAAACCGAGTTCACCGCCGAGCTGTTCAAGTCGCTCGCCGGCAAACATTCGCTGATGGTGGTGGAACACGACATGGGCTTCGTCGGCTCGATTGCCGACCACGTCACCGTGTTGCATCAGGGTAGCGTGCTGGCCGAGGGGTCGCTGGAACAGGTGCAGGACAACGAGCGCGTGATCGAGGTTTACCTCGGCCGCTGAAACTGCAAACACCTTTCCAATGCGGGGATTTGAGGAGATCTGGAAATGCTGCAAGTCGACAAGCTGCACCAGTATTACGGCGGAAGCCACATCCTGCGTGGCCTGAGCTTTGACGTGAAGGTCGGCGAAGTGACCTGCCTGCTCGGCCGTAACGGCGTGGGCAAGACCACGCTGCTCAAATGCCTGATGGGCCTGTTGCCGGCCAAGGAAGGCGCGGTGAACTGGGAAGGCCAACCGATCACCACGTTCAAGCCGCATCAACGGGTACACGCCGGGATCGCCTACGTGCCGCAGGGCCGGGAGATTTTCGGCCGGCTGACCGTGGAAGAGAACCTGCTGATGGGCCTGTCGCGTTTTCCCGGCAGCCAGGCCAAAGAGGTTCCGGCGTTCATCTACGAGCTGTTTCCGGTGCTGCTGCAAATGAAACAGCGGCGCGGTGGTGACTTGTCCGGCGGTCAGCAGCAACAACTCGCCATCGGCCGCGCACTGGCCAGCCGTCCACGACTGCTGATCCTCGACGAGCCCACCGAAGGCATCCAGCCGTCGGTGATCAAGGAAATCGGCGCAGTGATCAAGAAGCTCGCCGCCCGTGGTGACATGGCGATTCTGCTGGTGGAGCAGTTCTACGATTTCGCCGCCGAGCTGGCCGATCAGTACCTGGTGATGTCCCGGGGCGAGATCGTGCAGCAGGGCCGTGGAGAAAATATGGAAGCCGAAGGTGTGCGCGGGCTGGTGACTATTTAAGGTTACGGTCTAATCTGTAGCGTCCTAACGATAATCAGAAAACATGAACTTACCTGTTGCGACTGCCCTGTTTACCCCGAGCTGGCACGCCGAGCTTGAGCTGGCCTACGCCCGCTTCGGCGATTGCACACGACCGACCCGACGCCGGCACCTCGGCCCGCTGCGGGTGCAAAAGCACCTGTACGCCGAAGGGCCCGAGGTCTGCCAGCACATTATCGTCCACCCGCCGGGCGGGATTGCCGGCGGTGACCGGCTCGACATCAGCGCCCGCGTCGAACAGGGCGCCTGGGCACAGATCACCAGCCCCGGCGCGGCCAAGTGGTATCGCGCGGCGGGGCCCGCTTATCAGTCGCTGAACCTGCATGTCGCTGATGGCGCGACACTGGAATGGCTGCCCCAGGAAACCATCGTCTACAGCGCCGCCCAGGCTGAACTCACGACCGCGATCGACCTTGAAGGCGATGCGCGGCTGTTCTACTGGGACGTGGTGGCGCTCGGTCGTCCGGCCAGCGGCGAGCGTTTCGACCTCGGGCATTTCCAGGCGCATCTGGATATTCGCCGTGATGGCCGGTTGTTGTGGCATGAGCGTCAGCGCATCGTCGGTGATGACGGCTTGCTGGATTCGCCGATCGGGCTGGATGGCAATCCGGTGTTTGCGACGTTGCTGGTCACCGGTGAAGTCGACGCTGAATTGCTGGAGCGCTGCCGCTCGCTGGAGCACGAAGTGCGCGGGGATCTGACGCAATTGCCCGGTCTTTTGGTCGCCCGTTGCCTGGCCAGTGAAGCGTTGCTGGCGCGGGCGTGGCTTATTGAGTTGTGGCGATTGTTGCGGCCGAAATTGATGGGACGCGAGGCAGTACCGCCAAGAATATGGAACACCTGAAAACCAGCCCTCACCCCCGCCCTCTCCCGGAGGGAGAGGGAGCCTGACCGAGGTGCCCTGAAAAGAAATTTTTTAACTCAAAAATGTTGCTGACTGAACTGGCCATTGCAAACGACAGCGATCTGTCCCTCTCCCCCGGGAGAGGGCTAGGGTGAGGGGCGGTTCCAACTGACACCCCCTCACCACAAGAACCACACAAACTGCCCAAATGGATTTAAAACGATGGACCTGACCCCACGCGAAAAAGACAAGCTGCTGATCTTCACCGCCGGCCTCGTGGCCGAACGGCGACTGGCCCGTGGCGTGAAGCTCAACTACCCGGAAGCCATGGCCTACATCTCGGCGGCGCTGCTCGAAGGTGCACGTGACGGCCAGACCGTGGCCGAGCTGATGCACTACGGCACCACCCTGCTGACCCGCGATCAGGTGATGGAAGGCATCCCGGAAATGATCCCGGAGATCCAGGTCGAAGCGACGTTTCCCGACGGCACCAAACTGGTCACCGTCCACCAACCGATCGTCTGAGGCCGCGCCATGACTTACACCATCCGCGATGCACTGCACGCCGACCTGCCGGCGATCCGCGACATTTACAACGACGCCGTGCTCAACACCACGGCGATCTGGAATGAATCCGCCGTCGACCTCGGCAACCGTCAGGCGTGGTTCAGCGCGCGCCAGGCCCAGGGGTATCCGATCCTGGTGATCGTCGACGCCGACAACACCACCTTCGGCTACGCTTCGTTCGGTGACTGGCGACCGTTCGACGGTTTCCGCCACACCGTCGAGCACTCGGTCTACGTGCGCAGCGACCAGCGCGGCAACGGCCTCGGCCCGCAACTGATGACCGCGCTGATCGAACGCGCGAAAACCTGTGGCAAGCACGTCATGGTCGCCGCCATCGAAAGCGGCAACGCGGCGTCGATCCGCCTGCACGAGCGTGCCGGTTTCATCACCACCGGGCAGATGCCGCAAGTCGGCACCAAGTTCGGCCGCTGGCTCGACCTGACCTTCATGCAACTGACCCTCAATCCTGGCGCGGAGCCACCGCCCGCCAACAAGGAGTGACACCGATGAACCCCGCCCAACTGCGACGCGTCAATGCTGAAAGTTTTGCGCACTATCGTCAGGGCCTGATCGACCTGCTGCTCGACGCCGTGGGGTATGGCGCCAGCGTCGGCTTCATGGCCGACCTCGATGCCGCGCAGGCCCGTGCCTATTTCGACGAAGTGCAGGACAACCTGAACAAGGGCAGCGTCTTGCTGTGGGTGGTGGTCAAGGACGAGCAGGTGCAGGCCAGCGTCCAGTTGAGCCTGTGCCAGAAAGCCAACGGCCTGAACCGTGCCGAGGTGCAGAAACTGCTGGTGCGCGAACACGCCCGGCGGCGCGGCCTCGGTCAGCAATTGATGGAAGCGCTGGAGCTGACGGCCCGCCAGTACAAGCGCGGCATGCTCTACCTCGACACCGAGGCCGGCTCCCCTGCCGAAGATTTCTACAAGGCCCTGGGTTACACCCGCGCCGGGGAAATCCCCGACTACGCCTGCGACCCGAGTGGCACCTATCGCCCGACGGCCCTCTATTACAAAGTCCTGCAAGGAGCGAACTGATGATTCCCGGCGAATACCAGATCCAGCCCGGCGACATCGAACTCAACGTCGGTCGCCGCACCGTCAGCCTGAAGGTAGCGAACAGCGGCGACCGGCCGATTCAGGTCGGCTCGCACTACCATTTCTTCGAAACCAACGACGCCCTGACCTTCGACCGCGCCGCCAGTCGCGGCATGCGCCTGAACATCCCGGCAGGCACCGCCGTGCGCTTCGAACCGGGCCAGAGCCGCGAGGTGGAACTGGTGGATTACGCCGGTCACCGGCGGGTGTTCGGGTTTGCCGGACGGGTCATGGGTGACCTCTGAATTTTGCGGCGCCTCCATCGCGAGCAGGCTCGCTCCCACATTAAACCGAGTTCCTCCAGCTGGAATCCGATCCCCTGTGGGAGCGAGCCTGCTCGCGAAAGTGAGCGCAGCGAACGATCTCAAAACCAATTGAATTCCAAGGCGAACACATGAAGATCTCGCGTCAAGCCTACGCCGACATGTTCGGCCCCACCGTCGGCGACAAGGTGCGCCTGGCCGACACCGAGCTGTGGATCGAGGTCGAACAGGACTTCACCACCTACGGCGAAGAAGTGAAATTTGGCGGCGGCAAAGTGATCCGCGACGGTCAGGGCCAGAGCCAGTTGCTGGCCGCTGAAGTGGTCGACACCGTCATCACCAACGCGCTGATCATCGACCACTGGGGCATCGTCAAGGCTGACGTCGGCCTCAAGGACGGGCGCATCGCCGCCATCGGCAAGGCCGGCAACCCGGACGTGCAGCCCGGCGTGACCATCGCCATCGGCGCCAGCAGCGAAGTGATCGCCGGTGAGGGCATGATCCTCACCGCCGGCGGCATCGACACCCACATCCACTTCATCTGCCCGCAACAGATCGAAGAAGCGCTGATGAGCGGCGTCACCACCATGATCGGCGGCGGCACCGGCCCGGCCACCGGTACCAACGCCACCACTTGCACTTCGGGGCCGTGGCATCTGGCGCGGATGCTCCAGGCCGCCGATGCGTTCCCGATGAACATCGGCCTCACCGGCAAGGGCAACGCCAGCCTGCCGGAGCCATTGATCGAACAGGTCAAGGCCGGCGCCATCGGCCTCAAGTTGCACGAAGACTGGGGCACCACCCCGGCGAGCATCGACAACTGCCTGAGCGTCGCCGACCAGTACGATGTGCAGGTGGCGATCCACACCGACACCCTCAACGAGTCCGGTTTCGTCGAAACCACTCTCGGTGCATTCAAGGGCCGCACCATCCACACCTATCACACCGAAGGTGCCGGTGGCGGCCACGCGCCGGACATCATCAAGGCCTGTGGTTTCGCCAACGTGCTGCCGAGTTCGACCAATCCAACCCGGCCGTTTACCCGCAACACCATCGACGAACACCTCGACATGCTGATGGTCTGCCACCACCTCGACCCGAGCATTGCCGAAGACGTGGCGTTCGCCGAAAGCCGTATCCGCCGCGAAACGATTGCCGCCGAAGACATCCTCCACGACCTCGGCGCGTTCTCGATGATCAGCTCCGACAGCCAGGCCATGGGCCGCGTCGGCGAAGTCATCACGCGCACCTGGCAGACCGCCGACAAGATGAAAAAACAGCGTGGCCCGCTGCCGCAGGATGGCGAAGGCAACGACAACTTCCGCGCCAAACGCTACATCGCCAAGTACACGATCAACCCGGCGATCACCCACGGCATCAGCCATGAAGTGGGTTCGGTGGAAGTCGGCAAGTGGGCGGATCTGGTGCTCTGGCGCCCGGCCTTTTTCGGCGTGAAGCCGACGCTGATCCTCAAGGGCGGCGCCATCGCCGCGAGCCTGATGGGCGACGCCAACGCCTCGATCCCGACCCCGCAACCGGTGCATTACCGTCCGATGTTTGCCAGTTACGGTGGCTCGCTGCACGCCACCAGCCTGACCTTCATCAGCCAGGCAGCACAGGAATCGGGACTGCCCGAAGCGTTGGGCCTGAAGAAGAAAATCGCCGTGGTCAAAGGTTGTCGCGACGTGCAGAAAACCGACTTGATCCACAACGATTACCTGCCGACTATCGACGTCGATCCGCAGACCTATCAGGTCAAGGCTGACGGTGTACTGCTCTGGTGCGAGCCAGCGGAGACCCTGCCGATGGCGCAGCGTTATTTTCTGTTCTGAAGAAAAACCCCGGTCGCCCGGGGCTGTCTCTGGCTAGCGAGCAGAGGTGTCCACCAAGTCCCGCGAGGTGCGTGGGTGAGCACCATCGGTTTCGACCGGTGCGGGCTCACCCGTTTCCAGCCGGGATAACTCAATCAGTTTCAGATTGCGCTTCAGTTCCCGCTCGATCTCGAGCATCTGCACGGCCTCCTGATAATCCGCACTGTGCAGGTCGTCCTCGAACCGGCCCTCGATGTCCGACTGTTTCTCTCTCATACGCTGATCCAGATCGCTGAAGGCCTGAGGATATTTCTCCTCGAGGTACTGTACCCAGTAATCGCGGCTGATCAGATCCTCATAGAACTGTGCGCTTTTTTCTGCGTTCACTACCGCGGCACGTGCAGCCGCCAGTTCTTCGCCCCGGATCGGCCGGGCAAACCGCATGTGGCTGGGTTGCCCCGGCAGACGCAGACCGTCTTCCCAGCCGGAGGTCAGAGCAATTCGATACTGCAGGCGTACTTCAGCCGGATCCGCGTGGCGCCCCATGCTGCGGGTGGCGAGTTTTTCCACCTCGCCCAGGCGGAACAATTGCCGCGACAAGTCGAGCAAGGCGCGCCCCTTGTTCGCAAGACCGGGCTGCAAATGGCGCAAGGCGTTGTACTCGAACACCTTGACCTCGATTTCACTCAACGCCAGGGTTCGCCCGTCGACGCAGGTCGTGTGCGTGGTGGCCATGGAAAACAGGGTGTCACGCAGCTCCTGGCTGCCATCGGCGGCTTCGACGATTTCCCAGACCCGACGGGTCAGGTCGGCGCGAAATACGCGGAATTCTTCGGTGTCCGGCATCCGCGACAGCAGGTGAAAGAACGCCGCGTTGTCGGGTTCGGCAGCCAGTCGCTGCCACATCGCCCGATAGCGTGCAGAGTCCTCCTCGGGCAAGTTTTCAATCCACGGTGTCACTTGCTGCTCAAGGACCGTTTCGGGGAGTGCCGGAATAACCTCGTCGGGTTCACTTTCGACCTCCAGGTCTTCGGCATCACTTTCGGTGGTGCTGTACATGTCATGGATCATCCGGTCGATGTCGGCATACGTCAGACCCAGCAGGTCGCGCCGGCCATGGGCATCGGCGTATTCACGCAGTCTCAGCAGACTCTGCTGCGATATTTCGTAGTTCTCCGCCAGATTGCTGCCGGCCAGTAACGCCGTATGGCTGCCGTCAAACAGCTCAGGGGGGATCGATGCAATTTCATTGTTGCTCAAGTCAATCGCCTGCAAGCGTGGGGCTTGCAATGCGCCCTCCGGCCAGGCAGTCAGCAGGTTATCGCGCAGATCCAGCCGCACCAGCTGCCCGAAACCCGTGACGTTGAACGAACGCAGGCTGTTATGGCTGAGGTCCAGCCACTGCAACTGCGTCAGCCTCTGCAGCGCTTGCCCCGTAGCTGCGGAATCCGCAAGACCGGTAAGCGACAGCTCCAGCCGCTCGAGCCGATGCATTTGTGCCACCGGTTCGGGCACTGCAGGCAAGTGATTGCCGCTGAGGTTGAGCCGACGTACCTGCGTGAACGCCCTGAGGAAACCACTGGAACCTTGTGAAGTGAGCTTGACGCCCCCCAGGTTCAAGCTACTCACTGCCGCAAACGTCGTACCCGGCTCCGGCAGGTTGCCCACCTGCAGACCGTTGAGATCCAGCTCTCGATCCGGGACGCCATTCCAGTCGACGGTGCCTTCGCGCCAGCACTCCATGATGCGCTGCGCGGCGAGCTGACGGGTGCGCGATGACACGACCCAATCCATGCCCCGGGTTTCATGGGTGAACAGCCAATCGTTCAGACGCCGCGTCAGGGACTCGAAGTCGCGGTCCCATGCGTCGATTTGCGCGCCGATCTGCACCTCGGTCAGGCCCGCGTCCTGCATCCGCTCGATGGCCTGTTGCGCCCGAGCGTTGTCGTATTGCGGGCGCAGACGCCGGACTCGGGCGATCCAGCCCGCCGGTCCCTCGCCTGCCAGCGGCGGCGGTAACGGCAGCAGTCGTCGGGCGATCACTGAGCCACTTTCGATGGGCGGGGTTCGATGGCGCGGTTCTTCCAGCGCAAAGCGCTGCAACGATCCGGGCAACAGACCTCTGGCTGTTTCGATGCGCTGGCGCGCTGTGAGCAGCGACGCTTTGGCCTGTGCAGTCAGCGGCGTACCGCTCAGGCTGGTATCGAGCAACAACGCGTCACGCGCCAGCAACGCGTCCGGCAGCGAGGTCAACCGGCTGTCACTCAGGTCCAGCCAGGTCAGTTCCGGCAGCTGCTCCGCACCCGTCGGCCATTCACGCAGGGCCGTTGCGCTGAGGTCCAGCGACTTCAGGCGATTCATTCCGCGCACATCGATACTGCTCAATGGGTTGTCATGCAGATTGAGCGTTTCAAGCGCCGGCAGATCCGCTGACTCCAGCGGCAGCGCAGACAAACCGCAATGGCTCAGGTCCAGTGTATCGACACCGCTGAAGGTACGAAGAAAACCACGCAGCTGTTCGAGCGGAACCTGCAGCCCTGCCAGATGCAGGCTTCTGACGTGGGTGAAGCCCTCGGCGGACAAGCTCGGAAGGCTGTCCATCGGCGAGCCGAGAATAGCCAGCACCGAAGCATCGTTGGGCGGGCTGACATAGAGGTTGTAGAACAGGCTTTCGGTACGTGCGCCATAGCGCTGGAACAACCCGCTGCGCCAACTGCTTCGCAACGCTTCGGCCACCGCCGCGCGTGCTGCACCGCCATTGAATACCGTCGGATCGGAACCGACCCATTCCTGAAGCCGGTTCAGTTCACTGAACTGCTCACTCAAGGTTTCGATCGCGGCAAAACGACTGCCGACGTCCGTCCACTGGGCCTTGAACCCCGGGCTCAAGACATCGAACAGGTTCGCTTCCATATCGACAAAACGCTTGAGTTCACCGCGACAATAATCCGCAACCATTTCGTCCAGATCGAGCAGATGCCGAGGTTGACTGCGGACAAACTCATAGATCGGCTTGAACACCCGACGCGGAAATTTCGACCAGTCCAGTGACAGGCCGGACAACAATCGCTGATGGCCTTCATAGATTTCCACCGGCAGAGTATTGATCGCGGTCGCTCGCAGATTCAGACGCTCGAGTCGCGGCAAATCCAGAACGCCCTGCGGCCACTGGTACATCTGCGGACTGACGACTTCGAGCCTGCGCAATTGGCGCATGCCAGCGACGTCGAGCGTCATGGGCACCACCGGATTCACCCCGCCGGCGGTACAGTGCAGCTCCAGCTCTTCCAGCCGGGTCAGCACACGCAGACGTGACGCCACCTGGCCGGTGATCGGCGTGGAGAGTTTCAGGCGGGTCATGTGTCGCAGCGTCTTCAATGTCGCGAGCACTTTGTCGAACTCCGCCACGCTTGCGCTCAGGACCAGTTTCTCTACATTGGGAAACGCGGCAAGCGTATCGCCGACCACCGGGGTGTGCAGCGTCAGTTCGCGAACGTGGGCAAATTCCGCCGGCAATGAGGGCAACGGCACGTCACTTATGAGTGTCAGGCGTGCCGCTTGCCAATTGTGCTCGGCCAACGGTGCATTGCGCCAGCAGTCCTTGATGCTTTGCACCACGCTGACTGACTCGCCACGGGGAGCGCGCAGGGGCAGGCTCTGCGACACCAGCCATTGATCGAGTGTCGTTTCCAGCCTCTGCCACTCGCTCAACCGGTTGTTGAGCAAATGAAAAATCTGTTGATCGCTCCTGCCCAACCGCCACTGCTCAAGAATAAAGCCTCGGGCCTGGGCGTCATTCAATCCCCGGTAAACGTTCTGCACGTGAACGGTCAACGCCGGGCTCGGCCCCGGCCCGTCACCACTGGCGGGATAGCCGAGCACGCCGGGCGCGATGCGTTGCGGCGGTTTGAACCATGGTTTTTCGGCGGTGCCTTCCCGCAGAATCCGGGCCGACTGGCCGCGTTCGGCGAGCGCCCGTTCGATGATCGTGCGCTGCAGATCATTGCTCTGCCAGACATTCGGCAGGCCCAGCCCATGACGAGCCTCATCGGGCAAGGCATGCATCAACGAAGCGTAAAAATTGTCGCCTTTGTGCGGAATGCTGTTGAGCGGTTCATCGCGCTCATTGACAGCCTGATAGGCATCCCCGTACTTGACGAGGTACTTGCGCGTCGAGGCGGTTTCGCTGCCGATGGCGTCCAGCATCGGCCCGTCAATGCTGCCCTCGCGGATTTCCAGACGCACGTCATTGGACCAGCCTGGCAGTCGTCCCAATGTCTGCAATGCGAGATGGCGGCTGTCGGCAGATGCCATGGTTTCACTGCGCAACCCGGCCATAGCTCGGGTCAGGCGACCCGTCTGGCCATACCAGCGACCGAGTTCCTGCAAATGCAACGGAACCTTCGCCGTACTGTCCAGCCTCGCCAGTTCTCCGGCATTCGCCTGACTCAGGACGGCGCTGGCCGCTCGCTCGGTCAGGCCGGGGATGATCCGTTGCAGCTTCGCCGTCCGGGGATCCACGGGGGCAGTACCTTTGAGCAGGCTTTCGAACAGCGCCGACTGCTGCGCGCTGGCAAAATCGGCCATCTGTGCGGCGAGCTCCCGGGGCCGTGCATCCCGAACGCGCGCCGGCTCGCCACCCAACAGACGAACCGTCTCGGCTTCATCCAGTGCCGCGAGAATGCGCGCAGGCAACGCACCGCCAAGTACCTCGTCCCGACTGATGCGGATCGGCGCCTTGCCCCCGCGCTTCACCCCGTAGCCGCGCGCGGTGCCCGACAGATCGGCCGCATCGTAGACCTTCAACTGCCGCCCCCACGGCCAGCGTGGCATGTCGGGCAGCAGTGGCAGCACCTGCAGATAACGATCGTCAATGGCCTGTCGCCCTGCAATCTGCTCGACGATCAGCCCGGCATCCCGCTCGGTGTTGAGCAGACGCATGGCATCCGCCAGTTCCGGAGGGGGCAAGGCATTGTCCAGATGCATCCTGCGCAAGGCGTCGTCGCTGACACCGGCCATATCGGCAAGGGTCAGCAGCTGCTCGTCAGTGAACGCATCGGTGCTGTAGCCGATGCGCCGCAAGAGTGTCAGCCGGTCCCAGTTCTGCGCACGCTCGAGCGTATGTCGCCAGGCGCCGGCGCCGTTGTGTGTCAGCAGCGGTTGATAAGCCTGTGGATCGTTTGGGTGATTGATTCGCCATGCCCTGAGCGACTCGTCATAAGTCTGCCGGTACGTCTTGCCTTCAAGCCGAATGTAGTGGTTTTGCCCGACCTCGTACTGCCCCAATGCATTCGGCACTGCACGCGAGTCCAGCGTGACCGGACTCGCGTAGTCACTCAGATCCGGCCTCCACAAGCGGGTCGTGCCATCGGGCATTTGCACCTGATGCAGGTTCTCGATGACCGGTGTCGGTCTGGCTGCGGTCAGCCGGGCGAGCCCTTTGCCGGCACCCGCCATCAGAGCCACCAATGCGAGGTTTTGCGCGACATCGATCAGGTGTGCCTTTGCAGCCTTGCGATCCCCCTCACTCCACTCGATGGCGCCTTCAAAGGTTTCTTCGAGCAGTTGCCCTGCCATCACCACCATCATCACTTCGCCCAGCACCGGCACGAACATCGAAACGCCAGTCAGCACCAGCATGCCGATGTTCAGCAGCGAGGAGAGCTTTTCCGAGCGTACTCTGGCATCGACATCCGCCGTGGGCACGGCATGGCTGCGAGCATCGGTAATCAAGCGGTCGCGATGCTGTTCGAACAGGTAATTCCATAGATCGACGTTATCCGCCCAGATCCCGTGGCCCTTGCGGGAAAGGTCCACAGGATTCAGATACGGATCCGCATTCGGCACCTGCGCGACCGGTGACGCCGGCGGCAACTCGCGAATCCCGACAAGCGCCCCGCTGAGGGGATTGAAGGCCTTGAGAATCTCATTGAGCAGCGAACTGTAAGGCTCCAGTCTCTGTGCGAATGTCCGGTCGGGTGTGTCTTCGGTGAACTGACTGAAAAAGTGTGGTCGGTCCGCATAGGCGACAAACTGACTGAAAAAGCGCTGGTAGGCATTCGGTTCTGCAGGATGAACCTGACTGGCGTCGCGAGCGGTGAAGCGCTGCTTGAACATCGCTTCGATTTCCCGGCCCTTGTAGCGTTTGAGCGGGTGATAGGGATCGCCCGGGATATACAGCATCGAATCGTCGCTGTAGCGGTACTTCTCGCAGATCGTGAACATCACACAACCGGTCATGCGCCGCCCCATCAGGCCCAGATCGCAGAACCAGATCTGCCGCTTGCCCTGACGCGGCGCCAGTTCGCCATTGAGGACCGAGCGAATCGATGCATAGTCTTCGCGCCCGATGTCGCCTTTGACCAGGGCCAGTTCGGCTGCCGCACGCAGGGCGGTCTTGTGCGCGTCGATGAATGTGTCGCGCAATGCATCCTCGGCCGCCGCGTCTTTGGGGTGCAGGAAATCCTTGAGATACGCCTGATATTTCGCCCCGATGTCCAGCGTACGACACAGACCGATGAACTGTTCGACAGTCAAACGGGTACTCAACGGCTGCAGAATGCCTGGCTTCGAGGTTTCAACGCGAAATCCCGACGTTTGATGAAACTCTCCACGTTTACCTTCACGGGCTTCGAAGTTGTGCAATGCAGCTTGCAGCAGAGGCAGTTTCATGACTTCGAAAAAATCGATTTCGATGGCAAAAATCCCCATCTCCACCGGTTTGTTCAGTACCAGCCAGGTCTTGTTGACGTCCAGCGTCACATTGAAACGGTCCTTGAGGGCCTGGGTCAGCAATGGCGCGGCGAAGCGGTCGATGTCCTGGAAGGTCGACATGGCCTTGTCTAGGCGCGACCGGGCAGCGAGGCTGTCGGCCGCAGCGTCACCCACGGCCTTGCGTTGCTCGCGGGAAGCGCGCCTGTACCAGTCCGGCGGGGCGGAGTCGGCATTCTTCAAGGCCTCGCGCTGGCGCAACGGTGCATTGACCAGCCACTGCGGGCTGGATTGCCGAAGAAAATCGGCGTGCAGACTCTGCGTCACGACCGGTCCCGGCGGCGGTGCGACGTTGTCCGGCGAAAGTGAATTGACGGGTGTGTCGGACATGGTTTCGCTCCTTGAAATGGAGCGAAAAGCAGACCATGGCGCACTGCTGTGGCTGCGGTACATAGGTATCGCAGCAGGGTAACTTGTCAGCGGGAATTGCTGGCTCGAACGGCGCTTTCATTCCCGCATAAAGGGGCTAATATTCGAACGCCCCGCCTTGAATTTCCAGGAACCCGGACATGCGTTTATCCGAATTCATCCGGCAACACACGGATCACATCGTCGAGGAGTGGGAACAGTTCGCCAGGACCATCACCCCGGCGGCCGACACCATGGATCGGGCAGCGCTGCGCGATCATGCCCGGGCGATTCTGCTGGCCGCCGCGCGCGACATGGAAACCGCACAGACCGCCAGCGAGCAGCTCGCCAAGGCCAAGGGCGAAGGCCCGGAGAAAACCCCGAGCCTGGACGAGGCCGGCGCCAGCCACGGTGAGTTGCGTCATACCGTGGGCTTCGACTTGGTGCAGATGACGTCGGAGTTCCGCCATTTGCGTGCCTGTGTGATCCGCCTCTGGGTCGGCAGTCTGGAATCCCCGGACATGGCGTACTTTCAGGACATGATCCGCTTCAACGAAGCCATCGATGAAGCCCTCGCCGAATCGACGGCGGCCTACGCCGAACAGGTCAATCGTTCGCGGGACATCTTTCTCGCCATTCTTGGCCATGACCTGCGCGCCCCCTTGCAGGCGGTGAGCATGTCCAACGAATTGCTGATGCGCAAAACCACGCTTGAGGGCGATGCGCTGACTTGCGCACTCAACATCAAGCACAGCGCCCGGCACATGGCGGCGATGGTCAGCGACCTGCTGGAACTGGTGCGCAGCCGCCTCGGCAGGAGCCTGCCCATCGAACCGGCGCCGATGGATCTGGCCGACACGACGCGGGCAGCGATCGCCGAAGCCTGCGCTGCCAATCCCGAGTGCGACCCGATGCTGAAAATCGAAGGGGACACCCGAGGTGTCTGGGATGCGGGACGGCTGGATCAGTTGCTGCAGAACCTGATCGGCAACGCCCTGCAACATGGTTCGAACCCGCGCGAAGTGATCGTGACCCTGCGTGGCGAGAACGACGCGGTGCATTTGTCGGTGCACAACTATGGCGAACCGATCCCGGATGAGGCGATCGGCACGATATTCGATCCGCTGGTACGCAGCGCCGATGAAGAACTCGGACAACCGTCCACCAGCCTTGGCCTTGGGCTGTTCATCGTCAAGGAGGTGGTGACCGCCCACGGCGGGACGATCGAGGTCAGCTCAAGCGAAACCGACGGAACGCTGTTCAGCGTGATGCTGCCAAGGAAGACCTGAAGCGGTCACTCGATCACCAGCCGCGCCAGACGCTGGCGAAGCATACGGTTCTCGGCCCGCAGCTCCTGCACCTCTTCCAGCAGGTCCAGCGCCAGGGCGACGCCTTCCCATTCCAGCTCCAGGTCGCGCCGCAACTTGGCGGCGCGCTTGGCCAGGACCAGTTCGTAGTCGGTGAAACGCCATTCCCGGGGCTGCGTGCCCTGAGGTTCGAGGATGCCGTGTTCGACGATTTCGATCACGTAGACGTCCGACAGATCGGCCGCCTCACAGAATTCTGCCATGTCCAGTTGAACGATCAGGGGGCTGCTCATGATGGGCTACTCCGTCGTCAGTATCAGAAGTTCTCTCGCGGATTGAAGGCGGCCTTCTTCGCCAGTTCCTGCCACAGTGCCTTGACGTCATCGCCGTTGGCTTTCGGCATCACGGCCTTGAGCTGGACAAACAGATAACCGCGCTCGCCGGCCTTGTTCTGCAGGCCGTGGCCCTTGGCGCGCATGCGCTGACCGTTCTGGCTGCCCGCCGGCACCTTCAGGTTGATCTTGCCGGTCAGGGTCGGTACGGCCACTTCGGTGCCCAGCGCCAGTTCCCACGGTGCCAGCGGCAAGGTGATGATCAGGTTTTCGCCTTCAACGTCGAATTTCGGGTGCGGTGCGAAACGGATGGTCAGGTACAGATCGCCATTGGCGCCGCCACCGATGCCCGGTGCGCCCTGGCCCTTGAGGCGGATGCGCTCGCCGTCGGTCACGCCCGCCGGGATCTTCACGTTCAGGCTCTTGCTGGTGTTGCTGATGTGCTGACCGTTGGCGTTGTATTGCGGTACCTGGAAGCTGATCTTTTTCGATTCGTTCGACAGGGTTTCTTCCAGGAAAATCGGCAGTTCCAGTTCCACGTCTTGCCCTCGGCGCCCGGCGCTGCGAGATTGCCGGCCAGCGCCGCCACCGAAACCGGGACCGCGATTGCCGAAGATCGAACTGAAGAAGTCCGAGAAGTCACCGGTGTCGCCACCGCCGCCGCCAAAACCGCCACGGCTCTGCCAGCCCGGCGGGCCCTGGAACGGCTGACCGTGCTGGCCATAACGACGCAGTTCGTCGTATTCGGCGCGCTTGTCAGCGCTTTTCAGCGCTTCATAGGCTTCCGAGGCGTCCTTGAACTTGGCCTCGGCGTCCTTTTCCTTGCTGACATCGGGGTGATATTTGCGCGCGAGCTTGCGATAGGCCGCCTTGATCGCCTTGTCGTCAGCCGTTGGCTCCACGCCGAGTATCTTGTAATAGTCTTTGAAGTCCATCGAAGGAGTCACCATCCGTTATCGATTTCGCGCCATCTTCAGCATGCGCCGATTTGCGCGTGCCGGGTTGACCGATCTCAAGTTTGTGACCGGGTGGCGCAGCAGAAGTTTATCGGCAGTGGACGGCGGTTCTTGCGACCACCGGTGTGTCTGCCGGCCCATGCCAGCAAGTTTGGGGCAAAGCGCCGACTTTCAAGCAAGCTTAGTCGCTAAATAGCAGATGACCGGCCTTCGAATCTGTCGCGCACTGACATACACTGCGCGGCCGTTTTTTTGACCGGAACCGAAAGACCATGAAAGACGCCTCTCCAGCCCGTGCCTGCGGCATCGACTTCGGCACGTCCAACTCCACCGTCGGCTGGCTGCGCCCCGGCATGGAAACGATGATCGCGCTGGAAGACGACAAGATCACCCTGCCGTCGGTGGTCTTTTTCAACATCGAAGAGCGCCGCCCGGTGTACGGACGTCTGGCGTTGCACGAGTACCTGGAAGGCTACGAAGGCCGGCTGATGCGCTCGCTCAAGAGCCTGCTCGGTTCCAAGCTGATCAAGCACGACACCAGCGTCCTTGGCACCGCGATGCCGTTCAAGGACTTGCTCGGACTGTTCATCGGTCAGCTCAAGAGCCGCGCCGAAGCTGCCGCCGGTCGTGAATTCGAGCAGGTTGTACTGGGCCGTCCGGTGTTCTTCGTCGACGACGATCCGCTGGCCGACCAGGAAGCCGAAGACACCCTGGTGGAAGTGGCACGCAAGCTCGGTTTCAAGGACGTGTCGTTCCAGTACGAACCGATTGCCGCGGCCTTCGACTACGAGTCGACCATCGAAAAGGAAGAACTGGTACTGATCGTCGACATCGGCGGTGGTACCTCGGACTTCTCGCTGGTGCGCCTGTCGCCCGAGCGTCGGGGGATGGACAACCGTCACGACGATATCCTCGCCACCGGCGGCGTACACATCGGCGGGACCGATTTCGACAAGCAATTGAGCCTGCAAGGCCTGATGCCGCTGTTCGGCTATGGCAGCCGCATGAAGAGCGGTGCGCTCATGCCGACCAGTCACCACATGAACCTGGCAACGTGGCACACCATCAACTCGGTGTACTCGCAGAAATCCACCCTGGCCCTGGGCAGCATGCGCTACGACATCGAGGACACCGGCGGCATCGACCGTCTGTTCAAACTGATCGAACAGCGCGCCGGACACTGGCTGGCGATGGAAGTGGAAGAAACCAAGATCCACCTGACCCACAACGACAGCCGTCACGTGCCGCTGGATCGCATCGAGCCGGGGCTGAGCGTGGAACTGAGCCGCGCCCTGTTCGAAGCGGCGATCGATGCGCAACTGGAGCGGGTACGTGGCAGCGTTACGCAATTGCTGGCGGACGCCAACGTGGCGGTGGGTCAGGTCGATACGGTGTTCTTCACCGGTGGTTCGAGCGGCATCCCGGCGTTGCGCAACAGCGTTTCGGCGATGTTGCCGACCGCACGGCATGTGGAAGGGAACATCTTCGGCAGCATTGGCAGCGGTCTGGCGATTGAAGCCATGAAACGCTATGGCTCGGTGAACTGATCCAAAAGCGGCGCTGCGCCCTTCGCGAGCAAGCCCGCTCCCACAGGTTCAGTGTGATCCTGTGGGAGCGGGCTTGCTCGCGAAAGGGCCAGTTCAGACGCTGGAAGTCTGGATCAAACCATCCCGCCCAGCTTCAACTCACTCTTCAGGTACGCGTAATAGATCGGCCCCGCCACCACCCCCGGCAGGCCGAACGCGGCCTCGAACACCAGCATCGCCAGCAGCAACTCCCAGGACTTGGCACTGATCTGCCCGCCGACAATGCGCGCGTTGAGGAAGTATTCGAGCTTGTGGATAAAGATCAGGTAACCCAGCGCGGCAACCGCCACCCAGATCGACAGTGACAGGCCGACGATGGTGATCAGCGTGTTCGACATCAGGTTGCCGATCACCGGCAGCAGACCGAGCAGGAAGGTCAGCACGATCAGGGTCTTGGTCAGCGGCAGCTTGATCCCGAACAGCGGCAGGATCACCGCCAGGAAGATCCCGGTGAAAAAGGTGTTGAGCAGGGAAATCTTGATCTGCGCGAAGACGATATTGCGAAACGCCTGAACCAGCAGGTGCAGACGGTCGAACAACGCAGCCGCCAGCGGCTTGCGCTTGGTGACGTCCGGCACGCGCTGCAAGGCGATGATCGCGCCGAGCACCATGCCGATCAGCAGCGTCACGAACATGTGCGCCGCGTCCTTGCCCACCAGTTGCAGGTCGGCCAGGTGTTTGCTCATCCAGTCGCCGATGGCCACCCGGAACTCGGCAGCGCTGGCCGGCAGGTAGGCGTCGATGAACGGCGGCAACTGCCCGCGCGCGCGGTCGACCACGCCCATGAATTTGTCGAGGGAAGCGCCGGGGTTTTCCGCCTCGTGCAGCAGGAAACTGATGGCCCCGGCAAAGATCAGCGCCAGCACACTCACCACCAGCGTGCCCAGCAACGCCACCGCCAGCCAGCGTGCGCGGCGACCTTCGATCAGCCGCTGCAGTTGCGGGGTGAGCATGTTGACCAGCTCGAACACCAGCAACCCGGCCAGCAGACTGGGCAGCAGACGCAATGGCAACACCAGCAACAGACCGCCGAAAATGATGATGCAACTGACCCAGAACACAACATGACGCTCAGAAAACGTTGGCATACAGCCTCAAAACGAACGGCGTAAAAGGATTGGCAGTCTGCCAGCGATCCTTGGGGAGCACTAGGGATATGCGGTATATGTGGGTTTGGTGCCTGACTTGCGGCCCAGCCCTCACCCTAGCCCTCCCGAAACGTCGGACCGCCCGTAGGGAGAGGGAACTGACCGAGTAGATTTAGAGAATTCCCGCAACCTGACAGACCCGGTCGATTTCGGATTCAGCACCGCACATTCAGGTCGACATAAATACCAGCCATCCCCAAATCGGTCCCCTCTCCCTCTGGGAGAGGGTTAGGGTGAGGGTTGGTTCTCAAGTCGAACCCATCCCGCCGAGCCACCTCATTTTTTCTTCAGACAATCACTCATGAACGTCTTGCGCGCATCGCCCGTCAGCGCCTTGGTCTTGGCATCGGCATTACAGGTCTTCATCTTTTCCTGCTGCGGGGTCAGGGTCTTGGCGTCATTGGCGGCCGGCGCGGCCTTGAGGCAAGTGCTCATGAAGGCTTTGCGCTCGTCACCCTTGAGGCTCTTGGCCGTGGCGTCGGCGTTACACGTAGTCATCTTGTTCTGTTGCGCCGTGGCGGCGAAACCCTGGGAGCACAGCAGCAGACCGATCATCAACAAAGGGACACGCAACATCTTCATGGAGTTTTCTCCTTGTCGCCGCATCGATGGATACGGCCTCCGGCTGAGTGTAGTCAAAGCTTGTTACACCTTCCTAGCCTCAAGGTGACTGCGCCGGTATTGTTCCGGCGTACATCCGGCCTGCCGCGCAAACATGGCAATGAACGCCGAGCCGCTGCTGTAGCCGAGATCGAAGGCGATTTCCTGCACGCTACGCGTACTTTCCAGCGCCTCGATGGCCGCGAGATAGCGCAGCCGCTGACGCCATTCGCCGAAACTCATCCCCAACTCCCGCACGAATTGCCGGGCCAGCGTGCGCTCGCTGACATGCACCTGCGCCGCCCAGTGCGCCAGCGGCTCATTGTTGCCGGGCTCGGCCTGCAGGGTTTCGAGGATCGTCAGCAACCCGGGGCTGCTGGCGTATGGCAGATAACACTGATGAACCGGCGCCTGGCGCAGTTGATCCACCAACACCTGGGCCAATCTCTGGTCGGCCTCGAGCGCGGGGATTTTCACATCGCGGGCGGCGAAGTCCTTGAGGATGGCCTTGAGAATATCGCTGATCGCCAGGGTGCAGGCCTGCGCCGGCAAGTCGCAACAGACATCCGGCGCCAGGCAAACCGCCCGATAATTGACCGGCTGATGGCTGTAGAAACTGTGCTCGACCTGCGGCGGCACCCACACCGCGTATTGCGGCGGTGACATGAAACGACTGCCGTCGACATCCATGTGCAGCACGCCGTGGGCCGCGTACTCCAGCGTGCCCCACGGATGGCGGTGCGGCGCGGCGTATTCGTGAGCGTTGAAGTCGGCGTAGCGGAAATACACAGCCGATGGCAGTTCGCTGAAATCCAGCAGATCGATGTGTTTACTGTTCATGCTGTCCGGAATCAGAGGCAGGTTGTCCGGTTCGCAGTATAGGCCTGCATCCAGACAGGGGATAATCGCCGTTCATCAACGTACTGGTTTCTCCTCCCATGCAATACGCGTTTCCCCTGCTGGCGATTTTCATCTGGGCCGGCAACACCGTGATCAACAAACTGGCCGTCGGTGCGATCTTCCCCGCCGAGATCGGCTTCTACCGCTGGCTGCTTGCCGGCCTGCTGTTTACCCCGTTCATGCTCAAGAAAGTGATCGCGCACTGGCCGCAGATTCGCCCGAATCTCGGCAAGATCTTCATCCTCGGCGTGCTGGGCATGGCGGTCTATCAGAGCCTGGCCTACTTCGCCGCGACCCTGACCAGCGCCACCAACATGGGCATCATCCTGTCGCTGATGCCGTTGATGTCGCTGGCCATGGCGATCATCAGCCTCGGCCAGCGCCTGACCGCCGGCGCGCTGGTCGGTGCGGTGCTGTCGTTCGCCGGCGTGCTGGTGGTGGTGTCGTCCGGCAGTCTCGGCGCACTGCTGCAACACGGGGTGAACCTGGGGGACGCAATGATGCTGATCGCCACCCTCGCCTACGCGATCTACAGCACCCTGCTGAAAAAATGGCAGCTGCGCCTGCCGCCGCTGGTGTTGCTGTATTTGCAGGTGCTGGTGGCGGTGGTGGTGCTGTTTCCGCTGTATGCCGCGTCGCCGAAAACCGGCCTGACCCTGCAGAACATTCCGCTGGTGCTGTACGCGTGCCTGCTGGCCTCGATGCTCGCGCCGCTGGCGTGGATGCAGGCCGTACAGCGTCTGGGGCCGAGCCGGACCACGCTGTTCTTCAACCTGCTGCCGTTGATCACCGCGCTGATTGCAGCGGTGGTGCTGAAGGAACAACTGGCGATGTATCACCTGGTCGGTGGTTTGCTGACGCTGGGCGGGGTAATTCTTTCCGAACGCTGGACCACCGTCCTCGGTCGCTCCCGCACTCCGAGCGCCGCCTAGACCCCGGCGGCTTTCAAACGCGCCGCATGCTCGACGAACAGCCGCACCGGATCCGCCCCTTTGCCGACCAGTCCCAGCGACTGGTTGACGATGTCGAAGTGATCCATCGGGTAGTCATCGCCGATGACCGTGCCCAGGTGCGAGCTGTAGCGTCCGACCATGCCGTCGCACTGCCCCGGCTCGCGCACGAAGGTTTTGGCAAACAAACGACAGCTGCGGTTGGTGCCGTCGAACAGGTTGCCACCACGGTCGGTCTTGCCCGGTTGCAAGGTGCCGGACCACGAGTAATAACGCACCCCGTTGACCTCTTCCGGCCCGTGCCCGCCCCAGGTTTGCGGCAGACCCTGTGGATAACGCTGGTTGAACAGCGCCACGCCTTCGCTGGTCAGGGAATGGTGCGAGGCGTGGATATCCACCGGCAGTTTCGGCCCGTGATAACCGGTTTCCAGCAGCGCCATCAGCCAGCCGACAAAACGCAACAGCGCCTCGAGGATTCGGCCCTTGGCGCTGTCCGCCGGATAGTGTTTCGCCAGATAGTCGGCCAGTTCCGAACCGTGATTGGGCCCGGCCACCGATGTGACCGACGCCACCAGGTCCGGACGCTTGGCCGCCGCGTAACGCGCCGTCAGAGAACCCTGGCTATGGCCGAACAGATTGACCTTGGCCGCGCCGGTCTCGCGCAGGATTTCATCGATGCGCGTCAGCAACTGCTCGCCGCGCACCTCGGTGGAATTGAGCGGCGAAACCTGCACCGCGATCACCGTCGCGCCACCCCGGCGCAACGCTTTGATGATCCCGTACCAGTACGGGTACAGCACCAGACGAATGAAACCGAGCATTCCCGGCACCAGCACCAGTGGATAACGTGTGGCCGATTCCTGCGACATGGGCAGACATCCCTGTGGTCGGTGGGTGGAGGCATGACGTGCAAAACGCCCGCCAAGCATCCTCCTCGATGATGACAACTCCACGACCAGCCTACTTCAGCCCCACCACCCCCGCCACAATCAGCCCCACCGACAGCAACTTCACCAGCGTCAGGCTCTCGCCCAGCAGGGCGAAACCGAGAAACACCGTGCCGAGCGAACCGATGGCGGTCCAGATCGGGTAGGCGATGCTCACCGGCAACTCGCGCATTGCCAGGGTCAGGAAGTAAATCCCGCCCACCGCCGCGACCACGGTGATCAGCGACGGCCAGAGCCGGGTGAAACCCTCGGCGTATTTCATGCCCATGGCGAAGGTGACTTCAAATCCTGCCGCGATCAGCAGAAACAGCCAGGCCACCTAGAACTCCCGGGCGAGATCGAGCAAGCGCTGCTCGGCCTCGGCCACCGACACCGCGAAGGTGCGCTCGGCGGACTCCTCGCCCTCGGCGGCGACCACCGTGACGTCGTTGATGCCGATGAACCCCAATGCCGTGCGCAGCCATGGATCGGCGTGGTTCAGTGCCTCCAGCTCGCCGCCCGGGCCGAAACCGAAACCGCCGCGACTGGTGACGATCAGCGCCTTTTTGCCGTGCAGCAGCGGCGTGTACTGGGCGATGCCGTTGTCGAGGGTGTGATCGAACGTGAGGCCCAGACGCACGATCTGATCGACCCAGGCCTTGAGGCCGCTGGGCACGTTGAAGTTGTACATCGGCGTGGAAATCAGCAGCAGGTCGTGATCGAACAGCTCGCCCACCAGTTGATCGCTGAGCGCCAGATCGGCCTGCATCGTCAGCGGCCGTGCCTCGGGCTCCGGGTAAAACGCTGCCGCGACAAACGCTTCATTCACTGCCGGAATCAACGCACGCCCAACCTCGCGGCGGGTGACTTGCGCCTGTGGATGACGGACCTGCCAGGCGCTGAGAAAACTTTCCGCCAAACGCCGCGAATTGGAACGCTCACCGCGAGGGCTGGCATGGATCACAAGAATCTTGCTCATCTGAATCTCCTTGGGACTAGACTTGAATGACTGTGTGGCGCCAGATTGCAGGCATCACTTCATCGCCTCAAATGAGCAAAAATCAGTCTGGATGAATTGATTTCATCCATGGAGTTTTCATGTTCGCAGCCTTGCCCCTGACCGCCCTGCGCGCGTTCGAATCCGCCTCACGCCTGCTTAGTTTCAAGGCGGCCGCCGAAGAACTGGCGGTGACGCCGACGGCGATTTCCCATCAGATCCGCTCGCTGGAGGACTGGCTCGGCGTCGCCCTGTTTGAACGTCTGCCGCGTCAGGTGCGCCTGACCGAGGGTGGCGAGCGGCTGTTCCGCAGCCTGCATGGGGCGTTTCTGGAGGTAGCGCAAAGCGTCGACACCCTGCGCCCGCAACGCAGCGGCAGCAGCCTGACGCTGTCGACCACCGCCGCGTTCGCCGCGCTGTGGCTGGTGCCGCGCCTGGGGCGTTTTTACGCGAAGCATCCGAACATCAATGTGCGTCTGGACACCCACTGCGAAGTGATCGATCTGCACCAGGACGCCAGCGTCGATCTGGTGTTGCGCTACAGCCTCGACGATTACCCGAACCTCTATGGGTTGTGCCTGTTCGATGAATCGTTCGGCGTGTACGGCTCGCCGGAACAGGTGGCGCTGGCCGCCCGCCGCACCCCGGCGCTGATCAGCGTGCATTGGCACAATTCGAAGCTCTACGCTCACGGTTGGGAGGCGTGGTGCGCGCAGTCGGGCGAAAACTGGTTGAATCAACACCCGGCCGTCCGCGAATACGACGAAGAGCATTACGCCCTGCAAGCGGCCATTGCCGGACAGGGGCTGGTGCTGGCGAGCAACATCCTGGTGTCGCAAAGCGTCGCCAGCGGTCTGCTGGTGCCGTACAAGGGCGAGGTACAGGTCGATGGCGCCGGATACAGCGCACTTTGCGTACCGGGCCGCGAGCGGCATCCGCCGGTGAAGGCGTTTTTTGCCTGGCTGCGCGAAGAGGCGCAGCTTTCCGGGCATGTCCCGCGCTGAATCCGACAAAACTTTTTGCCGCGTTCATCACTCACAACCAGGTAACGATCACGTCAGCAGAACGTGACGCCAATCGGATTAGCCTCCAGGAGACTGAAATGAGTGACCTGCATTTGTCTGATGTTCAAACCCTGCGCGAGCGCGCCCGCCAGCACGTGGAAAACGGCGCGGTGACCGAAAGCTACAGCGCCAACCGTGAAGAAGTGCTGCGCCTGCTCAACGAATCGCTGGCCACTGAACTGGTCTGCGTCTTGCGCTACAAGCGCCACTACTTCATGGCCAACGGCCTGAAAGCCAACGTCGCCGCCGACGAGTTCCTCGAGCACGCCACTCAGGAAGCCGAACACGCCGACCGTCTCGCCGAGCGCATCGTGCAACTGGGCGGCGAGCCTGAATTCAACCCTGACCTGCTGTCGAAGATGTCCCACGCGCAATACGTGGCCGGCAACACCTTGAAGGAAATGGTCTACGAAGACCTGGTGGCCGAGCGGATTGCCATCGACAGCTACCGCGAAATCATCCAGTACATCGGCGAAAAGGATCCGACCACGCGCCGGATCTTCGAAGACATCCTGGCTCAGGAAGAAGAGCATGCGGATGACATGGCGGATATCCTGAAAGACCTCTGAGTCCTCCAGATCCCATCGCGGGCAAGCCCGCTCCCACAGGTTCAGTGAAACCCTGTGGGAGCGGGCTTGGTCCGGGCGGTGATCCGACGAAGAGGCCCTGTCAATCACCGATCATTTTGTAGGTTTCACTGTGACGGGTGCCTTGCCCGCCTTCATCTGCTCCAACAGCGGCGCGCACTGGTTCGGCTCGCCACCGCTCGGCGCCACCAGCGCCAGCAGCCCCGCCGCCGGCGCGGCGATCACGCCCAAGGCCACCATTCCCGCCCCGCGCAACATCAGCGGCACAGCTTTGACCCCGGCATCCGGCTTGATGAACTTGCCACGCACGTACAAGGGTGAGCGCAGGGAAATCAGGCGCCAGCCCTTGGATTCCGGCGTCACCGTCAGATCCAGTTGCTCGGTGGCCATGTTCGCTGTGCCGTCGATGTAGATGATCGCGTTCTCGGTATCGAAGACGAACAGCCGCGTGGTCGCCAGGCCGGTTTTGATGTCGAAGTCCGCCGCCGCGCAGTTGATCTTCACTTCCTTGTCGCCAAAGACTTTGCCGACCACGTAGTTACCGACGTTGAGCCCTGCCAGCTCCATCAGCTCACGACTGATGGCGCCGTCGTTGATCAGCATCTTCAGGTTGCCGTTGGCACCGCCCAGCAGTTTGGCCACCGAGTTGCCGCGACCGGCGATGTCGGCGTCGCCGTTGAGCTCGCCGAAACTGGTCTTCATCGGTTCAAAGGTCGGGAACAACTGCTTGAGCTTGAACTTGCGCGCGGTCAGTTTGGCCCGGCCTTCCAGCGGCTCGGTGCGACCGTTGAGGCGAATCTGCGCATCGAGGTTGCCGCCGGCTACGCCGAAACGCAGCGGCTCCAGGCTCAGTTCGCCGTCGTTGAGTTTCAGGTGGGTATAGAGGTCGGTAAACGGCAGTTCTTCGCTGTGAACGATGCGCTTGCCGGTGAATTCGACGTCGGCGTCCATATCGCGCCAGCGCTCGGTCTTGAACTCTTCCACCGGCAGTACCTTGTCTGCCGGCTGCTTGCTTTCGCCGCCACGGGCCTTCTGCTTGGCGTTGGAGTCGGCACCGATCAATGGCGCGAGGTCGGCGAACAACAGTTGATTGGACAGCAGCGCGCCACTCAGCTTGGGTCGCGGCTGGCTGGCGACGTAAGCCAGATCACCATGGATGTCGCTGCTGCCGATCTTGCCGTTGAACTGTTCATAACGAAATTGCGCGCCGCCCGGCTCATGCAGCTTGGCGATCAAATGGCCGTCAGTGGCATAAGGCGGGGTGTCAGGCAGGGTCACGCCGGTCAGCGGATACAGATTGCCGAGGCTGGCACCCGCCAGTTTCAGGCGCAGATCGAGCGCACCGAGATTCAACGGATCGGTCAGGGTGCCGGCGAGTTCGATGCTGGTGTCGCCGATCTTCGCCTGGGCCTGCAACGGGAACGGCTTGCTCGCATCCTGCAGGGCCAGCAGACCGCCGATCTTGCCTTGGCCGGCGAGTTTCTGGCCGTGGTACTGGCCGGTGACTTTCAGGCCGAAGGCGTAATCCTGCGGTGCACCGCCCTTGTCCTGCGCGGTTTTCGCGGCTTTGTCGCCGACGATGTCGCTGAACGGAATCGGTTTGCCCAGCGGATCGATCAACAGGTCGAGGTTGGTCTTGAGGGTCTGGTCATCCAGAGTGACGTGGCCCTTGTCGAAGCCGATGGCACCGATGTCGACCACCCAGTTCGAGGGCTCGGCATTCGGATCCTTGGGATCGAACTTGAAGGTCCAGTTGGCGCGGCCATCGGCCAGGCGCTGCAATTGCGCATTGGGTTCGGTCAGGTCGATGCGCGGGATCGTCACCCGTTGTGCCAGCAAGGCCAATGGCGAGATGCGCAGCTCGACCTTTTTGAGGGTGACCATCTGCGGCTGCTTCGACCAGTCCGGGTTGCCCAGCGTCAGGTCTTCGGCCACCACATGCGGCCACGGCACCCAGGCGCGCCAGCCGCCCTCGTCGAGTTCGCGCCGCCAGACCACCGTCAGGTTGCCGTTGATGGCGAACGGTCGGTGCAATTCTTCCGAGACTTTGGCGTTGAGCGGCGGTTTGATCCGGTTCCAATCGAAAAACACGATGATCAACACCAGCACCGCCAGAAGCAGCACAAGGGTGGCGAAGGTCCAGGCGAAGATTTTACGCGTGCGCGTCATGCACAAAGCTCCTGAAAACGACTGCATCCATTGGCACGACGCAGCTGAAACGGCAGGCCATGATGGCCCTCATGAAATCTGTGACTGACAAACAGTCCGCAGGTTTAATCCAAAGCCCTCATAGAGGGAAAAACGGTCGCCATTCTGACCGATCGGTCGAGCAGGCGTTACCGGCCCCGCACATTTGCGGAGCGCGAGTGGGTGGAAAATACCCACCGCAGTGCAAAACCGCCCGCCTGAAACGCCCGAGCTAGAGCCTCCCAAGCGAACAATCAATTCTGTTGATTATTACCATTGTGTTTATGAACTTTTATATCGACTTATCGAGAGTAGCATTGCCCTCGTACCCACTTTATCGCCCTCCCAAGGAGCAACCCATCATGAAACGCCAACTTCTGTTCAGTCTTACCCTCTCGATGCTGGCCAGCACCGCTTTCGCTCTGCCAGCTGCCGATCAAGCGACTCCGCAAGTCAAAACCAGCCACTCGGTGTTCAGCCAGACCGTTGCTGCTGATGGCTCGGACCGCACTCCACAAGGCCAGACCCTGGCTGAAAACGGTCGCAACCGTCTGGAAGAAAAAGGTCTGGTTCAAGATGGCTATGACAAAACCCCACAAGGCCAAACCTTAGCCGAAGGCGGCCGTGATCGTCTGGAAGAAAAAGGTCTGGTCCAGGACGGTTATGACAAGACTCCACAAGGTCAAACCCTGGCTTCCGACGGCTACGACAAGACTCCACAAGGCCAGACCCTGGCTTCTGATGGCTACGACAAAACCCCACAAGGCCAAATCCTGGCCGAAGGTGGTGGTGACCGTGTGATCGAACGCAACAGTGCTTTGAGCTAAGCCCATGGCGGCCTGGAAAAAAAGCCCAATCCCCGGATTGGGCTTTTGACTTTTCAGAAGCTGGTAAAGAAGAGTCCTGTATAAAGCAGTCGCGATTCCCTCCTGCATCCCCGCTGCCGTTCGACGCCGACAAAGCCGATTTGCTAGAGTGCGGCGCTTGTCTTGCCTAAGAACACACCCTTGCGATGCTGCCCCGCGCCGAACAGAAACAACAGACCCGCAACGCCCTGATGGACGCTGCCCGCCACTTGATGGAAAGCGGCCGAGGATTCGGCAGCCTGAGCCTGCGTGAAGTGACGAAAACCGCCGGCATCGTGCCCACCGGTTTCTACCGGCATTTCGCCGACATGGATGAACTCGGCCTGGTACTGGTCAGCGAAGTCGGCCAGACCTTCCGCGAAACCATCCGCCTGGTGCGCCACAACGAATTCGTCATGGGCGGCATCATCGATGCCTCGGTGCGGATCTTCCTCGACGTCGTCAGCGCCAACCGTTCGCAGTTCCTGTTTCTGGCTCGTGAGCAGTACGGTGGATCATTGCCGGTGCGTCAGGCCATCGGCCGTCTACGGGAGGACATCAGCTCCGACCTGGCGGCGGACCTGGCCTTGATGCCCAAGCTCCAGCACCTCAATCGCGAAGGCCTCAGCGTAATGGCCGACCTGATCGTCAAATCGGTGTTCGCCACCCTGCCGGACATCATCGACCCGCCGGCCGAAGCCCTGCCGGAACATCTGACGCCACAGGCCAAGATCACCCAGCAGTTGCGCTTCATCTTTATCGGACTCAAGCACTGGCAAGGGCTCGGCAGCACCGAGTAGCTCCCTGTTATTAAGCACACAACACATTTCCCCCTGTGGGAGCGGGCTTGCTCGCGAAGGCATTGTGTCAGTCACCTGATTCGTTAACTGACCCTATGCCTTCGCGAGCAAGCCCGCTCCCACATGGGCCATGCATCACGGCTCCGATTTGGTGCATGCAAAAAATTTCATGCACCAAAACACCTCACAATCCTGCAACATCTTGAAACATCCACTACGCTCCGACAGGGTTTTCCTACGTCTCGTCCGATTGGCAAGCCCCTTGCTCTAGCCTGAGCATTGTCCATTGCTGGAAGCTTTCCGATGCTGGTGATTCATCGCAGAATCGACCCCCAACCCGTCTGGGCCGCCGAGTTGCACCTGACCTTCGAGGCCCGGAGCAAAAGTCGCCTGCGCTGTTTCAGTGCCGAAGGCGAAGACGTCGGGTTGTTTCTGGAGCGCGGCCAGCCGCCGTTACATGACGGCGAATGCCTGCAAGCCGAAGATGGCCGGATCGTCCGAGTCTGTGCCCGCCCTGAACAATTGCTGCACGTCACCTGCGCCAACACCTTCGAACTGACCCGTGCGGCCTATCACCTGGGCAATCGCCACGTCGCGCTGCAGGTCGGTGACGGCTGGTTGCGCCTGCTCGACGATTACGTGCTCAAGGCGATGCTTGAACAACTGGGTGCGCAGGTCGAATCGATCGAAGCCCCGTTCCAGCCGGAACACGGCGCCTACGGTGGCGGCCATCACCATTCGCGGCACGGTGACGAAGACTTCAACTACGCGCCGAAACTCCATCAGTTCGGCGTCCGTTTGTGAACCCGGCCTGGGCGCTGCTGCGCCTGGCCAGTCCGCAGTTGCCGATTGGCGGCTACAGCTATTCCCAGGGCCTGGAAATGGCGGTGGATAACGGCCGCGTCGACAGCCCGGACAGCGCTCGCCGCTGGATCAGCGATCAATTGCTGCTCAACCTTGCGCGGTTTGAAGCCCCCATGCTGCTCGCCCATTGCCAGGCCGCAGCGGACGAAAATTGGGATGAGCTGCTGCGTATCTGCGAAAGCCACCGCGCCAGCCGCGAAACCCGCGAGCTGCATCTGGAGAGCCGGCAGATGGGCTACTCATTGCAGCAATTGCTCAACGGTTTGCCCGAGCTCGACGCACCGGCCCGCGATTTTCTTGAGCAATGCACCGAACCGCACCTGGCCCTGTGCTGGGCATTGGCAGCCCGCGCCTGGCAGATCAGCCCGCAGGACGCCCTCGCCGCGTGGCTGTGGAGCTGGCTGGAAAACCAGCTCGCGGTGCTGATGAAAACCCTGCCGCTGGGCCAGCAAGCCGCCCAGCGCCTGACCAGCGAACTGCTGCCGCTGCTGCAACAGGCCCAGCAGGACGCCACCCGAATCAATCCCGAACACCTCGGCAGTGTCGCGTTCGGTCTGTCCCTGGCGTGCATGGCCCATGAGCGCCAGTACAGCCGCCTGTTCCGTTCCTAGGGCCTATTTATCTGGAGAATCACATGAACACACAACCCCTGCGCGTCGGCATCGGCGGCCCGGTCGGTTCCGGCAAGACCGCGTTGACCCTGGCCCTGTGCCTGGCGCTGCGCGAGCGCTACAACCTGGCCGTGGTGACCAACGACATCTACACCCGCGAAGACGCCGACTTTCTGGTGCGCAACGAAGCCCTGGCGCCGGAACGCATCATCGGCGTGGAAACCGGTGGCTGCCCGCACACCGCGATCCGCGAAGACGCCTCGATCAACCTCGAAGCGGTGGATCAACTGAACCGGCGTTTTCCGGGGCTGGACCTGATTCTGGTGGAGTCCGGTGGCGACAACCTTTCCGCGACCTTCAGTCCGGAACTGTCCGACCTGACCATCTACGTGATCGACGTTTCGGCCGGCGACAAGCTGCCACGCAAGGGCGGGCCCGGCATTTGCAAATCCGACCTGCTGGTGATCAACAAGATCGACCTCGCGCCGCTGGTCGGCGCCTCGCTGGAGATGATGAACAGCGACACCCAACGCATGCGCAACGGCAAGCCGTTCGTGTTCAGCAACCAGAAAACCGGTCAGGGCCTGGAAGACATCATCGCCTTCATCGAACGCCAGGGCCTGCTGACTGCAGCCTGATTCACTGCTCAACAAGGAAGCTTATCCATGACACTCAAACGTATTCTCGGCGCCGTCGCGCTGCTGCTGACACCGGCCCTGGCCTTCGCCCACCCCGGCCATGGCGACTCGGGTCTGGTGGCCGGCATCAGCCACCCGATCGGCGGCCTCGACCATTTATTGGCGATGGTGGCCGTCGGTCTGTGGGCCGCGCAGCAGCAAGGCGCCGCGCGTTGGGCGCTGCCGTGCACCTTCGTCGGCACCATGCTGATCGGTGGTTTGCTCGGATTTGAAGGGCTGGAGTTGCCGGCGCTGGAAAGCGGGATTGCCGCCTCGGTGCTGGCGCTCGGTCTGGCGGTCGCATTGGCGGTGCGTCCACCGCTGGTGATGGCGGTGGCGGCGACGGCGCTGTTTGCGCTGTTCCACGGTGTGGCTCATGGCCTGGAGTTGCCGGACATGTCGAGCCCTTGGGCCTATGCCGCCGGTTTCGTGGTCGCGACCGCGGCCCTGCATGCGGCGGGTTATGCCGTCGTGCGTTTTCTGCCTCAGGCGGCCGCGCCGCTGGTTCGCTTGGCCGGAGCCGCTTCGGCGGTGACCGGCGCGTGGTTGCTGGCCGGTTGAACTCTATCGCCTGATCAGGCCTCTTCGCGAGCAAGCCCGCTCCCACAGTTGTTCTGTGTTGTTCACAAGTATTGTGTTCGGCGTGACCATTGTGGGAGCAGGCTTGGTCCGGGAGGCGATCCGACGAAAGGGGACTGACAGACACCGCGTCTCTAAGGCCGGTCGCTCTGTTAACATGTCGCGCAATCGCCCCTGCCGTGACGACGTCCGCCCATGCCCCACGCTTCCCGCTCCACCTCCCTGCCTGAACTGACCGCCCTGTTCGGTGCAGTGCAACAGCACTTTCTGAACGTGATCGTGCCCCTCTGGCAAGGACCGGGCTGGAATGCCGACATGGCATTGCCTTACGAGGCGCTGGACGCCGCGCATCAGCCGCTGGCACCGCAGCGCTATCGGGCCATGGCCTGCGCACGGCAGCTGTACCTGTTTTCCAGCCTGATCGGGGTTGTGGATAACGCCGAAGTCCGGGCGGCTGCGTTGTTCCGTTCCCTGCAACGGCACTTCCACGATGCCGAACACGGCGGCTGGTTCTACAGCATCGATCCCCAGGGCAAACCGCTGGATCAGCGCAAGGACCTCTACACCCACGCCTTCATCCTGTTCGCCTGCGCCCACTATTGGGACAAGTCTCGCGAGCCGTTGGTTGAATCGACCCTCAACGCCGCGCTGGAAGTTATCGGTCGGCGCTTCGCAACGGGCGACGGCCTCTACGAAGCCTGCCTGGACCGCGACTGGATCACGCTGGAAACCGGCCCGCTGCAAAACCCGCTGATGCACCTGGCCGAAGCGTTCCTGGCAACGCTGGCCGTGCGCGAAGATCCCCAGACCCAGCAGGCGCTGAGCGAGTTATGCACAGCCATGCACAAGCGCTTCATCGAACCGCAACACGGCGTGTTGATGGAAAAACCGCTGGGGGCTGTGGATAACTGGTTTGAGCCGGGGCATCAGTTCGAATGGTATTTCCTGCTGGAATCCTCACCGCTGCTGCGCGGCTCGAAACTGCACGCGGCACTGGATCGTACGTTTTCCTTCACCGAACAACAGGGCGTCGAGGCCGACACCGGTGCGGTGCTGGCCATGCTTGATCCGCAAGGACACGGGAAGGATTCGACCCAGCGCATCTGGGCCCAGGCCGAATACCTACGCGCCCTGACGTTGCGTCCGGGCAGTGAAAGCGCGGTGTTGCGCCAGTTGCAGGCGCTGCAACAGCGCTTCCTGCATGCCGGCGGCTGGCACGAGTGCCGTGACGATCAGGGCGAGGTCAGCCGCAAGGACATGCCGTCGACCACGCCGTATCACTTGGCGACCTGCTATGCCGGTCTGACTGAATATCTACGCTAACTGACCCTCCGCCATCGCCAGCAGGCTGGCTCCCACAGGATGTGCATTCCAATGTGGGAGCCAGCCTGCTGGCGATTGGTCCTCAGGTAATCCACTTCCTGTCGCCAGTGAAGCTGATGGTCAGCCAGCGCGCCGCGTCCGGCTTGCCCAGCTTCGCGGAAATCTCCTCACGCAGCGCATCCAGCTGGCCGACGTTCTGCAGCCGGTAATCCGCCGGCAACACCACATGAATCTCGATGAACCGCGCCCGCCCGTGCTTCTGCACGTAGGACACGTAATCGTCGAAACCATGCTCGGCCTTGGCCGCGTCCATTACCTGGCGTACCTGATCGTCCAGCGTGTCCGGCGCAATGCCGAGCACATCCTGCAGCGCCGGGCCGAGGATCTTGAAGGCCGGCGGCAGCATGGTCATGGCCAGCACGATAAGGATCAGCGGGTCGACAAATTTCGCCCACTCGCCATAACCCTGGGACTTGAGCAGCAACGCCGCGAGGAAACTGATCAACAGGCCCACGGACAACATCGCGTCCACCAGCCAGCTGATGTTGTCGAACTGGATCAGACTCGATTTGAGCTTGCGATTGCGGTGGCGCACGTAGAAGAAGTAGGCGAACTCGACAACGGTGAACACCGCCGCGTAGATGATCACCAGGCCCAGCTCGATTTCACGACCGCCATTGATAATGCCGAACACGCCATTGAGAAACGCGTAAATGGCGATCAACAACAGGAAACTGCCCTCGATCAGCAACACCATCGGCTCCAAGTGCCAGAAGCCGAACTGGAATCGGTGATTGCTTTGTTTGGCGATCAGCTTCGCGGTGATCAGCATCAGGACTTTGATGAAGGTTGCAATCAGCGAAAAAAAGCCATCGAACAGGATGGACTGGGAACCCGAAACAAAACCGGTGGCGATCCCGGCGATCGACACGGCGAACATCAGGATGGTCGATTGTTTGAGCAGAGACTGCTCACCTCGGTTACTCACTTTGACTCCTCGAAAAACCTTGAAAACCGCGAGATGCGGCGGGTTGTTGAGGAGTGAGTCTACCTTACTGCCAGATTCTGGCCGATTTGCCCTCTTCGCCAGCCCGCTGGCGAAGAGGGCAAAACCGTATCAAGCCTTGTTACGCTCGATGGCGAAACCGGCCCAGGACTGGCTCACCGGCATCAGCTCCAGGCTATTGATATTGATGTGCGCCGGTGCATTCAGCACCCAGAAAATCGTCTCGGCGATGTCCTGCGGCTGAATCGGCTCGGCACCGGCGTAGGTGGCGTCGTAACGCGCCTGATCACCGGCGAAACGCACCAGCGAGAACTCGCTCTCGCACAGACCCGGCTCGATGTTGCTGACGCGAACGCCAGTGCCCTGCAGGTCACAACGCAGGTTCAGCGAGAACTGTTTGACGAACGCTTTGGTCGCGCCGTAAACGTGGCTGCCCGGGTACGGGTAGTTACCGGCGATGGAACCAAGGTTGACGATGCCGGCGCCGCGACCGTGGGCGATCAGACGCGGCAGCAACAGGCGAGTGCTGTACATCAGGCCTTTGACGTTGGTGTCGACCATGGTGTCCCAATCGTCGAGATCGCACTTCGGTGCCGGGTCCACGCCCAGCGCCAGCCCGGCGTTGTTGATCAGGCCGCGCAATTTGGCGAACGACGGCGGCAGGTTGGCAATCGCCTCCTCCATCGCCTTGCGATCACGCACGTCCAGCACCAGGCCATGCACTTCGGTCTGCTTCGACAGCTCGGCGCACAGCGCGTTGAGGCGTTCTTCACGACGACCGGTCAGCACCAGTTTCCAGCCGGCCACGGCAAAACGACGGGCACAGGCTTCACCAAAACCGGACGTCGCGCCGGTGATAAACAGGGTGTTGGACATCGTGTTCTCCTTGCTTCGACCACCCGGGGCAGCCATTGGAATAGAAAATCAGCGGGCAGCATGCCCGGCCCTGCATTCACGAGCAACCACCGGCGGGCGTGGATTTCTGCTCAAAATTTGATCAACCCTCGCAACGCCTTGACGGGCGTGGCCTGTAGCCACATGCACGCACGTTATCCACAGTCCCTTCCACAGTTTCCGGGGGCAAGTGGAAATGCGCAAAGCCGCGCCACACAAGGCTTTGCGCCGCAAAAGCAAAGTTTTTCGCTTGACCCTGATCTGCCGATTATGCCGGGCAAGGCATTTTGCACGACCGGCCGATTACGGCGGTGATTGCGCAGGGCCAGTAATCACGGCCCTTAGCGGAGTCTTTCCAGAGTTTAATCACAGACTTATCCACAGGCTTGCCCACATGCAATCGCCTGTTCTGCCGCGGCTATAAAAAGGTTGACAAACGGGTACCCTGCAACAGTGAAAAGCCCTGATCAAAAAACAACCATGCGCCCGCAAGCCACGGTTTTAAAGGCTCTCAGCCAGCTACTCCCACGTTATTCACAGCCGGTTCCACAGCAAACGGGGACAAGTCAAAACTGTGGAAAAACAGCGATTTGCAGCGTCTATATGTCGCGCTTTGGCAGGTTGGGGATTTTGTTTTCCACAATTTCGGGAATGGCGTGGATCGTCATGAATTGTGGATACAAAAAAGCCCCGAGACTCGCGCCCCGGGGCTCTGTATATCTATGGCAAACCTGAAAACTCAGTGCCCGCCGAGATAGGCGTTACGCACCTCCTCGTTCACCAGCAGCTCCTTGCCGGTGCCCGTCAGGCGAATCTCACCGTTGACCATCACGTATGCCCGGTCGGACAGTTTCAACGCATGGTTGGCGTTCTGCTCGACGAGGAAAATGGTCATGCCGGTTTTCGCCAGTTCCCGCAGGGTGGCGAAGATCTGTTTCACCACGATCGGCGCCAGACCCAAGCTCGGCTCGTCCAGCAGCAACAGCTTGGGCCGGCTCATCAGCGCCCGGGCGATGGCGAGCATCTGCTGCTCGCCGCCGGACATGGTCATGGCACGCTGGGTACGGCGCTCTTCGAGCCGCGGGAACAGCTCGAACATGCGCTGCATGTCTTCCTTGGCGTACTTGTCGCCGATCGGAATGGTGCCCATCAGCAGGTTTTCCTCGACGGTCATGTCGGGGAACACCCGCCGTCCTTCCGGCGACTGCGCGATGCCGTTGGAAGCGATGTAGTGCGATGACTTGTGGGTAATGTCCACGCCCTGATACAGGATCTGCCCGCCCGCCGCCCGTGGCTGGCCGAAGATCGACATCAGCAGAGTGGATTTGCCGGCACCGTTGGAGCCGATCAGGCTGACGGTTTCCCCTTCGTTGATCTGCAGCGAAACGCCTTTGAGGGCCTGGATCGGGCCGTAGAACACGTCCAGATCCTTGAGTTCGAGGATGGGTTGCGTCATACGACTTCCTCTTCGTCGGCGCCCAGGTAGGCAGCGATCACTTTCGGATCGTTACGAATGGCATCCGGACCGCCCTCGGCGATGACGATGCCGTGGTCCAGCACCACAATGTGATCGGAAATGCTCATTACCATGCCCATGTCGTGTTCGATCAGCACCACGGTCAGATCATGCTCGTCGCGCAGCAGCCGGATCATCGCGCTCAGCGCTTCGGTTTCCTGAGGGTTGAGGCCGGCGGCCGGTTCGTCGAGGCAGATGATCTGCGGCCGCGTGCACATGGCCCGGGCGATCTCCAGCCGGCGTTGCTGGCCGTAGGACAGTTCACCGGCCAGACGGTTGGCGCAGTCCACCAGATCCACCACTTCCAGCCAGTAGAACGCGCAGTCCAGCGCATCACTTTCGGCCTTGCGATAGCCCTTGGTGTTGAGGATGCCGGCCAGCATATTGCGGTTGACCCACATGTGCTGGGCCACCAGCAGGTTTTCCAGCACCGACATTTCCTTGAACAGACGAATGTTCTGGAACGTCCGGGCCAGGCCCGCGCGGTTCACCAGGTGGGTGCCGCCGAACATCTTGTAGTACAGACGACTGGCGAAGTTTTTCGGCGAGACGAAGTCGGTCGGTTTGAAGGACTCGCCCAGCAGTTTGATGACGTTGGTCTGCTGACCGCGCACGTTGAGTTCGATCTTGCCGCCGGAGGCCTTGTAGAACCCGGTCAGGCAGTTGAACACCGTGGTCTTGCCGGCCCCGTTGGGGCCGATCAGGGCGAAGATCGAATTGCGTTTGACCTTCAGGCTGACATCGCTCAAGGCCTTGATGCCACCGAAGTGCATCATCAGTTTTTCAACAGAGAGTACGACTTCACTCATGGCGCAGTCCTCTCATAGTGAATGGCACCTTTGCGTGGAGTGACCCCGGTACGGCTGATGCGGATCAGCCCGCGAGGTCGCCAGATCATCATCAACACCATCAGGATCCCGAACAGCAGCACGCGGTATTCGGCAAAGCCGCGCAGCAGTTCCGGGGCAACGGTCAACACGAACGCTGCGATCACCACGCCGATGGTCGAGCCCATGCCGCCGAGCACGACGATCGCGAGGATCAGCGCCGATTCGAAGAAGGTGAACGAGGTCGGGTTGACGAAGCCTTGATAAGTGGCGAAGAACACACCTGCCAGACCCGCGGTGGACGCACCGATGGTGAACGCCGAGAGCTTGACCAGCACGTGATTGAGGCCCATCGAGCGGCAGGCGATCTCGTCTTCACGCAGGGCTTCCCAGGCGCGGCCGACCGGCATCTTCACCAGACGATGCTTGATGTACAGCACGGCCAGCACCACCAGGAACAGCACCGCATAGATGAAGTAATACTTCACGTCCGGGTTGTAGGCGATACCGAAGAACTCGTGAAACGGTACCCCGCCATCCTTCGCCCGCTTGCCGAACTCCAGACCGAAGAACGTCGGCAGCGGGGCCGGCATACCGTTCGGACCGCCGGTCAGGGACAGCCAGTTGTTGAGAATCAGACGGATGATTTCACCGAAACCCAGGGTCACGATCGCCAGGTAGTCGCCGTGCAGGCGCAGCACCGGGAAACCGAGGATGCAACCGGCAAGGCCAGCCGTGATCGCCGCCAGCGGCAGCACCGTCCAGAAACCCAGGCCGAGGTACTGATAACCGAGCGCCAGACCGTAGGCGCCGATGGCGTAGAACGCCACGTAACCCAAGTCGAGCAGGCCGGCCAGACCGACCACGATGTTCAGCCCCAGCCCCAGCAGCACGTAGATCAACCCGAGGATGACCACGCCCAGCAGGTAGGAGTTGGACACGAACGGCACGGCCACGGCCAGTACGATCAGCAGCGGGATGATCCAGCGCAGGCGGGATTTGTGATCGGCGGGCAGCACATGTACGCCGGATCCGGTGCTCTCGAATCCTTCGAGAATGCGCAGGCCCTTGGGGGTTTGCAGGAACAGGCTGAGGGCAAAGCGGCCGGCCATGACGATGGCGATGATCCACGCCACGCGGGTCGGTTCGAGGTTGAAGCTGTAGCCGTCGAGTACCACGCCGACAATCGGCCCGAACACGATCAGGGCGATCAGTCCGGCGAGAATCGCCTCAACCAGGCTTTTTTTGACATCAATGGATTTTGTAGTGGTTGAAGACATCGCTTACACCTTCGACACAAGAGGACGGCCCAGCAGGCCCTGAGGCCGGAAGACCAGAACAAGTACGAGCAGCGAGAAGCTGAACACGTCTTTGTAGTCGGAGTTGACCAGGCCCGAGAACAGCGACTCGGAGATCCCGAGGATGATCCCGCCCAACATGGCGCCAGGCAGCGAGCCGATCCCGCCGAGCACCGCGGCAGTGAACGCCTTGATCCCGATGACGAAGCCTGCGTAGAAGTCGAACGTGCCGTAGTTCATGGTGATCAGCACGCCGGCCAGGGCCGCCATCGCTGCACCGATGATGAACACATAGGAAATCACCCGGTCGGTGTTGATCCCCAGAATCGAAGCCATCTTGCGGTCTTGCTGGGTCGCGCGGCACATGCGGCCGAGCTTGGTGTACTTGATCACGTAGGTCAGCAGGCCCATCCCGACGAACGCCGCGACGAGAATGAAGATCTTGGTGTAGGTCAGCTGGACGAAGCCCGAGCCGACGTCGATGCGCCAGGCGCCGGTGAGCAGCGTCGGAACACCCTGTTGACGGGCGCCCTGGCTGATCTGGGCATAGTTTTGCAGGATCAGGGAGATACCGATGGCGCTGATCAGCGGTGCCAGTCGGGTGGAGTTGCGCAGTGGTTTGTAGGCGATGCGTTCGATGACCCAGCCATACACCCCCGTGACGACGATGGTGAAGACCAGTGTGCCGAGCATCAGCAGCGGGAAGGATTCGATACCGAAGTAAGCCAGCAGAGCCAGACTGATTGCCGCCAGGTAAGCGGAAATCATGTAAACCTCGCCATGGGCGAAGTTGATCATGCCGATGATGCCGTAGACCATTGTGTAGCCGATGGCGATCAGGCCATAGACCGACCCGAGGGTCAGGCCGTTGACCAGTTGCTGCAGGAAAATACCATCCATAACGCAATCTCACGCAGTGAGAACCTGCACGCCCTGGGGCGCGCGGTTCTTCTAGGAAAAATACAGATTTACGTCGGAGCAATGTCAGAGCGCATTCAGCCCGACCACCACAGGATCCTGTGGGAGCGAGCCTGCTCGCGAAAGCGGTTGATCATTCAACAGCGATGTTGCCTGTCAGTCCGTCTTCGCGAGCAGGCTCGCTCCCACATGGAACAGTGGAGGTCAGCCGATCGCGTCAGCCCTTACTTCTGTTTTTCCAGCTGGTGATATTTGCCATCCTTGTCCCACTGGTAGACCACGTAGTCGGAGACCTTCAGGTCGCCTTTGGAGTCCCAGGTCTTCTCGCCCATGACGGTCTTGACCGGGTTTTTCTTCAGCCAGGCAGCGGCCTCCTCGCCCTTGTTCGACTTGGCGCCATTGAAGGCGGCGGCCAGTGCCTGAACCGAAGCGTAGGCGTACAGGGTGTAGCCTTCAGGCTCGGTGCCGGCCTTGCGGAAGGCATCCACGACAGTCTTGCTTTCCGGCAGCAGACGCGGGTCGGCGCCGAAGGTCATCAGCACGCCGTCGACGTATTGCGGGCCGCCAGCGGTGGTCACCAGTTCGTCGGTCACGATGCCGTCGTCAGACATGAACTTCACGTCTTTCAGGCCTTCGGTACGCAGTTGCTTGACCAGTGGACCGGCTTCCGGGTGCAGGCCGCCGAAGTAGACCACGTCGGCACCGGCCGCACGGATCTTGGTGACCACGGCGCTGAAGTCTTTCTCGCCACGGGTCAGGCCTTCGTACAGCACCGGCTTCACGCCGCGTTTTTCCAGCTGAGCCTTGGTCGCATCGGCCAAGCCCTGACCGTAGGTGTCCTTGTCGTGCAGCACGGCCACTTTCTTGCCCTTGAGCACGTCGACGATGTAATCGCCGGCAACGATGCCTTGCTGGTCGTCACGGCCGCACATACGGAACATGGCGCTCAGGCCGCGCTCGGTCACTTGCGGGTTGGTGGAACCCGGAGTGATGGCGATGATCCCGGCTTCGTCGTAGATCTCGGACGCAGGAATGGTGGAGGACGAACAGAAGTGACCGACCACACCGGCGACTTTCTGGTTGGTGAGGTCCTTGGCGACCGTCACCGCCTGTTTCGGTTCGCAGGCGTCATCGCCTTTGACCAGGACGATTTTCTCCCCGTTGACGCCGCCCGCCGCGTTGACCGCATCGGCCGCCGCTTGGGCTCCCTTCATGTACTGCTCGCCAAATGCCGCGTTGGCGCCGGTCATGGGGCCCGCCACACCGATTTTCACATCAGCTTGTGCAAACGCAGAAACACCCAGCGCAGTAGCGACTGCGAGGGCCAGAAAGCCTTTCTTGTAAAACGTCTGGGACATGAGGTGGTGCTCCAAGGTTTTTTTTAGTTGGCACTGCGACTTCACTGGATTGCTCAGAGCAAGGGCCGTGCCATCGGTTTTTTATTCTTCAAAAAGTCGCTGCTTTCTTGTTATTTCGACTGTTTCGTTCCCATTTTCATTGGGCGTGCAACCGTCTAAACCGCGGAAGGTGAAACCATTTGTTTTTTCAGGCGCAACCCGCACGCGCCATCATTGCAACCGCGGCGCCAAACGATGTGCAACCAGCCTGTAACAGCCCGCGTCACCGAACTGCACACTGCTGGTGCGGGACTGCTACAACCCGCACCATTACAGGCTAGTCGCTACATCGAAAAGCGCCGCTTCCGGCAACATATTTCAACACTCAGATAACGATGCGCAGGCACTGGCCCGCGTGATACAGCGAGAACCCGGCCTCGTACAGACAACTGCGCAAGCCCACACCTGTCAGGGGCTGCATCGGTGCGAAAGGAATCGGCAATGCCTGAGGATTTCCGTTACACAGGTAGTCGGCGAAGGCCTTGCCGACCACAGTGCCGGTGGTCACGCCACGGCCGTTGTACCCGGTGACGGCCACCAATCCGGGGGCCGGTTCGAACAAGCGCATCAAGTGATCGGGGGTGAACGCGATGCGCCCGGTCCAGGTGCATTCCCATTCGACGGGCTTGAGGTTGGGAAAATAATGCTGCTGTACCCGGTCGGCCCAGGCCTTGAGAAACCAGGTCGGTTTCTGATTGCCGTTACCGAGGCTGCCCAGTAACAGACGTCCGTCCTTGTCGCGGCGGATGCTGCTCAGCACCTGGCGGGTATCCCACGAGCCCTGCCCGCCGGGGAGGATTTCCTGGGCGGCATCTTCAGTCAGCGGCACCGAAGCGACCTGATAGTAGTAACCGGGGAAGAAATTGCGCTTGAGTTCGGTCCAGTCGCCTTCGGTGTAGGCGTTGGAGGCAATCACCACTTGTTCGGCCAGCACCGAACCCTGCCCGGTCTGCACCGACCATTGCTGGCCCTGACGTTCAAGGCGGGTGACCGGGGAATGATCGAACATTTGCCCGCCGAGACTCGCCACGGATTTCGCCAGCCCGGTGACATACGCCATCGGGTTGAGCGTACCGGCACGCCGGTCGAGCAGCGCGGCGGCAATCTTTTGCGTACCGGTCGCCTGTTCACAGGCCTTGCCGGTCAGCAGTTCGACCGGTGCCCCCCGGCGTTTCCACTGTTCCTCGCGACTGCGCAGATCCGCCTCGCCCTTGGCGTTGTGCGCCATGTGCAGGGTGCCTTCGCGGCGTAACTGGCAATCGATGTTGTATTTATCCACAAGGCTGAACACCAGCGCCGGCGCCGCCCCGAGCATGCGGTTGAGCTGGCTGCCGACGGCCTCGCCGAACCCGGCCTCGATCTCGTCCGGTGGAATCCACATCCCGGCGTTGACCAGCCCGACGTTGCGCCCCGACCCGCCATGCCCGGCGCGATGGGCTTCGAGCACGCAGACGCTTTTGCCCTTTTCCAACAGATGCAGCGCCGCCGACAACCCGGTGAACCCGGCGCCGATCACGCAGACATCAACCTTGACCTCGCCCCTGAGCGCCGCGTTATCCGGTCGTTGCGGCGTGAGTTTTTCCCACAGACATTCTTCGCGTAACGGCATTGCCAGACTCCAACAGAAACCTAACAAACACTGCATACCCTGTGGGAGCGGGCTTGCCCGCGAAAGCGGTATATCAGCCAATATCCATGCTGACTGACCCAGCGCTTTCGTCGGAACGCCGCCCGGAGCAAACCCGCTCCCACATGGGGATCTCCACTTGACCGAAGGGATCAGTCGAACGTAATGCCCTGCGCCAGCGGCAACTCCAGCGAGTAGTTCACGGTATTGGTCTGCCGGCGCATGTACGCGCGCCACGCATCCGAGCCCGACTCACGACCACCACCGGTTTCTTTTTCACCGCCAAACGCCCCGCCGATTTCCGCGCCGCTCGGGCCGATGTTGACGTTGGCGATGCCGCAGTCGCTGCCGACCGCCGACATGAATTTCTCGGCCTCGCGCACATCGGTGGTGAAGATGCACGACGACAGGCCTTGCGGCACGGCGTTGTTCAGGCGCAGCGCCTCTTCGAAGTCGCTGTAGCCAACCACGTACAGGATCGGCGCGAAAGTCTCGCTGCACACCACGTCGCTCTGCTCCGGCATTTCAACGATGGCCGGCGACACGTAGTAGGCATTCGGGAATTGATCTTCCAGTTGACGCTTGCCGCCGAACACCCGGCCGCCCTCACTGAGCGCCTGCTCCAGCGCATCCTGCATGTTTTCGAAGCTGTGTTTGTCGATCAGCGGGCCGATCAGGTTGCCTTCCAGCGGGTGACCGATACGGACCTTGGAGTACGCGGCTTTGAGGCGGGTGACGATTTCTTCTTTCACTGATTCATGGGCGATCAGGCGACGCAACGTGGTGCAACGCTGGCCGGCGGTGCCGACGGCGCTGAACAGAATGGCGCGCACGGCCATGTCCAGATCGGCGCTCGGGCCGAGGATCATCGCGTTGTTGCCGCCCAGCTCGAGAATGCTGCGGGCAAAGCGTGCGGCGACTTTCGGCGCCACTTCGCGCCCCATGCGAGTGCTGCCGGTGGCGCTGATCAGCGCGATACGCGGGTCATCCACCAGCGCTTCGCCGGCATCGCGACCGCCGATGATTACCTGGCTCAGGTGCGCCGGGGCATCGCTGAAATTCTTCAGTACGCGCTCGAACAGCGCCTGGCAGGCCAGCGCGGTCAGCGGAGTCTTTTCCGACGGCTTCCACACCACCGGGTTGCCGCAGACCAGCGCCAGCGTGGTGTTCCACGCCCACACCGCGACCGGGAAGTTGAACGCACTGATCACACCGACCACGCCCAGCGGATGCCAGGTTTCACGCATGTGGTGGCCCGGACGCTCGGAGGCGATGGTCAAGCCGTACAACTGGCGGGACAGGCCGACGGCGAAGTCGCAGATGTCGATCATCTCCTGCACTTCACCGAGGCCTTCCTGCGTGATCTTGCCCGCTTCCCACGACACCAGTTCGCCGAGGTCGGCCTTGTATTCACGCAACACTTCACCGAACTGACGCACCAGCTCACCACGACGCGGCGCCGGCACCTTGCGCCATTGTTCGAACGCATGATCTGCGCGACTGATGTGCTGCTCCACTTCGGCCGGGCCTTCCCAGTTCACGGCGCCGATGCGGCTGCCGTCGATGGGCGAATGCACCGGCACTTTGCCGTTCTGGTACAGGGCCGGGTTCACACCAAGACGATCAAGCAATGCGGCAACCATGGGTCACTCCTCAAGCAAAAAACTGAATGTGTGCGGGCGCGTTTTCACGACCGGGCAGGCCTTTAGTTGTAGCGTCAGGAAGGCTGTGCAACAAACGACCTTTACGCGAGATATCATTCCGTTTATTCATGCTGCGCAGAAAGACAAGAAAAGGATCGCCCATGCTGAACAAACGCCACTTGCCGTCGATCACCGCGTTGCAGTGCTTCGAGGCCGTGACCCGGCACCTGAGTTTCACCCGGGCCGCCGAGGAACTGAACCTGACCCAGAGCGCCGTCAGCAAGCAGGTGGCGCAGCTCGAAGAATTGTTGCAACACTTGTTGTTCCGCCGGGTGCGCCGCCGTTTGCAGATGACCCCGGCCGGCGATCTGTATCTGGTGGAAGTCAGAAAAATCCTGACCCAGGTCGAGATGTCGACCCATTACCTGCGTTCCTACGGTGGCGAGACCGAAGTCCTGCGCGTCTCCACGCCCTCGACCTTCGGCGCCCGCTGGCTGGTGCCGCGCCTCAAGGGCTGGCGCCTGCGCCATCCGTCGATTCATCTGGACCTGTGCAACGAGCAGGAGGCCGATGACCTGCTGCAAGGGCGCAGCGACCTGGCATTCTATTTCGGCCAGGGTTCACGCCCCGGTACTGAATGCCTGAAGTTGTTCGGCGAAGAGCTTGTGCCGGTCTGCGCGCCGAGCAGCCTGCCCGATACGCCGTTGACTGATCCAACGCAACTCACCGATCTGGTCCTGCTGCAGAATGCTTCGCGCCCGCAAGCGTGGCACGACTGGTTCGACAGCCAGGGTTTCCAAACCGAACACAGCTACCACGGCCCGCGTTTCGAAACCTTTTATATGTGCATCCGCGCCGCTCAGGTCGGCTGCGGCGTCGCCCTGCTGCCCAGGTTTCTGGTGGAAGAGGAATTGGCCGACGGCAAACTGGTCATTCCCTGGCAGCACGCCATGCCCAGCACCGACGCGTATTACCTGGCCTACCCGGAACACGCGGCGGAAGTGCCCAAGGTGCGGGATTTCGTGAAGTGGATGCTGGAGCAGATCGACAGTCCTGATGCGGTCTGAGGCGCTGTGCCGGGATAAAAATCACTGGCAATCCCCACCCCGGATATGCGCCACTAGCGCCATTGATTGATACCGCGCCAACGCGCGGCCCGCCTGGAGACCCCGTTATGAGCGAGAGTGTGTTTGCCGATCGCATCGTGCAGAACCTGCTCGACACCGACTTCTACAAGCTGACGATGATGCAGGCGGTGCTGCACAACTACCCCAACGTCGAAGTCGAATGGGAGTTTCGTTGCCGCAATGCCGAGGATCTGCGCCCGTATCTGGCGGAGATCCGCTTCCAGGTCGAGCGTCTGGCCGAGTTGAGCCTGAGCGCCGATCAGTTGAGTTTTCTCGAGCGCATCTCGTTCCTCAAGCCGGATTTCCTGCGCTTCCTCGGTCTGTTCCGTTTCAACCTGCGCTACCTGCACACCGGCATCGAGAACGGCGAGCTGTTCATCCGCCTGCGCGGACCGTGGCTGCATGTGATTCTGTTTGAAGTGCCGCTGCTGGCGATCGTCAGCGAAGTGCGCAACCGCTATCGCTACCGCGAAACGGTTCTGGAACAGGCCCGCGAACAGCTTTACCGCAAGTTCGACTGGCTCACCGCCAACGCCTCGGCCGAAGAACTGTCGCAGTTGCAGGTCGCCGATTTCGGCACACGTCGCCGTTTTTCCTACCGCGTGCAAGAAGAAGTGGTGAACGTGCTCAAGCACGATTTCCCCGGCCGTTTCGTCGGCACCAGTAACGTGCACCTGTCCCGCGAACTGGACATGAAACCCCTGGGCACCATGGCCCACGAATGGATCATGGCCCACCAGCAACTCGGCCCGCGATTGATCGACAGCCAGATCGCCGCCCTCGATTGCTGGGTCCGCGAGTATCGCGGCCTGCTGGGGATCGCCCTGACCGACTGCATCACTACCGACGCGTTCCTCGGTGATTTCGATCTGTTCTTCGCCAAGCTGTTCGACGGTCTGCGCCACGATTCCGGGGACCCGGTGCTGTGGGGCGAAAAATGCATCGCCCACTATCACAAGCTCGGCATCGACCCGATGAGCAAGACTCTGGTGTTCTCCGACAGCCTGACGCTGCCCAAGTCGCTGGAGATCTTCCGGGCGCTGCGGGGCCGGATCAATGTCAGCTTCGGTATCGGCACCAACCTGACCTGCGACATTCCGGGTGTCGAGCCGATGAGCATCGTGCTTAAAATGACCGCGTGCAACGGCCAACCGGTGGCGAAGATCTCCGACGAGCCGGGCAAGACCCACTGCAAAGACCCGAATTTCGTCGCCTATTTGCGACACGTTTTCCAGGTTCCTGCCGTTTCCAGCCTATCTAGCAAGGAGTGAATTCATGCAAGCCGTACAGCGTGAGATTGCTGAACAGCTCAAGGTCCAGCCGCCATTCGCCGACTACCATGCCCTTCAGGCCGAAGTCGCCCGGCGCATCACCTTCATCCAGGATTGCCTGGTCAACTCCGGCCTCAAGACCCTGGTGCTGGGCATCAGCGGCGGTGTCGACTCGCTGACTGCAGGCCTGCTGGCCCAGCGCGCCATGCGTGAACTGCGCGAGCGCACTGGCGACAGCGCCTACAAGTTCATCGCCGTGCGCCTGCCGTACGACGTGCAGTTCGACGAACACGACGCCCAGGCTTCGGTGGACTTCATCGCCCCGGACGAGCGCCATACCGTCAACATCGGCCCGGCGGTCAAATCCCTGGCCGGCGAAGTCGCAGCCTTCGAAGGCAAGCACGCGGTGTCGGTGGATTTCGTGCTCGGCAACACCAAGGCGCGGATGCGCATGGTCGCCCAGTACACCATCGCCGGCGCAGCCCATGGCCTGGTAATCGGCACCGACCACGCGGCGGAAGCGGTGATGGGTTTCTTCACCAAGTTCGGTGACGGCGCCTGCGACCTGGCCCCGCTCAGCGGTCTGGTGAAAAACCAGGTCCGGGCCATCGCCCGCAGCTTCGGCGCACCGGAATCGCTGGTGGAAAAAGTGCCGACGGCGGATCTGGAAGACCTGTCGCCGGGCAAACCGGACGAAGCCTCCCACGGCGTGACCTACGCCGAGATCGACGCCTTCCTGCACGGCGAGCCGGTGCGTCAGGAAGCGTTCGACATCATCGTCAACACCTACAAAAAGACTCATCACAAGCGGGTCATGCCGTTTGCGCCCTGAATTTCAGGCATGAAAAAAGCGTCCTTCGGGACGCTTTTTTTGCCTGCGGCTTTCTTACTTCACAACCACTGTGCCTTTCATCATCGAGATGTGGCCAGGGAACGAGCAGAAGAAACCATAATCGGTGCCGGCTGCCAGTTTCGATACATCGATGGTCAGCGAGTCTTTCTCGCCGGCGCCGATGATTTTGGTGTGGGCGATAACGCGCTCGTCACCGTCCTTCAGGTAGTTCTTGTCGATGCCGGCGGCCAGGCCGTCGGTGGCGATCGGCTGCATGTCAGCGGTCTTGCTGACCACCAGGTTGTGGCCCATGACATTCTTCGGCAGGCTGCCGGAGTGGGTCAGTTCGACGGTGAAGGTCTTGCAGCTCTTGTCGATCACGATCTCCTTGGTGTTGAAGGACATCTGGTCGGTGGAATCGACGGTGGTTTTGCACTCGGCAGCCATCAATTGGCTGCTGGCCAGCGCCAGCAGGGATACCGCAACAACTTTGGAAAACATGGTGAATCTCCAAGGCAGGGTTAACAAAAACACGAGTGGTGGAAAGACTGCCTGAAATCTTCGCAAGTTCCTATGACTTGAGTCAAAAATTGTATACAACTTTCAGGCTATGACACTCATCGAAACAATCTAACAGCCAGACGTTTGGCCGGGACGTATCTTCAGGGCTCAACTCAACTGGAGCATCAGTCATGTCCCTCAACAGCCTGTTGTACAGTCTGCTCGCCGCCTACGCCTGTGGCGCCAGCGGCACCTATGAAACCCCGAAACGCGAAGTCTAGCCCTTGGATCAAGGCGTGCCAGCCATTACCCTGTGACGGATTGACCCAGGAGGAAGGCATGTCTCTCACATCCGTTTGTGTATTTTGCGGTGCCAACGCCGGCACCACCCCGGCGTACACCGAAGCCGCCATCGCCCTCGGCACAGCCATTGCCGAGCGCAAACTGACCCTGGTCTACGGCGGTGGCGCTGTCGGCCTCATGGGGATCGTCGCGGATGCCGCACTGGCGGCCGGTGGCGAAGTGATCGGCATCATTCCGCAGAGCCTGATGGACAAGGAAATCGGCCACAAGAGCCTGACGCGCCTGGAAGTGGTCGACGGCATGCACGCGCGCAAGGCGCGGATGGCTGAACTCAGCGATGCGTTCATCGCCCTGCCCGGCGGCCTCGGCACGCTTGAAGAGCTGTTCGAAGTCTGGACCTGGGGCCAGCTCGGTTACCACGGCAAGCCGCTGGGCCTGCTGGAAGTGAACGGTTTCTACAGCAAACTCACGGCATTTCTCGATCACATCGTCGGCGAAGGCTTCGTTCGCGCACCGCACCGTGACATGCTGCAAGTAAGCGAATCGCCGCAAACGCTGCTCGATGCCCTCGATCAGTGGCAGCCGACCGTCACGCCAAAGTGGGTCGACCAGAAACCCGGTTAACCCCCGGGCACCGATACAGGGCAGAATACGCGCCGCTCAACCTCACCTTCGACCCCAGAGGATCGCCCATGGCCAAACCCAATTACTCCTTCGCCAAGCGTCAACGTGACCTGGCCAAGGAACAGAAGAAAGAGGAAAAGCTTCAGCGCAAGAAACAGATGGCTGAAGAAGCGGCACTGAACCCTGACGGTGAAGTGGCGACCGATGATGATGCAATTGATGTTGATGCACCGAAAGATCAGACGCCAGACGCCTGAGCACATTGCTGAAACCTTGAACACAATCCCTGTGGGAGCGGGCTTGCTCGCGAAAGCGTCGTGACATTCATGACTGAACAATTGCTTTCGCGAGCAAGCCCGCTCCCACATTTGATCTTCACTCCTCCAATGGCAACACGGTGACGCGGACTTCCGGGTCGTGATTGCCACCGCCCAGAATCACCCCGCGCAACGGCGACACATCGGAGAAATCCCGGCCCCAGGCCAGGGTGATGTGTTCCAGTGCCGGCTGCACATTGTTGGTCGGATCGAAATCCACCCAGCCGAGCACCGGGCAAAACACCGAAACCCACGCATGAGACGCATCGGCGCCAATCAATCGCGGTTGCCCCGGTGGCGGCCGTGTCAGCAGGTAGCCGCTGATGTAGCGCGCCGCCAATCCTCGGGAACGCACGCAGGCCAGCATCAGGTGAGCGAAGTCCTGACAGACCCCGCGCCGGCGCTCCAGCACCTCGACCAACGGTGTCGCGACCTGCGTGGCCTCGGCATCGAAGGTGAATTCATCGAAGATCTTTTCCATCAACGCCTGTACGCCCAGCAGCAGCGGTCGCCCGGGCGGGAAACAGCTTTCGGAAAACTCGACAAAGCTGCGTTTCAAATGAACGTAGGGGGATTGAAACCGGTAACGGCAAGCTTCCAGCAGCTCGGTGGACAATGGCTGGCTGGTGTAGGTCAGCGAATTGCAGGTCTGCTCCCAGGCCGGGGACAGATTGAAATCCAGCGCCGGCCGCGCCAGCACCTCGACCGTCAGCCGGGCGTTGACCTGCAATTCATCGTGAGGCCGTTCGAACGCCAGGCGTGTCAGCGGATTGCCAAACACATCCTGCTCGTCACGCCGGGCGGTCGGTTCCGGACTGATCAGCAATTGCTGTTCGGTACAGCGCTGCCAGGCGCACTCACGGGGCCACAGGTGCGCCAGTTGCTGCGCCAGGGAGACCGGGCTGTCGTAGTGATAGCAGGTATCGTGAAGAATCTGGTAGTGGGCATTCATCAGACGGACACCGTGCGTTGGCTGACATCATCGACATGGGCGAAATGACGCAGGGCCAGTCGATCGGACACCTGGCCGCTGGCGTCGGCGATGTCTTGCAGCAGATCCGCCAGACCATCGAGGGCCGCGCGCACGCTGGATTCGCCGAACAGGGGGTTTTCCAGGCACCCCAGATCGAAGCGCGCCAGACGCTCGACCAGTTGCGGCAACCCGGCCTCCCGAGGCGCATCAAAATCGTCGCTCAAACGCTTGAGCGTGCGCGTCACCAGTTTCAACTGGAACAACACCGCATGGGGGTTCTGCTCGTCCAGCAGCAACAGGTCGAGCACCGGGATCAACTGCGCCACCGCCAGATAACGCGAGCGATAGGTGATGCTGCTGTTGCCCAGCTCCAGCAACCACTCAAGTCCCGCTTGATCGAACGCCCCGGCGCCGCGCAGGAAACCCGCAAGACTGCTGCTGAGAAACTGCAGGCGCTCGATCCGCCGGCCAATCATCAGGAAACGCCAGCCTTCGTCGCGGGTCATGTCATCGAGGGCAAACCCGGACAGCGCCGCCAGTGACATCACCAGCCGATTGAGAAAATCCAGCAACTCGCCAAAGTCCGGCTCATCGGTGTCCAGCTCCGTCGCCTCGCGCTGCAATTCCACCAGCGCCTGCCAGTTCTCCCGCGAGAGCTTGCCGCGCACCTGCGACGCCGCCCACTGCAAGCGTTGCAGGTTGGAGCGCAGGCTGAACGACCAGTCCTCGCCAAGCAGGGCCGCGAGCAGGCGCTCTGGCAGCTCTCCTTCGTCCGGCAGCAGCATCAGGCGCTCGCCGAGCTCCACGGCAGCCTGCAAGGCTTGCGGATCATCCCCGTCGATGTAACGCGCCAGCATGATCCGCAGCAGCCGCGCGCTGTCGTCGCAGCGCTCGCAATAACGGCCGAACCAGAACAGGTTTTCCACCACCCGCGACGGAAGATAGGGATCGCGCCGCACCAGATCATGCACGCCGATGTTGCGCTGGGTCTTCCACTGCTCGCCGCTTGGCGACCGGTCTCCCAGCACCCAAGTGTCCTTGCTCGCGCCACCACGCTGCATCGACACCACTTCGGCGTCGGCTTCGGCCGCCACCCGGGTCAGGCCACCGGGCAACACCCGATAACCATCATGACTGGCCACCGCATACATGCGCATGCCAATGGCACGCGGTTGCAACTGGCCGTCCTCGGGCTGCCAGATCGGCGCGTGGGACAGTTGCGCAAGTTCTTGCGCGACATAGGCATAAGGCCGGGCCTGCATGCGCTCGGCGAGACTCTGGCGCTGTTTCTCACTCAGATCACGCCCGAAAACGGGTGCAAAACTCTGGGACGGAAACGCCGGCTTGATCAGCAACTCCGGCAGTTTTTCCAACGCCTGGGCCAGCACCGGTGCCTCCCCGCACCACCAGGTGGCGATGGAGGGCAGGATCAGTTCTTCGCCGAACAAGTACTGATTGATCTTCGGCAAAAAACCCAAGAGCCCCGGCGACTCCAGCACGCCGCTGCCCAGAGCATTGGCCACCAGCACTCGGCCCTGACGCACGGCCTCGAGCAATCCGGGAACGCCCAGCGCCGAATCCGTACGCAGTTCCAGCGGATCGCAGAAATCATCGTCGAGCCGACGCATGATCGCGTGGACCCGACGCAGACCGCTGAGGGTTTTCAGGTAGACCGTGGCATCACGCACCGTCAGGTCGCCGCCCTCCACCAGTGGATAGCCGAGCTGACGGGCGAGATAAAGATGTTCGAAATAGCTTTCGTTGAAACGCCCCGGGGTCAGCAACACCACCAGCGGCGCGTCATCGTCGCAGGGGGCCTGACGGGCCAGGGTTTCCTGCAAGGTGCGGAAGAATCCGGCCAGGTGCTGCACCTTCAGATCCCGGTACAACTCGGGGAAGGCCCGGGACACAATGGTGCGGTTTTCCAGTGCATAACCGGCACCGGATGGCGCCTGGGTACGATCCGCAGTCACCCACCAGCGACCGTCCGGCGTGCGCGCCAGATCCACCGCATACAGGTGCAGAAAGGCCCCGTCCGGCGGCGCGATGCCCTGACAGGGCCAGAGGAAGTTGTTGTGGCCAAACACCAGTTCTGCCGGCAGCAGCCCTTCGCGGATCAACTGTTGCGGGCCGTACAGATCCGCCAGCACCGCATTGAGCAAGCGTGCGCGCTGGGCGATCCCGGCCGACAGTTGTTGCCACTCGTCAGCGGCGATCACGTGGGGCAGCAGATCCAGCTCCCAGGGACGATCCGCCCCCTTGGGATCGGCATAGACGTTGTAGGTGACGCCGTTTTCCTGAATCTGTCGGGTCAGCAGCGCCTGACGCTGCACCAGTTGCGCCGGGGTGCTGCGCTGCAATTGGTCGAACAGCCGCTGCCAGTGCGGACGCACCGCTCCGCTGTCGTCGAGCAGTTCGTGATAGGTGCCCGCCGTCAGCGGGTAGCGGTCAAGCAGGTCAGGCATGGAAAGCTCGGCAGCCAGCAAGGAACGGTCAGACTAACGCAGGCACATGACGCCCGGATATACGAAAAATCCGGGCGTCGTGCCTGATTCAGAAACGTCGTAAATCGAGTGTCATCGGTAGTTCGTCGTTCGTTTCGACATTGGGTATCGGAAGTTTCCCCGGCGTATGTCCGATGCGGAAGAAACGCGCCATGCGCCGGCTCTCCGCTTCGTTGGCGTTGACCGGCAGTGTCTCGTAATTGCGTCCGCCCGGATGGGCAACGTGGTACTGGCAGCCGCCCAGCGAGCGCTGCATCCAGGTATCGAGCAGGTCGAACACCAGCGGCGCATGCACCGGGATCGTCGGTTGCAGGCAGTTGGCCGGCTGCCAGGCGCGGAAACGCACGCCGGCGACAAACTCGCCGACCCGCCCGGTCGGTTGCAGCGGCACCGGGATACCGTTGCAGGTCAGCAGATAGCGCTGCGGCGGCAGCCCCGTAAGCTTGACCTGCAAACGCTCCAGCGATGAATCGACGTAGCGCACCGTGCCGCCCGCCGCGCCCTCCTCACCCAGCACATGCCAGGGCTCAAGGGCCTGGCGCAACTCCAGTTCGATACCGTTGACGGCGTAATCACCGACCTTGGGGAAGCGAAACTCCAGATGCGCCGCAAACCATTCGGCACGCAGGGGGTAACCGGCGTTGTTGAGCTCGACGATGACGTCGGCGAAGTCCTGCTCGATGAAATGCGGCAGCAGGAAACGGTCATGCAACTCGGTACCCCAGCGCGCCAGTTTCGGCGGTGCATAAGGCTCGCGCCAGAACCGCGCCACCAGCGCCCGCAACAACAGCTGCTGAGCCAGACTCATGCGCGCATGGGGCGGCATCTCGAACGCGCGCAACTCCAGCAGACCGAGGCGCCCGGTGGCGCCGTCCGGTGAATACAGCTTGTCGATGCAGAACTCGGCGCGGTGGGTGTTGCCGGTGACGTCGATCAGCAGATTGCGCAACAGCCGATCCACCAGCCATGGCGCGCACTCTTCTCCCGGTGCGGGCATTTGCGCGAAGGCGATTTCCAGCTCATACAGTGCGTCGTTGCGCGCTTCATCGACTCGCGGCGCCTGCGAAGTCGGGCCGATGAACAGACCGGAAAACAGGTAGGACAGCGATGGATGGTTGTGCCAGTAGCTGATCAGGCTGCGCAGCAGATCCGGGCGGCGCAAAAACGGTGAGTCCGCCGGCGTCGCGCCGCCGAGCACGAAATGGTTTCCGCCGCCCGTACCGGTGTGGCGCCCGTCGATCATGAACTTCTCGGTGGACAGCCGGGTCTGGCGCGCTTCTTCGTACAGAAACTCTGTGCGTTCGACCAACTCGTCCCAGGTCGCCGACGGCTGCACGTTGACCTCGATCACGCCAGGATCCGGGGTGATGCGGAAGTTGCTCAGACGCGGATCGCTCGGCGGCTCATAGCCTTCCAGCAATACCGGGCAATGCAGCTCCTCGGCGGTGGCTTCGATGGCCGCGACCAGTTCCAGATAATCCTCGACCCGCTCCAGCGGCGGCATGAACAGGTACAACCGGCCTTCCCGGGCCTCGGCGCAGAAGGCGGTGCGGGTCAGCCAATCAGCGGACTCGTCGATCTTCGGTGCACGTTCGTCCACCGGAGCCGGCTCACGGTGATCGTTGAGCTGCGTCGTTTCGGGCAACTCGGGGAAATCCTGATTCGGATCGTTCGGATGAATGAACGGATACTCCGTCGCCTTCACCCAGGGCTGTGAACCCAACGGCAGGCGATAGCCCAGCGGTGAATCCCCCGGCACCAGCCGGCAATGCTCATCGCGCAGATACCAGCGCCCGCTCTGCCACTGATCGCCCTTGGCGGTGCGCGCCAGCGGCAGCACCTGGCCGATGATCTTGTCCAGGCCCTGACTGAACACCTTGCGCAGTCGCGCACGTTCCAGTGGTTCCTCCAGACGCGAGTCTTCAGCGCTGACGTTGCTCGGCAAGGCGCCCTCGCGCCAGAGATAATAGAAATTGTCTTCGTAGGCCGGGAACACAAAACGTGTCGGCAGTTTCAGGCGCTCGGCGACACTCGCCAGAAAGCGTCCGGCCAGTGCGCCATCGGCGCCGTAATCCTGCTGCTCGTCGGCGATCAGTGCGTTGTTGTGCCAGATCGGCACGCCGTCGCGGCGCCAGTAGCAATTGAGCGACCAGCGCGGCAGTTGTTCTCCGGGATACCACTTGCCCTGACCGAAATGCACCAGCCCTTTTGGCGCGTAGTGTTTGCGCATGCGCTGGAACAGCTCGGCGGAAAGCCGGCGCTTGTCTGGGCCGAGCGCAGCGGTGTTCCATTCGGCGCCGTCCGGGTCGTCGATGGACACGAAGGTCGGTTCGCCGCCCATGGTCAGGCGCACGTCGCCTTCCAGCAGGTCGGCATCGATCTGCCGGCCCAGGGCCTGGATCGCCAGCCACTGTTCATCGGTGTAAGGCTTGGTCACCCGTGGCGCTTCCCAGACCCGCTCCACGGACATTTCGTGGCTGAACTCGCATTCGCAAGGCTCCACCAGACCGCTGATCGGCGCCGCGGAGGACGGATCGGGACTGCAGGCCAACGGGATATGCCCTTCCCCGGCGAACAGCCCCGACGTCGCATCGAGACCGATCCAGCCCGCTCCCGGCAGATACACCTCGCACCACGCGTGCAGGTCGGTGAAATCCACTTCGGTGCCGGACGGGCCGTCGAGGCTTTTCACGTCGGCGGTCAGCTGAATCAGGTAACCGGAAACGAAACGCGCTGCCAGCCCGAGATTGCGCAGCAGTTGCACCAGCAGCCACGCCGAATCGCGGCAGGAACCGGAGGCGTGTTCGAGGGTATGTTCCGGGGTCTGTACACCCGGCTCCATGCGGATCAGGTAATTGATGTCTTCGCTCAGACGCTGGTTGAGCGCTACCAGGAAATCCACGGCCGGCAGCGGCGTACGGTCGATGGCGTCCAGATAGGCCTTGAATGTCGGCGTCAGCGGCAGGGTTTCGAGGTACGGCGCCAGTTCCTTGCGCTCATCGGCGGCGTAGGCAAAGGGGATTTTCTCGGCATAGGGTTCAAGGAAAAAGTCGAACGGGTTGAACACCGCCATCTCGGCCAGCAGGTCGACCTCGATCCGCAGCTCGGCGGTTTTCTCGGGGAACACCAGCCGTGCAAGGTAGTTGCCCTGAGGGTCCTGCTGCCAATTGATGAAGTGCTGCTCGGGGGAGACTTTCAGTGAATAAGACAAAATCCGCGTGCGGCTGTGGGCAGCCGGGCGCAGACGCACGATCTGCGGGCCGAGTTCGACAGCGCGGTCGTAGCGGTAATGCGTGACGTGATGCAATGCGACATGAATCGACACGGCGTGCCTCCTGCGAGCCCAAGCGTATTCGAAAGCGCGCAAGACTTATGCCATGCAGAGGCTTGGGCGCTTTCCCGGAATGCTCAGGGCAGTACAGCACCAAAATCGGGCGATGCGGTGAAATGGTTTGGCACAGTTGCACGCAAATGTTGCGAGGCACAACGCAGAACGCCAACCCGAAGGTTGGCGTTCTGTTCAGCTCAAGTGCGTTTTAGCGCGGTACGACCGGCTTGCGTGCCGGTTTCGGTCCCTTGCCTTTCGCGGCTTCCTTGCGCTCCTTGGCGGCCTGCTGGTTGCGGGCGAATGCCGCGGCCTTGGCCTGTTCACGCTTGTCCCAGGGATTGCCGCCGTCGCTGGCGCGCGGTGGCAGGCCGTTGTGCTGGGTGAGGATCCTGGTGGTCTTCTCTTTTACGTCCTTCGCCACTTTATGGCTGCCGGCCGGCGTCGAGTTCTTGCGACGGGCACTCTGGTAGCTGTCGGTGGCCGGTTGATGCGTCGGGATCAACTGGTGCTTGCCGGGCCCGATCAGGTCGGCGCGGCCCATGCGGATCAGCGCTTCACGCAGCATCGGCCAGCCTTTCGGGTCGTGATAACGCAGGAACGCCTTGTGCAGACGGCGCTGCTCCTCGCTCTTGACGATGGTCACGCCGTCGCTCTTGTAGGTGACCTTGCGCAGCGGGTTCTTGCCCGAGTGGTACATCGCGGTGGCGGTGGCCATCGGCGACGGATAGAACGCCTGGACCTGGTCGGCACGGAAGCCGTTGCCCTTGAGCCACAGGGCCAGGTTCATCATGTCTTCGTCGGTGGTGCCCGGGTGCGCGGCGATGAAGTACGGAATCAGGTACTGCTCTTTCCCCGCTTCCTTGGTGTACTTCTCGAACATGCGCTTGAAGCGATCGTAGGTGCCGATCCCCGGTTTCATCATCTGGTTGAGCGGACCTTCCTCGGTGTGTTCCGGGGCGATCTTCAGGTAACCACCGACGTGGTGCGTCACCAGCTCCTTGACGTACTCCGGCGACTCGACCGCAAGGTCGTAACGCAGGCCGGAGGCGATCAGGATCTTCTTCACACCCGGCAACGCACGGGCGCTGCGGTACAGCTGAATCAGCGACGAGTGGTCGGTGTTCAGGTTCGGGCAAATGCCCGGGAACACGCAGGACGGCTTGCGGCACGCGGATTCGATTTCCGGGCTCTTGCAGGCGATGCGGTACATGTTCGCGGTCGGGCCGCCGAGGTCGGAAATGACGCCGGTGAAACCCGGCACCTTGTCGCGGATCTCTTCGATTTCACGAATGATCGACTCTTCGGAACGGTTCTGGATGATCCGGCCTTCATGCTCGGTGATCGAGCAGAAGGTGCAGCCACCGAAGCAGCCCCGCATGATGTTCACCGAGAAACGGATCATGTCGTAGGCCGGGATCTTTTCCTTGCCGTACGCAGGGTGCGGAACACGTGCGTAAGGCATGCCGAACACGTAGTCCATTTCTTCAGTGGTCATCGGAATCGGCGGCGGGTTGAACCAGACGTCGATCTCGCCATGCTTCTGGACCAGCGCACGGGCGTTGCCCGGGTTGGTTTCCAGGTGCAGCACGCGGTTGGCATGGGCATACAGGACCGGGTCGTTGCGCACCTTTTCCATCGACGGCAGGCGGATCACGGTCTTGTCGCGAGTCATTTTCGGGCTGGCCAGGATCTGCACGACCTTGGCTTCCTGCGGGTCTTCAACCGGGCCCTTCTCCTGCTCGATCGCGCAAGCCTGAGTGTCCTGGGTGTTGACGTACGGGTTGATGATCTTGTCGATCTTGCCCGGACGGTCGATGCGCGTGGAGTCGACTTCGTACCAGCCTGCCGGCGTATCACGGCGGATGAATGCGGTACCGCGCACATCGGTGATGTCTTCAATCTTGTGACCGTAGGACAGACGCTGGGCGACTTCAACGATCGCCCGCTCGGCGTTGCCGTACAGCAGGATGTCGGCGCTGGCGTCGATCAGGATCGAGTTGCGCACGCGATCCTGCCAGTAGTCGTAGTGGGCGATGCGGCGCAGGGAGGCTTCGATGCCGCCGAGCACGATCGGCACGTGCTTGTAGGCTTCCTTGCAGCGCTGGCTGTAGACCAGGCTCGCGCGATCCGGACGCTTGCCGGCCATGCCACCCGGGGTATAGGCGTCGTCGGAACGGATTTTCTTGTCCGCGGTGTAGCGGTTGATCATCGAGTCCATGTTGCCGGCCGCGACGCCGAAGAACAGATTCGGCTCGCCGAGCTTCATGAAGTCGTCTTTGGACTGCCAGTTCGGCTGCGCGATGATCCCGACGCGGAAGCCTTGCGACTCCAGCAGCCGGCCGATGATCGCCATGCCGAACGACGGGTGATCGACGTAGGCATCTCCCGTCACAATGATGATGTCGCAGGAATCCCAGCCGAGCTGATCCATCTCCTCCCTGCTCATCGGCAGGAACGGCGCTGGCCCGAAACATTCGGCCCAATATTTTGGATAGTCAAATAACGGCTTGGCTGCTTGCATGTCGATAACCGGTGTTGGCTTTCATTGAATTTCGCGGGCGCGGAATATAGCACAAATTTTGACCAATTCCGACGGCCGTGGTCGGTTTCTCTCCCCTTTGTCCCACCGGCCACACACCGGCTCCAAAAGATGCCCTTCAACTTATTCAAGGATGAATAAAGATGCCTGCAAAACCACCGTCAAGAAGCGTAACCACCGTCGAGGTGCATAACCCGCCTTTGCGATCAAACCATGACCACCTGCCACGGCACGACGCCTCGCACGCTATCCGTCCTGCCGAGCACAGCCTCATCAATGGACAGACATCGGACAGAATCCCGGACAGCACAGACCCGGACATGATCTCTCAAGCGCCTTCGGTGAGTGTCAGCGAAACTCATTCATACCCGACCGCAATACCCGCACCACCCTTACTTGAAGCCTACAGGGTCGGCCCGAACATCCGATTGCCGGTCGCCGACGCATCAGGATTCAGAAGGTTGAAGGGCCGGCAGTTCGTCGATATGCACGATGGCAGCATCCTGCAGATCAGCCTGGATCCCGACACTGCCCTCTACCGGGCCAGACTGGGAAGTGAATCAAGGCCCTCCGGCCCGATTCTCTTCCATGATCCCGATAGCAACCGATGGCATCCGCTGATCGACTTCGAAAAGAGCCCACTCCCACTCTCCGCCAGCCGGCTGGCGAATTTCAGGACGCCTCTGGACTTCTCCGGAGCAGACCCGGACAGCGACGGCCTGCATCGTTTTGAAGGCAAGCGCTACGTCATCATCGAGAACCATGCCCATCAGGTGATGCGCGACGTTGACGCTTCATCTCCCCAGCGCAATGTCTGGCGCGTCGTCAATCCGAAGGACCCGGTCGCCGCCGACAGCGAAAATATCTATCGCGCAAGCCGATCCGGTGAAACGCTGGCCATCACCCGCAATTCCGATGGCATCTGGACAACAAGTCTGGATGGACTCAAGGGAGGCATGCGTCGTACTGCACAGACTCAGGACAGCAAAGCCTATTTGCTTCAAAAATATGAGCCCATCAGAAACGCCTTCGAGGCGTTAGTCACATCCAACAAGCGCTATGGAGAACTCTGGGACAGTGCCCGAGATCTTCCTGAGGGAAGCCAGGCAGAGAAAGAGGCGATGATCAGGCTTGAAGTGCACATCATCAAGCACACAAGAATGCAAGCCGAATACGTCAAGTCACTGATCGACAACAAGGACTGGTTGATCCTGCTGAAGGCCGGCGGGCTCTACAAAAGCGAACTGCATACTCAACAGTTGAACAGAGTCGACTACCTCAACAAGCTGATTGCCGCGATGGATCACAGGGCCTATCCGACCAGACATCCAATAACGGTCGAGTCGCTAAAGAGCAATTTTGCCCATCTCAACAAAAAGCTGAAGATCATGAATGACCGCCAGGATGTCATGGATCAGATTCGCAAAGCCGACCGTAGTGCAACATCAGATCTGGACGATATGAACCGTGGAGTACCCACCGTAGATCAGATCCATTCCAATCAATACAACATCTGCCTGCGCCTGATTTCCGACGACCCCGAAAATCCGTCGCCTCTCGGCATGCGCAGTGCAATGGCCTTGCACCTGTTGAAAAAGGATTTGCCCGAAGTCTATGGTGACTCCGAAGCGCTGGCGCTGCATTTGACGCTGGAAAACATCAGGAGTGACAGAGCCTGGTTCGAATCTCTGGATACTTCAGCGGATCCGGTCAAGGCGCAATATGTCAGCCATGCATTGTCCCTGATGCATGTGTTCGAAACGAAAATCGACAACCGCCTGAACGCAATCCATGAACAGGTCGACAGCAACAGCCAATTACCTCTTTACGATCAGGACATCGATTTCGATTTTCTTCCGGAGCAGTCCGCTGCGGGGGCCGAGGCAACCGCCCCGCGAAAACTGTTCCGGACACGCCACCATGGCACTTACCGGGTTCTGGTGGGGGAGCAGGACACAGCAGCGGATGGCAGCATTACTCTCAAGGTTCCCGATCTTTTCAAGCCGCACCAGCCACCTCAACGCTACGAGAACATCGAAGGTGAGTGGCAACAGGTTCGCCCCGCCGTCGCGCTCACACCCAGACCACAACTTGTGAGCGACGCGACTGAATCCCTTCAACGCGTGAATGAATACGTAACCCAGGCCCGGATCATGGAAGCCCGCAAAGCCAATCCGACCAATATCGTCGAATTTTTGGGCGCAGAGACGGATCGTTTCAGGGATCTGGCGCAACGTCTGGAGGCCACTGATCGGGTGACAGAAGACGCCGAGGTCAGCGGATTGATCAGTCGGCTCAGAACCGCCGCGACATCAATGGAGACCGAAGGACAGTCCATTCTGATACGGATGTACAAAAACAAGGATGTCCTGGATGTACTGCGCCTGAACTTCCTGCTCGATCACTCACAGCTGACAGTCGTGAAAACGGTAGAACGCAAACAAATGGGCAAGGGAAGGGACAAGTCATTCCTCGATGTCTACTCGATCAACGACCGTTCAGACAATTCGCAATTGTGGGAGGCCCACTTTCACTACGACAGGCAAGATCGCGCGGCGCTGGACTACACGCTCAAGGGTGCACACATGAAAACCCTGGGACAAAGCAAGCTCGGCAGCGCGTTTCAACAGCGCGAAGCACAGGCTGGCCGACCCCACCAGCGGATCTGGCGGGAACTCATCAGTCCGCGAGTTGCCCAGAAACTGTTTGATCACCTGACGTGATCAATCGCGTTACTCATCGTCGTCGAAGTTGTAACTGCCCGGCGCGAGGTTTTCGAAGCGCGTGTACTTGCCGATAAAGGCAAGACGGATGAAGCCGATCGGGCCGTTCCGCTGTTTGCCGATGATGATTTCGGCGATGCCTTTGTGCTCGGTTTCCGGGTGATACACCTCGTCCCGGTACACGAACATGATCACGTCGGCGTCCTGCTCGATCGCTCCGGATTCCCGCAAGTCGGAGTTCACCGGGCGCTTGTTGGGGCGCTGTTCCAGGGAGCGGTTGAGCTGCGACAGAGCCACCACCGGGCAGTTGAATTCCTTGGCCAGGGCTTTCAGCGATCGGGAGATCTCGGAAATCTCGTTGGTCCGGTTGTCACCGCTGGAGCCAGGGATCTGCATCAGCTGCAGGTAGTCGATCATGATCAGGCCGATGTCGCCGTGCTCGCGCACCAGACGCCGGGTCCGGGCACGCATCTCCGACGGGCTGATACCGGCGGTGTCATCGATGAACAGTTTACGGTCGTTGAGCAGGTTGACCGCCGAAGTCAGACGCGGCCAGTCGTCGTCTTCCAGTTGGCCGGAACGCACTTTGGTCTGGTCGATACGCCCAAGGGACGACAGCATACGCATGATCAGCGATTCGCCTGGCATCTCGAGGGAGTACACCAGCACCACCTTGTCGCTGCGCAACACGGCGTTTTCCACCAGGTTCATCGCAAAAGTCGTCTTACCCATCGACGGACGACCGGCGACGATGATCAGGTCGGCCGGTTGCAGGCCGCTGGTCTTCTCGTCCAGATCGGTGTAACCGGTGGACAGGCCCGTGATCGAGTCAGCGGTGTTGAACAGGGTGTCGATACGGTCGATGGCCTTGGTCAACAGGTCATTCACGCCCACCGGGCCGCCGGTTTTTGGCCGGGCCTCGGCAATCGCGAAAATCTGCCGTTCGGCTTCGTCGAGGATTTCCTCGGCGGTACGACCTTCAGGGTTGAAGGCGCTGTCGGCAATTTCGGTGCTGATGCCGATCAACTGACGCAACGTCGCACGCTGGCGGACGATCTGCGCATAGGCCTTGATGTTGGCGACGGACGGCGTGTTCTTCGCCAGTTCGCCGAGGTAGCCCAGGCCGCCGACTTGCGAGGTCTGACCTTCCTTGTCCAGTTGCTCGGCAAGGGTCACGACGTCGATCGGCGAGTTCTGATCGGCCAGCTTGGCGATCGCACGGAAAATCAGACGGTGGTCATGCCGGTAGAAATCGCCGTCGGAGACTTGATCGAGCACGCGCTCCCAGGCGTTGTTGTCCAGCATCAGACCACCGAGCACGGCCTGTTCGGCCTCGATGGAATGCGGCGGCACCTTCAGCGCGGCGGTTTGCAGATCGTATTGCTCGGGAGCGGATATTTCGTTCATGGCCACTTTTTATTCAGGAAAAGCAGGGATTGCAGAAAGACAAAGGGCACGACCTGAAGACAGGATCGTGCCCGATGTTAACCGTCTGGCGAACAAGCCGCCAGTCGATCAGGTGTTGCTTAAGCTGCTACCACGACAACGCGCACGGTGGCTTCAACTTCGGCGTGCAGGTGCACAGCCACGTCGAATTCACCCACGTTGCGGATGGTGCCGTTCGGCAGACGAACTTCGCTTTTCGCCACTTCAACGCCGGAGGCGGTCAGTGCGTCAGCGATGTCGTGAGTACCGATCGAACCGAACAGCTTGCCTTCGTCGCCAGCGGTGGCAGTGATGGTCACTTCCAGCTCGGCCAGGTGGGCAGCGCGGCTTTCAGCCGATGCTTTACGGTCTGCGGCAGCTTTTTCCAGCTCAGCACGACGCTCTTCGAACGCAGCCAGGTTGGCAGCGGTCGCAGCGGTGGCTTTGCCGAAAGGCAGCAGGTAGTTACGGCCGTAACCGGCCTTAACGTTTACTTTGTCGCCCAGGTTGCCCAGGTTGGCGATTTTTTCCAGAAGGATCAGTTGCATGTGGAAATCCTCTTAACTTTTAACCTTCACCGTTCGCGTTATCGGTGTCTTTCGACACGTGACGACCGCGAAAATCAATCAGGCTGTCGACAATGGCCAAGACCACAAGCAACGGACCGAGCAAGTGCATGAAAGGCACGAGCGTGACGTATATCCCCACCAGCCAGAAACCGGCCAGCCGTTTCTGCGCCACCAGCCCGTGAACCAGAGCCAGACCAGCGAAGAACAGCGGCACACTGCACAACGGCAACAGAACCAGTGCGTGCAGACCGAAGAACGGTGCCACACACATGACGGCCAGAAGCGACAGCGCAACGCCTTTCGGCAGTCGGATGGCGCGAAACTCGCGACCGAAACCGCCGGGGTTATACAACAACGCCTGCCAGTAGCGCCCAAGAATCAGGCACAGCACGCTAAAAACCTGCAACGACACCGCTGTCGAGATGATCGACAGTGGAACCGCCAATCCCGTGAGAATCGCCTTCTGGTCTGCCGAGAATTTCTCGTAGACCTCACCCATCGCCAGCGGCAAGACTTGTTCAAACGTCTGCGCCAGCGCTTCGGTGAAGGAACCGAAAACGGATCCCAGGCTCACGGCAATCAACAATCCCACGGCCACGCTGACCAGCAGCACGCGATTCCAGGTGTGTTCGGCGCGTAAAACCAGCGCCAGACCGCAAGCCCCGAGCAGCACAATCAGTGCCGTCGGGTCTTTCAGGTAGTACCAGCTCACCAACGCTGACAGCACTCCCACACCCAGGACGCTCAAGGCGTCCGAACCGCGCCGCAGGAGCACAAGGCAACCTGCAGCGGCACTCAACCAGAACAACAGCGGCAATGCCGCAGATCCGGCCACGACCAGCGTGGCCTGCATACGCCCCCGCATGATGAATTCAGCCAAGGCACGCATGCATTCGATCCCTTACTTACTTGTCGACTACCCGGTCTCAGCGGCCGTGGCTGTCGGTGTAGGCCAGCAGGGCCAGGAAGCGGGCGCGCTTGATAGCGGTGGCCAGCTGACGCTGATAACGAGCTTTGGTACCGGTGATGCGGCTTGGAACGATTTTGCCGGTCTCGGATACGTAGGCTTTCAGAGTGTTGAGATCTTTGTAATCGATCTCCTTCACGTCTTCAGCGGTGAAGCGGCAGAATTTACGACGACGGAAGAAACGTGCCATTTGATAGGCTCCTTAAAAGGTCCGTGGATTACTCGTCAGCGTTATCGCTGTTGTCGCTGTCGCTATCGCTGTCATCGCCATCGGCGCTGCCATCGTGCTCAGGACGTTCGCGACGCTCACGGCGCTCACTGCGGTTTTCTTCAGCCTTGAGCATCTCGGACTGGCCGGTAACGGCTTCGTCGCGACGGATGACCAGGTTACGGATCACAGCATCGTTGTAGCGGAAGTTGTCTTCCAGCTCGGCCAGGGCCTTGCCGGTGCACTCAACGTTCAGCATCACGTAGTGAGCCTTGTGAACATTGTTGATTGCGTAGGCCAGTTGACGACGGCCCCAGTCTTCCAGACGGTGGATTTTGCCGCCGTCTTCTTCGATCAGCTTGGTGTAACGCTCAACCATGCCGCCGACTTGCTCGCTCTGGTCAGGGTGGACCAGAAAGATGATTTCGTAATGACGCATGAATGCTCCTTACGGGTTGTAGCCTGCCGCTCAAAAACGGTCAGACAAGGAGTGAATGACACTTATGGACTTGCCGGCGCGGGGCACATGCGTGCCTGCCGTCACAGCAAGGGGCGCAATTGTAGAGAAGGGACTGAAGAGGTGCAAGGCAATTGGTGATTATTTGAACAGTTCATTCACTTTACCAATCTGCACCTTTGCGCAGAACCAATGTGGGAGCGGGCTTGCTCGCGAATGCGGCATCACATCCAACATTTTTGCTGAATGACACACCGCTTTCGCGAGCAAGCCCGCTCCCACATTTGAATCGGCGTAAGGCTTAAGGCTTCTTGGCAGCCGCCTTGGCCTTGGCACCGCGCTGGCGCTGGGCCTCGAACAGGCACACACCGGTCGCAACCGATACGTTGAGGCTGCTGACGCTACCGGCCATCGGCAGGTTCACCAGGTAGTCGCAGTGCTCACGGGTCAGGCGACGCATGCCTTTGCCTTCGGCCCCCATGATCAGGATGGTCGGGCCGGTCAGGTCCTGGTCATAGATGCTGACCTCGGCCTCACCCGCCGTGCCGACAACCCACAGACCACGCTGCTGAAGTTTTTCCAGGGTGCGCGCAAGGTTGGTCACGGCCACCAGCGGAATCACTTCCGCCGCGCCGCAAGCCACTTTACGCACGACCGGCGTCAGGGTGGCCGACTTGTCTTTCGGCACGATGACCGCCAGCGCACCGGCAGCGTCCGCCGAACGCAGGCAAGCGCCGAGGTTGTGCGGATCGGTCACGCCGTCGAGCACCAGCAGCAGCGGCGCGCCTTCGGTGCGATCGAGCAGCTCGTCGAGCATCGCCTCGCCCCAGACCTGGCTCGGGCTGACGTCCGCCACCACGCCCTGGTGCACGCCTTCGACCCAGGCGTCCATTTCGCGGCGCTCGGCCTGACCGACCTGAACGCGGTTTTCGTTGGCCAGCTCGATCAGCGTCTGTACCCGTGGATCGTTGCGGCTTTCAGCCAGCCAGATCTGCTTGACGCGTTTTGGGTGGTGACGCAGCAACGCTTCTACCGCGTGAACGCCGTAGATTTTTTCCAACTGACTCATGACTTCGCCTTCGGTTTACGTGCCCCGCCGCTTTTGGCTGGAGCGGAACCCGCTTTTGGCGGGCCCTTGCGGTGTTTGCTCGGTTTGGCTGGCTTGCCGCCGGAAGCCTTGTCAGGCGCCGACCGTCCGGTCTTTCCCCCGGACGCCGCTTTACCACCGTTTTTGGCGTCGGCCAGCAAGGCCTTCTTCATCTCACGGCTTTTGCGCAGCTCGGCGTTTTTCGCCACGGCATCGCTTGGACGATAGGCCTCGACGGCCTTTTCCTTGGCCGGACGACGGCTGGCGGATTTTGCCGGAGCCTTCTCTTCCACAACCTTGGCCGCTGGAGCGGTCGGCTCGGCGCCACGCTTTTTGCGGCCGATCGGCGCGCTGATGGTTTTTTCAGCCATCTCGAAGTCGATCTTGCGCTCGTCGAGATCGACACGCATGACGCGCACTTCAACGGTATCGCCAAGACGGAAGCTGCGACCGGTGCGTTCGCCTGCCAGACGATGGTGCACAGGGTCGAAGTGGTAGTAATCGCCCGGCAGCGCCGTCACGTGTACCAGACCTTCGACGTAAATATCGGTCAGTTCGACGAACAGACCGAAACCGGTCACGGCAGTGATTACACCAGGGAACGATTCGCCCACGCGATCCTTCATGAACTCGCACTTGAGCCAGTTCACCACGTCACGGGTCGCTTCGTCGGCACGGCGCTCGCTCATCGAGCACTGCTCGCCGAGTTGCTCCAGCGCCGCTTCGTCGTACGGGTAGATGCGCGCCTTCGGAATGGTCATCGCACCGGCACGGCGAACGTGCGGGGTGTCCTGTTTCGAATGGATCACGCTGCGAATCGCCCGGTGCGTGAGCAGGTCAGGGTAACGACGGATCGGCGAAGTGAAGTGGGTATAGGCTTCGTAGTTCAGGCCGAAGTGGCCTTCGTTCTGGGCGCTGTACACCGCCTGGCTCAGGGAGCGCAGCATCACGGTCTGGATCAGGTGGAAATCCGGACGGTCCTTGATGCTCGCCAACAGGGCCTGATAGTCCTTCGGCGACGGGCCGTCCTTGCCTTTATGCAGCGACAGGCCGAGCTCGCCGAGGAACGCACGGAGTTTTTCCAGACGCTCCGGGGGCGGGCCGTCGTGGACGCGGTACAGCGCAGGGATTTCGTGCTTCTTCAGGAATTCAGCGGTGGCCACGTTGGCCGCCAGCATGCATTCCTCGATCAACTTGTGCGCGTCGTTACGGGTGGTCGGACGGATTTCGGCAATCTTGCGCTCGGAACCGAAGATGATCCGGGTTTCCTGGGTTTCGAAATCGATCGCGCCACGCACGTGACGGGCGGCCAGCAACACTTTGTACAGCGCGTAGAGCTGCTTGAGATGCGGCAGGACGTCGGTGTATTCGCCGCGAAGCTTGCGCCCCTCGGTAGCCTTCGGCGTTTCCAGCATCGCGCTGACCTTGTTGTAGGTCAGGCGGGCGTGGGAGTGGATCACCGCTTCATAGAAGCAGTAGTCGGTCATTTCGCCGGACTTGGAGATGGTCATCTCGCAAACCATGGCCAGACGATCGACATGCGGATTCAGCGAGCACAGGCCGTTGGAGAGTTGCTCCGGCAGCATCGGCACCACGCGCTCGGGGAAGTACACCGAGTTGCCGCGCACCTGGGCTTCGTTGTCCAGAGCCGAGCCGATCTTCACATAGCTGGAAACGTCGGCAATCGCCACGTACAACTTCCAGCCACCGGAGAACAGGCGCAGCTTGCCTGGCTTGGATTCGCAGTAGACCGCATCGTCGAAATCCCGGGCATCTTCGCCGTCGATGGTGACGAACGGCAGATGGCGCAGGTCGATGCGCTTCTCTTTGTCTTTCTCTTCGACTTCCGGCTTGAGCTTGCCGGCTTCCTTCAGAACGGCTTCAGGCCAGACGTGCGGAATGTCATAGGTGCGCAGGGCGACATCGATTTCCATGCCCGGCGCCATGTAGTTGCCGACGACTTCGATCACATCGCCTTGCGGCTGGAAGCGCGGAGTCGGCCAGTGGGTGATCTTCACCTCGACGAACTGACCGATCTGGGCGTTGGCGTTGCGGCCGGGAGTGACCAGCACTTCCTGCTGGATTTTCGGGTTGTCCGCAACGACGAAGCCGATGCCGCCCTCTTCGAAGTAGCGTCCGACGATGCTTTCGTGGGCACGGGACACCACTTCGACGATCACGCCTTCACGGCGACCACGGCGATCCAGGCCGGAAACACGAGCCAGGGCACGGTCGCCATCGAACACCAGACGCATCTGCGCCGGGCTCATGAACAGGTCGTCGGAACCGTCATCCGGCACCAGGAAGCCGAAACCGTCGCGGTGACCGCTGATGCGACCGAGGATCAGGTCGAGCTTGTCCACCGGCGCATACGTGCCACGGCGGGTGTAGATCAATTGAGCGTCGCGCTCCATGGCGCGCAGGCGGCGGCGCAGGGCTTCGATCTGGTCTTCTGTGGTCAGACCAAACTCTTCGACCAGTTGCTCGCGGGCAGCAGGCGAACCCCGGTCAGCAAGGTGCTGAAGGATCAGTTCGCGGCTGGGAATAGGGTTTTCATATTTTTCCGCTTCACGAGCGGCCTCGGGATCGAGGGACTGCCAATCGGCCATTAGAGAGTTTTCACCTTGTCTATATGCGGGTTAGTTTGGCATAGGCGCCATCAAACGGGAAATTTCCGACTCTATAAGGGACATCTGAGGCCTTGTATCGACGTCTGAAAGGCGTTTTGAACACCGCTGGTAAAAAAAACCATTTTTTTTGCTGGCAGGGGTTTACAGTTAAAAAGGCGCTCCGTATAGTGCGCGCCATCGACGACGTACACACGTTGCCGAGATGCCCAGATGGTGAAATTGGTAGACACGCCAGCTTCAGGTGCTGGTGACCTTACGGTCGTGGAAGTTCGAGTCTTCTTCTGGGCACCAATTTCGAGTTTGAGACTAGATCAGTTTCAAGACTCACACAAAAACCCGCGAAAGCGGGTTTTTTGCATTCTACGCCCCGCCTTTTTCTGAAAATGATTTATTAAAATCAAATCAGGGGTTTACAGATCAAAAGGTGCTCCGTATAGTGCGCCACATCAACAGCGGTAACGCTGAAGATGAAGCCCAGATGGTGAAATTGGTAGACACGCCAGCTTCAGGTGCTGGTGACCTTACGGTCGTGGAAGTTCGAGTCTTCTTCTGGGCACCAATTCAAATTCAAGGTCACGATCTTGAATCTCACAAAAACCCGCGAAAGCGGGTTTTTGCGTTTCCGGGGTTTGGAAAAACTCGAGAAACAGCGCCTACCAGACACACCTTCTCCCCCGCAAGGCGCACTTGAGAAACGATATCGTTTATCATTGTTGCAAGTTTTTGCAATGCGACAGTGAGGAACCCTGCGAATGATGTTTCGAAATACCCTGCGCCGCGGCTTGACCTTCACCCTGCTCGGCCTGGCACTCGCCACTCCCCTCACCCAGGCTGCCGACGCGGTTTCCCTGACGCTCTACAACGGTCAACACAAGGAAGTCGGCGACGCGATCGCCAAAGCCTTCGAAGCCAAGACCGGCATTCACGTCAATGTGCGCAAGGGCAGCAGCAACCAGCTCGCCAGCCAGATCATCGAAGAAGGCGACCGCTCTCCCGCCGACGTCATCTACACCGAAGAATCCCCACCACTGAACAACCTCGGAGAACTCGGCCTGCTGGCCAGGACCGACGATGCCACTCTGGCAGTCCTGCCGAAAAAATATGTCGCAGGCAATGGCACCTGGATCGGCGTCACTGCACGGGTTCGCGTAGTCGCCTTCAACCCGAAGCTGGTCGATGAAAAAGACCTGCCCAAGTCGGTCCTGGATTTCGCCGATCCGCAGTGGCAAGGCAAGGTCGGTTTCGTGCCCACCAGCGGTGCCTTCCAGGAACAGGCCGTCGCCATCATCAAAAAGCATGGCCGTGAAGCCGCCGAAGAATGGCTGACCGGCCTGCGCGCCTTCGGCAAGACCTACAGCAACAACATGGTTGCCCTCAAGGCTGTCGAAAACGGCGAAGTCGCCACCGTACTGGTGAACAACTACTACTGGTTCGCCCTGCAACGGGAGAAAGGCAAGCTCGACTCCAAACTGCATTACTTCACCGGCGGCGACGTGGGCGGCTTGATCACCGTCTCCAGCGCAGCCGTGCTGAAATCCAGCAAGCATCCAAAAGAAGCCCAGCAATTTCTTGCCTACATGGCCAGTGAAGAAGGCCAGCGGGTAATCACCCAGACCACCGCCGAGTATCCGTTGCACAACGGCATGGAATCGGATCGCGGCCTCAAGCCTTTCAGTGAGCTGGAAGCGCCGGATGTTACCCCGGCCGATCTGGGCAATGCCGAGGAAGCGCTGGATCTGGAACGCGAAGTTGGCCTGAACTGATGAGCGCCTCGTTATCCGCCCCCGTCACGCGCGGGGGTTACGTGCCACGGCGCAAGCGGCCGTCGATCTGGCTGGTACTGCCGGTATTGCTGCTGGTGGTGATGAGCCTGTTGCCACTGGCCTACGTCGGCCTTAAAGCCTGGCAGGCGGGCTGGTCCGAGGCGCTGCATTTGCTGTGGCGCCCTTACGTGTTCGGCCTGCTGCGCAACACACTGGCGTTGATGGTCGGGGTAACGGTCACTTGCGGCGTGATCGGTCTGTCACTGGCCTGGCTGCTGGAACGCAGTAATCTGCCGGGCCGGCGCCTGTGGGGTGTGGTTCTTTGCCTGCCGTTCGCGGTACCGGCATTCGTCAGCAGTTTTACCTGGGTATCGCTCAGCGCGCAGTTCGAAGGACTCGGCGGAGCGATTCTGGTGATGAGCCTGTCGAAATATCCGCTGATCTTCCTGCCGGTGGCAGCCACGCTGCGCAATCTCGATCCATCCCTTGAGGAGTCCGCCCGAACGCTGGGACAGAATCGCCGGGGCGTGTTTTTCCGCGTCACCCTGCCCCTGCTCTGGCCTTCGTTGCTGGCCGGTTCGCTGCTGATTGCGCTGCACATGCTGGTGGAATTCGGCGCACTGTCGATCATTGGTCTGCAAACCTTCACCACCGCGATCTATCAGCAATTCGAACTGGAATTCAGCAATGCCAATGCGGCAATGCTGTCGGCGGTGCTGCTGGCGCTGTGTTTGATGCTGCTGTGGCTGGAACTGCGGGTACGCGGCAAGGGCCGCCATGTGCGGACCGGCCAGGGCGCGGCACGCCGGGCCGAACAAGTGCAACTGGGGCCTTGGGCGATTGCCGGCCAACTGTATTGCCTGATGCTGGCGATTGTCGGCAGCGGCATTCCACTGGGGATGCTGGCGTACTGGCTCGCCGTGGGATCGTCAGCGGCATTCCCGGTTGCAGCGATCACTGAAGCTTTGCTGTCTTCATTGGCGCTGTCGCTGGGTGGCGCGGGACTGTGTCTGGTGCTGGCGGTGCCGGTCGGGTTGCTGGTCGTACGCTACAAAGGCCAATTGGCGATCTGGGCCGAGCGCCTGCCCTATCTGCTGCACGCCCTGCCGGGATTGGTGATCGCACTGACGCTGGTGTATTTCGCCCTGCATTACCTGCCGGCGCTGTATCAGACCTCCGCGCTGTTGCTGATCGCTTATGCGTTGCTGTTTCTGCCGCTGGCTCAGGCACCGATCCGCACGGCACTGAACAAGGCCGCACCGCAACTGGAGGAAGCCGCACGCACCCTCGGCGCATCGTCGTTCACGGCATTTTGTCGAGTAACCCTGCCAATCATTTTCCCGGCACTGGGCGCAGCGTTTGCTCTGGTGTTTTTGGATGCCATGAAGGAGCTGACGGCGACACTGTTGCTGAGTCCGACCGGCCTCAACACCTTGGCGACCGAGGTGTGGGCACACACCGCGAACGTCGAGTTTGCCGCAGCGGCGCCTTATGCGGCGTTGTTGATTGTGGTGTCGGGGCTGCCCGTCTACCTGCTGACAACCCGAATGTATTTGAGCCGATAAAAAATCGCAGCCGAAGCTGCGATTTTTTTACCCGCACTATCAGGCCCGGAACTGCCCCAGGCTCGCCTTGAGTTGCGCCGCCAGACCATCCAGCACTTTGCCGCTGGCCGTGGTTTCAACCACTGCCTGAGCGGCTTTCTCGGCTTGGGCATGGATCGTCTCGACTCGCCCACGCACAGCCTGCGCGCCCTGCGCCTGATGCGCCGCGGCCTGGGTCGCCAAACCAATCGCCGCGTGCACCTGCTCGACCGACGCCTGTACCGATTGCTGCAGCCGTGCACTGTCACGCAGCACCAGCAAGCCTTCGCTGGCCTGACGCCCGGCCTGACCGATCGCCTCCACCGCCTCACGGGCGCCCTGCTGCAACGCCACGATGTGCGCCTGAATGTCACCGGTGGAGCTTTGAGTCTTGCTCGCCAGTGCGCGCACTTCATCCGCCACCACCGCAAAGCCTCGTCCGGTTTCACCGGCTCGAGCTGCTTCGATCGCAGCGTTGAGCGCCAGCAGGTTGGTCTGCTCGGCGATACCGTGAATCACGGTCAGCACCACTTCAATCTGTTCACTCTGCTGCGCCAGCCGCTCGATGACTTTCGCGCCGGTATCGACCTGCCCCGCCAGCGCCTCGATCAGGCTGCCGACCTTCGCCGAGGTGCGAGTATTTTCGTCGGTGGCTTGGCGAATATCCACAACCTGCTTCAACGCCGCCTGCATCGCATGACTTTCCGACTGCGCCTCATCAGCCATTTGCGACAACGCGCGCAGGCTTTCAGCCACTTCATCGCGCTGCATCCCGGCCGCTGCATCAGCGCCAGCATTGCGCAGGGTCATAGCACCAATTTCCTCACCGGTACGCTGAGCCACATCCCCGGCCTCGCGCACGATCGGCTGCAACTTATCCACAAAGCGGTTGACTGCCGAAGCCATGTCGCCAATTTCGTCCTTGCTGTTGATCTGTACGCGCTTGGTCAAGTCGCCCTCGCCTGCCGCCAGGTCATCCATCGCAGCATTGAGCATCTTCAGGCGGTTGACCACGCGATGGCCGAGCACCACCGCCAACAGCAACAGCACGCCGGCACCCACCAGCGCCAGGCCCATGCCGATGCGCCAACGCAGGGTTGCTGCAGCGTCCTGCACGGTATTGGAGGTGTTGGCCTTCATTTCGGCCGCCGTGGACTGCGCCGATTGCAGGCGCGCACGCATGGCGGTGGCACTGTCGGCAGCAGCACCTTTGAGGCTGTCGCCAACCAGCTGGTCGCTGCTGGCAATCAGCGCCGTGAAGCGCTGATCGAGCGCCGCCAGATCGGTTTCGACCGAGGCGGTCGAGACCCCCATCAGCACCTTGCCGATTTCCACGCCATTGGGGTTGATCGAGGCTTCGAGGTAGTAGACCGACGGATCGTTCTTCGCCGCATCCAGCACTTTGTCCAGCGCTCGCTCACCCTGACCCTTTTCCAAAAGGGTCTTGTTGATCGGGTTTTCGCGGTTGAGGTAGCGGGTCAGATGCTGGCCGGTGGCGTCGTCATACACCACGAACAGCACGTTGGGATTGCGTTGGGCCCGGCGGGCGAATTCGGACAGGGTCGGCACGTCGCTGTCCCACATGGCACGAGGCGCCACCGAGGCCAGCAACTGGGCCATATCATTGGCCGAATCCTTCAGGTCTTTTTCCAGAGTCGCACGCAGCTGCGCCTGCTCTTCCTTCAGACGCGAGGAAAGACCGGCGGTAAGACGCTGACGGGTACTTGAAGAGAGGTTGTCGAGGCTCGACGTGACTTCACGCCCGGCCTGCTCCAGCTCACCGGAGAGCTTCTGGCTGTCGGCGCCCAGGCGAGTGCCCAGGTCGGCTTCCAGCGCGGTGACGGTGCTCCGCGTCAGGGCAACGGCCACCAACACCTGCACCAAAAGGGCGATACCAAGGGTAACGAATACGGGCCGCAACAAACGGCTTTGTAACAGTGAGAGAACGGCCGACACTGTGAATCCCTCTACTTCTGACGCCATTAATTTGATGGCACTCTTGTAGACAGATTCACAGCAAAGGTCATGCCGTCCAACAGGCATAAACGACAAAGGCCCCGATAAAGGGGCCTTTGTGTTTTTACATCAACGACTTATCAAGCGAACGGATGACGCAGAACGATGGTTTCGTTGCGGTCCGGGCCCGTCGAAATAATGTCGATCGGCGCGCCGATCAATTCTTCAACGCGTTTGATGTAGGCACGAGCGTTGACCGGCAGCTCTTCCAGGGTCTTGGCACCCACGGTCGATTCGGTCCAGCCTGGCACTTCTTCGTACACAGGCTGCAGGCCTACGTAGCTGTCAGCGTCAGTCGGAGCAACGGCATTGCCTTGCGCATCTTTGTAGCCGGTACAGATGTTGATGGTTTCCAGGCCGTCGAGTACGTCCAGCTTGGTCAGGCAGATGCCCGAGATGCTGTTCACATCGATAGCGCGACGCAGGATAACGGCGTCGAACCAGCCGCAACGGCGGGCACGGCCAGTGGTCGCACCGAATTCGTGACCTTGCTTGGCCAGGTGCGCACCGACTTCGTCGAACAGCTCGGTCGGGAACGGACCGGAACCTACGCGAGTGGTGTAAGCCTTGGTGATGCCCAGGATGTAGTCCAGGAACATCGGGCCAACGCCCGAACCGGTCGCCACGCCACCGGCGGTGGTGTTGGAGCTGGTCACGTACGGATAGGTACCGTGGTCGATGTCGAGCAACGAACCCTGGGCACCTTCGAACATGATGTCTTTGCCGGCGCGACGCAGGTCGTGCAGCTCAGCCGTCACGTCCAGCATCAACGGCTTGAGCAGCTCGGCGTATTCCTTGCACTCGGCCAGGGTCTTTTCGAACTCGATGGCAGGCTCTTTGTAGTAACCGACCAGCATGAAGTTGTGGTAGTCCACCAGTTCACGCAGCTTGTCTTCGAAGCGCGGCATGTTGAGCAGGTCGCCAACGCGCAGGCCTCGACGTGCAACCTTGTCTTCGTACGCCGGGCCGATGCCGCGACCGGTGGTGCCGATCTTCAGCTCGCCACGGGCCTTTTCACGGGCCTGGTCCAGCGCCACGTGGAAGGACAGGATCAGCGGGCAGGACGGGCTGATACGCAGACGCTCGCGCACCGGTACGCCTTTCTCTTCCAGCTTGGTGATCTCACGCAGCAGGGCATCGGGCGCAACCACCACGCCATTGCCGATCAGGCACTGCACGCCTTCGCGCAGCACGCCCGACGGGATCAGGTGCAGGACGGTTTTTTCACCGTCGATCACCAGTGTGTGGCCAGCGTTGTGGCCACCTTGGTAGCGCACTACGGCGGCAGCATGTTCGGTCAGCAGATCAACGATCTTGCCTTTGCCCTCATCACCCCACTGGGTGCCCAGGACTACGACATTCTTACCCATAACACTTGTCCTCATTCGCGCAAACTTGGTGCCGGCGGTGGCCGGCAGGAAAACTCAAGAAGCCAGTGGCGATACTTGCCAAAGCCCGTTCTGCTGGATCAATTGCCGGTCGCAGTCCGCATCACGGGCGGCGGCCAAAGGTTGTCCAGGCAACGCCTGAACGACACGCTGACCCTCACTGCGCAACTGGCAAACCTGCTGCCAGAGTGCCGCATCCGTACTGTCAGGCATCCAGATACCGCCAGACGGTAGCTCGACCTCAGCACGCCCCAGGGTCACCAGGGTTTTCAAATCGGTGGAAAAGCCGGTTGCCGGACGGGCGCGACCGAAGTCGGCACCGATGTCGTCATAGCGACCGCCCTGAGCGATGGACTGGCCAACACCCGGCACGAACACCGCGAACACCACACCGGTGTGGTAGTGGTAACCGCGCAACTCGCCCAGATCGAAGTACAGCGGCAGTTCCGGGAAGCGCGCCGACAGTCGCTCGGCGATCGCCAGCAAATCTTCCAGCGCAGCCAATACCGGCGCCGGCGCATTGGCCAGACGCTCACGGGCAGCACTCAGCACTTCACGGTCGCCGCACAGGTCGACCAGCGCACGCAGCATGCCGGACAGATCGGCCGGCAGGCCTTCGGTCAAGGTAATGACCTCGTCGATGGCCTTGCGTTGCAACGCATCGAACAACTGCTGCTCGACTTCACCCGACAGACCGGCCGCCTGAGCCAGACCGCGGTAAATGCCGACATGCCCCAGATCCATGTGCACATCCGGCACGTCGGCCAGTTGCAGCATGGCCAGCATCAGGCTGATGACTTCAACGTCGCTGCTCGGGCTCGCATCGCCGTACAACTCGGCACCCAACTGGATCGGGCTGCGCGAGGACGACAAGGCACGCGGCTGGGCATGCAGCACGCTGCCGGCGTAGCACAGACGGCTCGGACCTTCGCGACGCAGAGTGTGCGCATCGATGCGCGCCACCTGCGGCGTGATGTCGGCACGGAACCCCATCTGCCGGCCCGATTGCGGGTCGATGACCTTGAAGGTACGCAGATCCAGGTCCTGGCCCGCGCCGGTCAGCAGGGATTCCAGGTACTCGATATGGGGAGTCACGACAAACTCGTAACCCCAGCTCTGGAACAGATCCAACACCTGACGACGCGCAACTTCAATGCGCGCCGCTTCCGGTGGCAGTACTTCTTCGATGCCATCTGGCAGCAGCCAGCGGTCTACCGTTGCCATTACGCCATTCCCCTTAGATCCGGGCGGCCAGCCCGAGGGCGAGCCTTGAGTGAAGCAGAAAATGACCGGCTCGTTCAAAACGCACGCGCATGAACGACGCGGCGAAAGGCCTGTTACCGGCTTCGCCCATCACTTTCCTCGAAAAACTGTCGGGCCATTCAACCCGTTCTTCTGCAACAAAAACAGCAATCAAACATGCAGACGCAAAAAAGCCGGGAATTTCCCGGCTGCCGCATCATACACACGTTTTCCCAAAGGATCACCCCGCCCGAGGTTTTAGCCGCCGGGCGGAATGATTCAGGTCAACGTTGTATCAAGGCTTGGACTTTTCCAGGTAACGGAAGAAGTCGCTGCTTGGGTCGAGGACCATGACGTCGGATTTGTTCGCGAAGCTTTCACGGTAGGCACGCAGGCTACGGTAGAAACCGTAGAACTCCTGATCCTGACTGTAGGCCTTGGAGTAGATCGCAGCAGCCTGGGCGTCACCGTCACCGCGAATCTCTTCGGATTCACGATAGGCTTCAGCCAGCAGCACGCGGCGTTGACGATCGGCGTCGGCACGGATGCCTTCGGCCAGTTCGTTACCCTTGGCGCGGTGCTCGCGAGCTTCACGCTCACGCTCTGTGCTCATACGTTCGAACACGCTGCGGTTCACTTCCTTCGGCAGGTCGATGGCCTTGACCCGGACATCGACCACTTCGATACCCAGCTCTTTTTCCGCCATCTTGTTCAGCGATGCGGTGATGTCAGCCATCAGCGCATCACGCTCACCCGACACCACTTCGTGCAGGGTGCGCTTGCCGAACTGGTCACGCAGGCCCGACTCCAGACGACGGGACAAACGCTCGTCAGCAATCTGCTTGAGGCCGGAAGTCGCGGTGTAGAAGCGCTCGGCATCTTTCACGCGCCACTTGGCGTAGGCATCGACCATCACGGCTTTCTTTTCCAGGGTCAGGAAGCGTTGTGTCGGTGCGTCCAGCGTCATCAGGCGTGCGTCGAATTTACGCACCTGGTTAACGTAAGGCACTTTCACATGCAGACCTGGCTGAACATCGGCCTGAACCACACGACCGAACTGCAGCAACACCGCTCGCTCGGTCTGAGCCACGATGTAGAAGCAGTTCCAGCCAACCAGAACCACAACAACGCCAACGATCAGGGCGATCAGCGATTTATTGCTCATCAGCGGGTCTCCCTTGTACGCGTTTGCGGCAGGTCAGTGACATGCGGCGTGACGTCCGTGTTGTTGCTGGCGGCAGCCGAACCGGTGACCGGTGAATTGCTGCCCGAACTGTTTTGAATCATCTTGTCCAGCGGCAGGTAAAGCAGGTTGCTCTGGCCGTTCTTGTTACCGGTCACGAGCACCTTGCTGGTGCTGCTGAAGACTTCCTGCATGGTGTCCAGGTACAGACGCTGACGAGTAACCTCGGGCGCCTTGCGGTATTCGGCTACCAGCTTGGTGAAACGATCAGCCTCACCCTTGGCGCGCGAGACTGTTTCGTCGCGATAACCGTTGGCATCTTCAAGGATGCGCTGGGCCTGACCACGGGCTTCCGGCACCACACCGTTGGCGTAGGTTTCAGCCTGGTTGCGCGAACGCTGCTCGTCTTCACGGGCACGGATCACGTCATCGAAGGCTTCCTGCACCTCACGCGGTGCCGCTGCGCTCTGTACGTTGACCTGGGTGACGGTGATACCGGTGCGATAGGTATCGAGGAAGCGTTGCAGACGCTCCTTGATCTCGCTGGCCATCAGCTCACGACCCTCGGTCAGCACCTGGTCCATCGCGGTGGAACCCACCACATGGCGCAGCGCACTGTCGGTCGCGTGTTGCAGGCTGATTTCCGGCTGGTCGACGTTCAGCACGAAGTCCTGCAGGTTGCTGATCTTGTACTGCACGGTCAGCGGCACTTCGACGATGTTCTCGTCTTCGGTCAGCATCTGGCCCTGCTTGGTGTAGGCACGCTCGCGCGTGACGTTCTCCATGTACTTCTTGTCGATCGGCGGGAAGTAGATGTTCAGGCCCGGGCCGACGGTTTCGTAGTACTTGCCGAAGCGCAGCACCACGGCCTGCTCCTGCTCGTCCACCACGTACACCGCGCTGTACAGCCACACGGCCGCAAGCACGACGAGGCCAATGCCGAGCAGGCCGCCGAAGCCGCCACTCTTGCCCGGACCACCACCATCGTCACCACGTTTCTTTCCACCACCGAACAACCCGTTCAGGCTTTCCTGCAGCTTTCGGAAGGCCTCGTCGAGATCCGGCGGCCCCTTGCGGTCGCCATTGTTGCGACGCTTGCCACCCCAGGGATCCTGATTGTTCGAGTTGCCACCCGGCTCATTCCAAGCCATAGCGCTCTCCATCTGATAAAGCAAAGACGCACCCACGGCGCGCCGACCAATGCTACAGAATGCCTGCCGTTGCGGCACAACCGCTTTTTCAGGCTTTTATTGCAAAGTGTGTTGCTCGATGAACTCCGTCGGCACAACGCCTTCACGGCTGACCAGTCGATTGAGCTCCGAGCGCGGCAATCGAATGGCCAGCAAGCTGACACCTTCTTCGTCGTATTCTTCTTTCTGTACCGCGCCCAGCTCGAAGAACTGTGCACGCAGACGCGCAAACCGCTGGGGCAAACGCAAGGTTCCGACAAACAAATCACTGCCCAGCAATTCGGCAATGGCTTGCTCAAGCAATTCCAGACCAGTGCCATCACGCGCCGACAACCAGACCCGTTGAGGCTTGCCGTTCTCGTCGCGCTGGATTTGTGGCTCAACGCCTTCAAGCAAATCGAGTTTGTTATAGACCTCGAGGATCGGCAAGTCCTGAGCACCAATCTCGCCCAGCACCACCATCACCTGCTCGATCTGCAACATGCGATCCGGTTCGGCCGCATCGATCACGTGCAACAGCAGGTCGGAATTGCTCGACTCTTCGAGCGTAGACCGAAATGCCTCGACCAGCTTGTGGGGCAGATGACGAATGAAACCCACGGTGTCGGCCAGGACAATCGGCCCCAGGTCGTCCAGTTCCAGACGGCGCAGGGTCGGGTCCAGCGTGGCGAACAGTTGGTCGGCCGCGTACACCTCGGATTTCGTCACGTTATTGAACAGCGTGGATTTGCCGGCGTTGGTATAGCCCACAAGAGACACGGTAGGAATATCCGCGCGGGAGCGGCCACGACGCGACTGCTCGCGCTGACTGCGAACCTTTTCCAGCCGGCCCTTGATCTGGCGCAGGCGAACCCGCAGCAGACGGCGGTCGGTTTCGAGCTGGGTTTCACCCGGACCGCGCATGCCGATACCACCACCCTGACGCTCAAGGTGAGTCCAGCCACGAACCAGCCGGGTGCTCATATGGTCAAGCTGGGCCAGTTCTACCTGGAGCTTGCCCTCATGGGTACGGGCGCGTTGGGCGAAAATATCGAGAATCAGACCGGTACGGTCGATCACGCGACACTCGAAGACACGTTCGAGGTTGCGTTCCTGACTGGGCGTAAGGACGTGATTGAAGATCACCAGATCGGCTTCTTCGGCGTGTACCAGGTCGCGCAGTTCCTCGACCTTGCCGCTGCCGATCAGGTATTTGGCGGTTGGCCGATGACGCGGCACGTTAAAAAACGCAACGGTCTCGGCGCCTGCCGAATTTGCCAGTTCCTGAAACTCCTGCGGATCTTCGCGCGCCTCAGGGTCCTGTCCATCCAAGTGAACGAGGATGACTCGTTCACCACCACCGTGGCGCTCAAAGAACAAAGGAGACTCCTATTAGGCGTTACCTGGCTCAGCGTCACCTGCTTCGGATTCGGTTGCGCTTGGCAGACGAATTGGACGAACCGGCACGACTGTAGAGATAGCGTGTTTGTAAACCATCTGGCTGACGGTGTTCTTCAGCAGGATAACGAACTGGTCGAACGATTCGATCGTGCCTTGCAGTTTGATACCGTTGACCAGGTAGATGGAAACCCCCACTTTCTCTTTACGTAAAGTATTCAAGTAAGGGTCTTGTAGCGAATGCCCTTTTGACATGTGCCGCACTCCTTTAAGGATTCAATATAAAAAATAGGTAATCAGATGGCTTTTGCCGCCACACCCCCAAGGATAGACGGCAATTGCAAGGACTCAGCCCAATATGGAGATGGTCCCAAGGTATTTCAAGGTGCGTGGCAGATTGTCGCAATCCAGACTGTCGAGCCAGTGCAAATCGTCCCAGCTGCGCAGCCAGGTAAACTGGCGTTTGGCCAATTGGCGCGTGGCGATGATGCCCCGCTCCTGCATTTCGGCCGCCGTCAGCTTGCCATCCAGGTAATCCCAGACCTGGCGGTAGCCTACCGCACGTATAGACGGCAACCCGGCATGCAGGTCACTTCTATTACGCAGGGCTACGACCTCGTCGATGAATCCCTGTTCCAGCATATTTGTGAATCTTTGTTTAATGCGGTCGTGCAGTACCTGACGATTTGCCGGAGCAATGGCCAAGTTCGCGACAGTATAGGGCAATTGTTGCCGTCCCGATGCCGCCGCTTCAGTACTTTGTACAGATTGTTTCAGCCGAAGTTCAGTCATGCTCTGACCGCTGACCCGATAGACTTCCAGCGCACGACTCAGGCGCTGTGGATCGTTCGGATGAATACGCGCCGCCGACTCCGGATCGATTGCCGCCAGTTGATCGTGCAGGGCTTGCCAGCCAAGGCGTGCAGCCTCTTCTTCAATCTGCGCGCGAATCTCGGGATCCGCCGCCGGCATATCGGCCAGACCTTCGACCAAAGCCTTGTAATAGAGCATCGTGCCGCCCACCAGCAGCGGAATTTTTCCGCGTGCGGTGATTTCGGCCATCGCCTGCAAAGCGTCGCGGCGGAAATCCGCAGCCGAATAAGCCTCGGCCGGGTCGAGAATGTCGATCAGGCGGTGGGGGTACTCGGCCAGCAGCTCTTTCGACGGTTTGGCCGTGCCAATGTCCATGCCGCGATAAACCAGCGCCGAATCGACACTGATCAGCTCGCACGGCAGTACCTTGGTCAGCTCGATGGCCAGGTCGGTCTTGCCCGCAGCGGTCGGGCCCATCAGGAAAATCGCTGGAGGAAGCTGGCTCATCAACGACCGCGCAGGAACAGTTTGTCCAGATCGTCCAGGCCCAGTTGGGTCCAGGTCGGCCGGCCATGGTTGCATTGACCGCTGCGCTCGGTGTTTTCCATGTCGCGCAGCAGGCCGTTCATTTCCGGCAAGGCCAGGCGGCGGTTGGCGCGGATCGCGCCGTGGCAGGCCATGGTGCCGAGCAGTTCATTCAAATGCGCCTGGATTCGGTCGCTGGTGCCGTACTCCATCAAGTCCGACAACACGTCGCCCACCAGACGGTTGGCCTCGGCCTGTTTGAGCAGGGCCGGGATCTGACGGATCGCCAGGGTTTCCGGGCCCAGACGCTGCAATTCGAAACCGAGACGCTGGAACCACGCCGCATGCTCTTCGGCACAATCGGCCTCGCGCTGACTGACCGCCAGCGACTCCGGCACCAGCAGCGGCTGACCGCTGAGGCCTTCGCTGGCCATGGCGATCTTCAGGCGCTCGTACATGATCCGCTCGTGAGCGGCGTGCATGTCCACCAAAACCAGGCCCTGGGCGTTCTCGGAAAGAATGTAGATGCCCTTGAGCTGCGCCAGTGCGTACCCCAGCGGCGGAATGTCTTCCTGACCAGCCGGCAGCGCGTTGGCATTGGCCTCGGGCAGCGGCGCGAAAAACTCGCGGTACGCGGCCTGAGCCTCGGCAACCGGCACGGTCGATTGCGGACGCGGCGTGTATTGATACTGATAAGCACCGCCAGCACTGGCGCTCGACGAGGTATTGAACGTCGGTTGTGCCTGCGGTTGCTCCAGCAGCGCGTTGGCGGCCAGGCGCATCTCGCCCTGCGGCCCGAATTCGCCGGCTTCGAGACCGGTTGGCCGCACGACCGCGGTAGTGACCGAACCGGCCAACTGATCTTCCGGCCGCACATCCCCCAAGGCACGGTGCAAGGTGCCATAAAGAAAATCATGCACCATGCGCCCGTCACGGAAGCGCACTTCATGCTTGGTCGGGTGCACGTTGACGTCGACCGCTGCCGGATCGACCTCGAAGAACAGCGCGAACGTCGGATGCCGGCCATTGAACAACACATCGCGATAAGCCTGACGCACCGCGTGGGCCACCAGTTTGTCGCGCACCGCACGGCCGTTGACGAAGAAATACTGCAAATCCGCCTGACTGCGGTTGAAGGTCGGCAGACCGACCCAGCCCCACAGGTGCAAGCCATTGCGCTCGATCTCGATCGGCAACGCCTGCTCAAGGAAGCCCGAACCGCAGATCGCCGCCACACGCCGGGCGCGAGCCGCGTCATCGTGAGCTTCGTGCAGGCTGAGGATGGTCTTGCCGTTGTGGCGCAGGTGAAACGCCACGTCGAAACGCGCCAGCGCCAGACGCTTGATCACTTCCTGCAGGTGATCGAATTCGGTTTTTTCAGTCTTGAGGAATTTGCGTCGTGCCGGGGTGTTGAAGAACAGGTCACGCACTTCCACCGAAGTGCCGACCGGATGGGCTGCCGGTTGTACCCGGGGCGCCATGTCACGGCCTTCGGTTTCGACCTGCCAGGCCTGATCGGCGTCACGGGTGCGGGAAGTCAGGGTAAGACGTGCCACGGAGCTGATCGACGCCAGTGCCTCGCCCCGGAAACCCAGGCTCATCACCTGCTCGAGGTCTTCGAGGTTGCGGATCTTGCTGGTGGCGTGGCGGGCCAGTGCCAGCGGCAGGTCATCGGCGGAAATTCCGCTGCCATCGTCGCGCACCCGCAACAGTTTGACGCCGCCCTGCTCGACATCGACGTCGATGCGTCTGGCGCCGGAGTCTAGGCTGTTTTCCAGCAACTCCTTGATCACCGAGGCCGGGCGCTCCACCACCTCACCGGCGGCGATCTGGTTCGCCAGCCTCGGGCTGAGCAGTTCGATACGGGCAGCGTTCAGAACCTGATTCATTCTTTGGACGCCAGTTCAGTGCCCGGAATGGTCAGGTGCTGACCGACCTTCAACTCATCGCTGCTCAGGTTGTTGGCACTGCGCAACGTGGCGGCCGACACCTGATAGCGCACGGCAATCATCGCCAGGGTCTCACCCGGGCTGACCCGATGATCACGTGGCCCCTGGGCGATCTTGCCCGAATCACGCAGCCAGGCAATGTAGGTGCCCGGTGGCGGGTTCTGCTGGAAGAACTGACGCACGCCGCTGCTGATCGAACGCGCCAGCGCCTGCTGGTGGCTCGAAGCAGAGAGTTTGTTCGCTTCGTTGGCGTTGGAGATAAAGCCGGTTTCCACCAGGATCGACGGAATGTCCGGCGACTTCAACACCATGAACCCGGCCTGTTCTACGCGCTGCTTGTGCAACGGCGTGACCCGGCCGATGTTGCTCAGGACTTTCTGGCCGACGTTGAGACTGGAGGTCAGCGAGGCGGTCATCGACAGGTCGAGCAACACGCCGGCGAGCATCCGGTCCTTGTCGTCGAGGCTGACGTTGCCGGCACCACCGATCAGGTCGGAACGGTTTTCGCTGTCGGCCAGCCAACGGGCGGTCTCCGACGTTGCGCCACGGTCGGACAACGCAAACACCGAAGCCCCGAAGGCCGCCGCAGACGGCGCGGCGTCGGCGTGGATCGAGACGAACAGGTCGGCGCCCTTCTTGCGGGCGATTTCGGTTCGACCGCGCAGCGGGATGAAGTAGTCGCCTGTACGGGTCAGTTCGGCGCGGAAGCCTTTCATGCCGTTGACCTGGCGTTGCAATTCACGGGCGATCTGCAGCACCACGTCTTTTTCGCGCTGACCACGTGAGCCGGACGCACCCGGGTCTTCGCCGCCGTGGCCGGCGTCGATCACCACAATGATGTCGCGTTTGCCGGCCGGGGCCGGAGGCAGTTTGATCGCAGGTTCTGTCGGGGTTACCGGTACGGCCGGAACGGTCGCTACCGTTGGTGCGGGCGCAGGTGTCGGAGGTGGAGGCGCGGCATCGGCCGGGTTATCGAACAGGTCGACCACCAGACGGTTGCCGTACTGCGCGTTCGGCGCCAGCGAGAAGCTTTTCGGGGTGACGGCTTTCTTCAGGTCAATGACCACCCGCAAATCGGTCGGCGTACGCTGTGCCGAACGCATGGCGGTGATCGGCGTATTGGCCGTGGAGACTTTCAACGGCGCGCCAAGGGTGGCGCCATTGATGTCGATCACCAGTCGATCCGGTGCAGTGAGGGTAAAGACGCTGTGTTGCACCGGACCGGTCAGGTCGAACACCAGGCGCGTGTTGTCCGGCGCCCGCCACAGGCGCACGCTGTTGACCTTCGTTTCGGCCACAGCGTTGACGGTTACTGCCATCAACATCAGTCCAGCGGCAGCCACCAACGCGCGAAAGCGCATACCTAACCCCATCATTTAATTGGTTTCCAATGCCAAAGCGGCACACCAGGCCTCGCCACGCGAGCCCTGGGACAAAATAGTCAGCGAACGCCCGCTGTCTTGCGGGCTAATGGTAATGGTCAGGTCAGGCTTTGGCAAAAAGCCTGCACCTTTATCGGGCCACTCGATCAGGCACAGGGCGTCGTCTTCGAAATAGTCGCGAATGCCGAGAAACTCCAACTCTTCCGGATCGACCAGACGATACAGATCAAAGTGAAAGGCGCGGACGTCACCGATCTCGTAGGGCTCGACCAGCGTGAAGGTCGGACTTTTCACCGCGCCCACGTGCCCCAGCCCGCGAATGATGCCCCGCGA